>CAYRXQ010000095.1:0-10681 GCA_964428115.1 uncultured Ilumatobacteraceae bacterium
GAGATGCTCGACATCCTCAACGAACGGTTGCTGTCGGAGGGCACCGAGCCGGTCACCTTCGACCACGACTGTCGTGAGGGCATCTGCGGCACCTGCTCGCTGATGATCGACGGGCAGGCCCACGGACCTCAGCGCGGCACGGCCACCTGCCAGCTCCACATGCGGACGTTCAAGAGCGGCGACGAGATCGTGATCGAGCCGTGGCGGGCGAGCGCGTTCCCGATCATCAAGGACCTCATGGTCGACCGAGGGGCGTTCGACCGGATCGTCGAGTCGGGCGGGTTCATCTCGGCCGACACCGGCGGTGCTCCCGACGCCAACCTCATCCCGATCCCCAAGCCGGTCGCCGATGCGGCGATGGACGCTGCGGCCTGCATCGGCTGCGGCGCCTGTGTGGCGGCCTGCCCGAACGGCGCGGCCAGCCTGTTCACCGGTGCCAAGGTCACGCACCTCAACCTGCTCCCGCAGGGGCAGGCCGAGCGGTACCGCCGGGTCGAGGCGATGGTCGAGACGATGGACGAGCACTTCGGTTCCTGCACCAACCACGGTGAGTGCGAGGCCGCGTGTCCGAAGCAGATCTCGATCGACGTGATCGCGTTGATGAACGCCGACTACCGCAAGGCGAAGTTCGCCAACCGCAAGAACCTCAGCCGGGTCTGAGTTTCGCGGCGGGCGCGGGTCGCCTGGATCCCACGTCTCGGAGGTCAACGCTTCCGGGTCGACGCCGTCACGGGGTACGACCTCGGTCCACCGGTCAGGTGATGGTCACCCCGATGATCCACACGCCCGCAGCCAAGAGCGTCGAGGTCAGCTCGAGCAGCATCGAGATGCCCACGGCGCGAAGGGCCGCCTTGGTCGACGGCCACGCCGTCCGTGCACCGACCCGCTGGACCTCCGACGCGTAGACGCCGAGGACGAAGCCGATGAGCACTCCCACGACAGGGACGACGAAGAACCCGACGATGGCCATCAACCCACCGACGGCCAGCGAGCGGTTGGGAACCCCGTCGGCGCGCAGCCCTCGGCTGGGGATCGTGTACTTGACGACCTGGCCGGCAGCGATGAATGCGGTTGCCACGCCCACGACGGCCCAACCGGTGGCGGTGCCGACGGTGAAGCCCCACACGACGATGGCCGACCAGGCGAGCAACGCGCCGGGAAGCAGGGGCACCACGATGCCCACCAGCCCGACCGCGATGACGACGGCGACGAGCACCTCGACACCGCTCATCTTCGACAGACTGGCAGACAGCGGAACCGTCGCTGCTACTCCCGGTCGGTTCTCGATGGGTGTGAGCCGGTCGACGGGTACGACGGTCAGGGACCGAGGGTGGCGGCAGGCAGGACGACGACGCCGTCAGGGCGGGTGTAGCCGTATCCGGTGGTGGTGATCACGGCGAGCGTCGCCGGCTTGCCGACCCTGGTCGTGTCGACCTTGCGGCCGAAGGCGAGCAAGTTGGCAGCAGCCATGTCGATGTCGTCCTGGCCGAGCTTCACCTCAAACGCCGCCCAGCGTCCGTCGCCAGCGGTGACGACCGCGTCGATCTCCAGACCGTCGGAGTCCCGGTAGTGCTGCACGGTGCCGTCCACCGCGTCGGCGAACACTCGTAGGTCACGCACGACGAGCGCTTCGAACAGGTACCCGAAGTAGTTCAGGTCGGCGAGCAGCTGGTCCGGTCCGGCGCGAAGTGCAGCAGCCGCAACGGATGGATCGCAGAACTGCACCCGCGGCGAGGTGCGCAGACGGGCCCGTGAACGCAGATGCGATGACCATGCTTCGAGCGGATCGAGCGTCATCAGGCGCTCCAGTGGTGCCAGGTAGTCGTAGACCGTCGATCGGGCGAGCTCAGAGTCGTCGGTGCTCGCTTCCCGTGCGACGCGGGTGATGACGTAGTCCATCCCGATGTTGCGGGCGAGCGCCTGCAGGATCCGCAGGGCCAGCCTGGGATGCCGCCGGGCCGGGTCGATCGTGGGCAGGTCCACATCGGTGATCGTGGTGACGTAGTCGATGTTCGCTCGAGCTGCAGCGGCGACTGTCCTCGTGAGGTTGAGCGGCCAACCACCACGAACGACCAGTTCTGCGTAACGGGGCACGGTCACCTCGGTCGGCCTTGCGGTCGCCCGGTGTCCGTCGAGCATCGCCGCCAACGACATCTCGCCGGTCGAGTCGCCCGACTCGAAGAGGCTCATCGGCCGCATCGTCACTCGGGCGAAGCGCCCGGCGCCGCTGTGCCGCCGGGCGTCGTCGGGCGGCGTGGCGGAGCCGGTCAGGATGTACAACCCGCTGGCCTGGCGACGGTCGACCGCGGCGCGTACGTGGTTCCACACCCTCGTGGCGTCGAGCTGCCACTCGTCGATGAGCTGCGGTGGGTCACCGGACAGCACGAGCGTGGGGTCCACGCCGAGCGCAGCGCGTGCCTGATCATCAGTGTCCAGGTAGACGCGACTGGCGGCTTGCTGTTCGGCGGTGAACGTCTTCCCGCATGCCTTCGGACCTTCGACCAGCACCGCACCAGCGGAGGCGAGACGGTCAGCCAACACGGAATCGACGATGCGTGGGCGGTAGACGGCCATGTGGCTACCCTACACCCTGCAGGTCCTGTGGGCTACATATCGCAGACCTTGTGAAATGCATGTCGCGACCATTCTGGACTACAGATTGCGGGACTGACGCCGCGGGAGGTCGTCGCCCGGGCGGGACGGTCAGTCGGGAGCGACCGTGACGGCGGTCGTGACGTGGCGGTCGACCACCAGGTCGCCGGCGGTGAGGCGGGCATCGACGCGCAGCACCCCGAGCGTGTCGGGCACCTTCAGGTCGATGCGCCCGACCTTGGATGCCTCGTCGGCACCGATCTCGCCGCCGAACCGCCATGCCCGTCGGCCGCCCGGCCAGGTCGCAGTCACGTCGATCACCGCGTCCTCCAGCGGTGTGCGGAGGTCGTTGACCACGTGGAGCCGGAGCCTCAGCCGATCACCGACGGTGACGGCGGGCGGCGGCTGTTCGATCACCACGATCACCGGCGCGCAGGCCCGGGCGAGGGCACGGAAGGCGGGTTTGGGGGAGCGCTCGTGGTCGAGGAGGCTCCACGACACCATCGGCGCCGGGTCGTTCCAGGCGAACACGCAGAACCCGCCGGTCGGTCGGTACTTGAGCAGTCGCAGCGTCTCGACGTGTCGACGAACCAGCTCGGCCTGGTAGGTCTGGGTGGCGTGCCGCCACGACTCGAAGGTCGGGTGCTCGGCGGGCGGCACCCGCAGGTCGAAGACCCACTTCTGCAGCCCGTGCTCGTGGCCGAGACGCTCCCAGTCGAGGTCGGGCCAGGCGGCTGGGTCGATGAAGTCGGCGTGGTCGGGGACCGACTGGGCGCCGAACTCCGACAGGAACCGGAACAGGCGCGGGATCCGCCGGGCCGTGCGGGCCAGGTCGTCGACCGTGCCGTGGTACCACCCGAAGTAGAAGTGGCTGTCGGTGCCGTCGAGGCGGGGCAGGTGGGGGAGCACCCCCGAGTGCGGGACGCAGGGCCGCGTCGGATCGGCGGTCTCGAAGGCCCGCTTGACCCATCGGTCGAGGACCGACTTGTTCCACGAGGGCAACTGGTGTGCGGCGAGATAGGTGAGGCGTCGCCGCGGCGTGTCGCCCTCGAGGCCCACCGCCACGGCGGCCGGGTCGTTGTGGGCCGTCCACGATGCGATCGAGGGATGGTGCCCGAGCAGGTCGACCGCGGCGCGGGCCTGCTCGACGGCCCGCGGCCGCACCGACCGGGCGTAGCCCCACTGGAGCGGGAAGTCCTGCAGGAGCAGGATGCCGAGCTCGTCGGCTGCGTCGTAGACCTCAGGGCGGGCGATGTGGCCGTGCACCCGCAGCACGTCGAGGCCGATCTCGGCGGCGAGCTCCACGTCGCGCCGGACCTCCTCGGGCGTCGCGGCGGCGAGGCCGGCACGCGTCGGGAGCAGGTTCGCGCCCTTGAGGAACAACCGCTCGCCGTTGACCGAGCAGATCCAGTCGTTCCACGCCACCTGTCGCAGGCCCGTGCGTCGGGAGGCGGCGTCGCTCGTGGCACCGTCGACCACGACGTCGACCTCGACGGCGGTGAGCGGCTGGTCACCGAGCGCCCGCGGCCACCACAGCGCCGGACGGTCGACGTCGAGCCGCCACTCGACCTCGTTCACCCCGGCCGCGAGCACGTGCTCCGACTCGGCCACGGGCCGACCGTCGATGCGGGTGCGCAGCCGGACCGTGCGACCTGCGTCGCTGTCGAGGCGGGTGTGCAACAGCAGATGGGCGCGGGTGTCGTCGGCGTCGCGGCACAGGACGCGGAGCCGGTCGATGCGCACCGGACCGGTGTCGACCACCCGGACGTCGCGCCAGATGCCGCCGGGGTTCCAGTTGAGGGGGAGCCCGTCCCAGTGCTGGAAGACACCGGTGATGTTGCGACGACCGCGGTGGGAGCGGTGCGGCGGGCAGGCGACCTCGACGGCGAGGACGTGCTCGTCGGTCAGCCGACTGAGCGCGGTGACGTCGAACGCATGTGGGACGAAGTAGCCCTCGGGATCCCCCAGATAGGCGCCGTCGAGCCACACGTCGGCCTGGTAGAAGATGCCGTCGAAGGTGATCCACCGGCGTCGGCCGTCCTCGGGTGGCGTCAGGTCGAACCGACGGCGGTGGAGGAGCGGGCCGTCGTGCTGCTCGAAGCCCGGGCTCAGGCGCCAGTGGCCGGGGACCTGGATGGTGGCCCACGAACCGTCGTCGCTGTCGAGGCCGATGCCGTCACGGCGGACGTCGTCGTCGGCGGGTGTCACCCGCCACACCCCCCCGAGGTCCACCCCGGGAGCGTACCGATCCGAGCCCGTGGGTACCCTCGGCCCACGTGATCGACCGGCGCGCGCTCCTCGACTCGGTGCCCCTGCTGGTGCCGGCGGTGCCGTTCGGGTTCGTCCTCGGGCTGGCGACCACCGAGTCGGCGATGCCGGTCGGGTTGGGCTGGTCGACCTCGGTCGTGGTGTGCGCCGGGGCCTCGCAACTCGCCATGGTCACCCTCGCCGGCGCCGCGTCGGTGTGGGCGGTGATCGTGGCGGCGCTCGTGATCAACAGCCGCCACGTGATGTACAGCGCAGCGATGGCCCCGATGTTCCGCCACCAACCACGGTGGTTCCGCTGGGTCGGACCGTTCCTGCTGATCGACCAGGTCTTCGCCCTCGCGACGTTCCAGTCCGACCGTGACGCGGTCGACTTCCGCCGCTACTACCTGTCGGCCGGGCTCCTGTTCTACGCGACCTGGATCGCGTTCGTGAGCATCGGCATGATCGTCGGGCCGATCATCCCGACGTCGTGGCGGCTCGACTTCGCCCCGGCGGTGATGTTCACCGGGCTCGTGCTCTACGCCGTCAACCGCCGACCGGCTGCGGTGGCCGCGGTGGTGGGTGGGCTGGTCGGCCTCGCGGCGGTCGGGCTGCGCGACCGCCTCGGGATCGTGGTCGGCGCGGCGGCCGGCGTGATCGCCGGTGCGATCGCCGAGCGCTGGGAGCCGCCGGTCGCGCCGGGCGCACCCGTCGCTCCGGTCGCGCCGTCGGGTGGCACCGGTGACGGCACGCCGCTCGGCCAGGGGTCGGTCGCATGACCACGACCGCCGCGCTGGTCGCGGTCGTGGCCGTTGCGATCGGCACCTACCTGACCCGCGCCGGACTGATCCTGGTCTTCGCCGACCGGACGTTCCCCCCGGCGGTCGAGCGGGCGCTGCGCAACGTCGGTCCGGCGGTGCTCGCCGCGCTGGTCGTGAGCCTCGCAGCCGGTGGCTCCGGATCCCCCGACCTTCCGCTCGCCGAGGTGCTCGCGCTCGTGGCCGCCGGGTTCGTCGCCTGGCGTCGCTGGTCGCTCGTGTACTCGCTCCTCGCCGGCATGTCGGTGCTCTGGATCGCGACCGCCCTGCTCGGCTGATCGGCCGACGGCTGCGCCGAGCGGTCGTCCCACAGGACGGCGGCCAGGTCGGAGGGGTAGGTTCGCCCCATGGGAGCACACGCGTCGACGCTGGGTGAGCTGAAGTCCTCGGGATGGCAGTCCCGTCCGGTCAAGGACGAGATCCGCGCCAACGCGGTCCGTCGGATCGCCGCCGGGGAGCCGCTCTTCGCGGGCGTGCTCGGCTACGAGCGCACCGTGATGCCGCAGCTCGAGAACGCACTGCTGGCAGGGCACGACGTGATCTTCCTCGGCGAGCGCGGCCAGGCGAAGACCCGCATGATCCGCTCGCTGACCGGCCTGCTCGACGAGTGGATGCCGATGGTCGCCGGCAGCGAGATCAACGACGATCCCTACCATCCGGTGTCGAAGTACGCCCGTGAGCTCGTCGCCGAGCTGGGCGACGACACACCGATCGAGTGGATCCACCGCGACCACCGTTTCGGCGAGAAGCTGGCCACCCCCGACACCTCGATCGCGGATCTCATCGGCGAGGTCGACCCGATCAAGGTCGCCGAGGGTCGCTACCTCTCCGACGAGCTCACCCTGCACTACGGCCTGGTCCCGCGGACCAACCGCGGCATCTTCGCCATCAACGAGCTCCCCGACCTCGCCGAGCGGATCCAGGTCGGCCTGCTCAACGTGCTCGAGGAGCGCGACGTCCAGGTCCGCGGCTACAAGATCCGCCTGCCGCTCGACGTGATGCTCGTCGCGTCGGCCAACCCCGAGGACTACACCAACCGCGGGCGCATCATCACCCCGCTGAAGGACCGCTTCGGCAGCCAGATCCGCACCCACTACCCGCTCGAGGCGGCGCTCGAGTACGAGATCGTCAAGCAGGAGGCCCGCACGCTCGACGTCCCCGGTGAGGACGGGGCGACGGTCGTGGTCCCCGAGTACCTCGGCGAGGTGGTGGCCACCTTCAGTCAGCTGGCACGGGCCAGTTCGCACGTCAACCAGCGCAGCGGGGTCAGCGTCCGGCTCAGCGTGGCCAACTACGAGGCCCTCGCCGCCAACGCGCTGCGCCGCGGGTTGCGCCACGGGGAGCGCCACGTGGTGGCCCGCGTCGACGACCTCGACGCCCTGGCGGCCAGCTCGATCGGCAAGATCGAGATCGAGTCGATCGAGGACGGACGCGAGGGGGCGGTGTTCGAGAACCTCGTGAAGGGTGCCGTGCTGTCGGTGTACCGCGACCGGGTCGATCCGACGCACACCCGCGACGTGGTCACGGCCTTCGAGGAGGGCATGATCGCCCACACCGGCGAGGACCTGCCGAGCGCCGAGCTCGCCGCGCTGGTCGAATCGGTGCCGGCCCTGCGGGCACCGGTGGCCGCGCTCACCGGGGGCGACGAGTCACCGGCCGCGGTGGCCTCGGCGGTCGAGTTCGTGCTCGAGGGCCTGCACCTCAGCAAGCGGCTGAACAAGGACGCGTCGGGCTCCAGCGCGACCTATCGCGGTCGCGGCTGATCAGCCCGCCGGGCGGGTGCCGTCGGCCAGCGGACCGAACACCAACTCCACCGGGATCCCGTCGGCGACGGCTTCGGCGCACGCGTCCATGGCCACCTCGACCGCCGCGGCGTGCAGCTCGCTCGACCGGTCGTGCGCGGCGATCACCAGGTCGGCCACCACGATCGGCAGATCGGGACCGTCCTCGGCGAGCATCCGCACCAGCTCGCCGAGGCGCTCTCGCTCACGCCGGCGCCCCTCGCCGGCGAGCACCCCGTCGGTCGTCACCGACACCCGCAGCCCCGATCGGTCGCACCAGTCGGGCTGATCCCCCCAGGCGACGGGTCGGTCGAGCAGGCGCCGGTCGTCGGGGAGGGTGACCACCCGGACCACCGGTGCCGGGCCGGCCAGCGCGCTCCACGCGTCGCGCCAGCGCGCCACGGGATCGGGCGGTGCGGTCAGGAGCGGGATCCATCCGGCTACGAGATCGCCGAACCGGTCGGCGGCCCGCTCGGCCCAGCGAGGCCAGTGACGGCCGGCGGCGACCGGGTCGTCGAACCCGCCCTCGTCGTCGAACCAGCGCGGGATGGCGGCCACCCCGTCGGCTGTGCCCTCGACGAGCACCACCCACGGGTCGAGCCCGACCCGGCGGCTGGCGACCAGCGCCCCCTCGTACCACTCGGCCCACTGCCCGTCGAGGCCGCCGGCCCGCGGTTGCAGGCGCGCCCAGTCGAGTGTCAGTCGGATCGCGGTGTCGCCGTGCTCGGCGACGGCGTTGAGGTCGTCGGCCCAGCGCTGCTCGAACGCGTTGCCCGCCGTCGGGCCGAGGGTCGACCCGGGCGAGTGGCCGAGCGACGCGGCCGTCGGGATCGACGCCCCACGTCGGGGGCCGGTGGGGGAGGGGGTCACCGGAGGCGGCTCAGATGAACGGCGAGCGGGTCCACAGCTCGCCGGTGTCGTTGCGGTCGGCGAGCGAGGGCGTGCCGCTGAGCTGCACGACCTCGATCGGGCCCGGGAACCCGCGCAGCTCGACCTCGCCCTGCGGGGTGGCGACGATGCCCTCGGGCAGGCGATCGAGGTGCATGGTCGGCATGAGCACCTCGAAGCCCTTCGCGAGGTCGCACAGCCGGGCGGCCATGTTGACCGCCGAGCCGATGTAGTCGTCGCCCTCGAACAGCAGCGCATGGCCGGTGGCGATCCCGGCGCGCAGGGTGAGCGGGGCGCACACCGCGCTGGCCCGTCGCTCGAGCTCCATGGTGAAGGTGACGGCGTCGGTCTGGTCGACGGCCACGATCATGCAGCCGTCGCCCAGCCACTTGGCGATGCGGACGCCACGCTCGGACGCGACCTCGCGCACGATGGTGCGGAACGTGCTCAGGATCCGGCCGGCCGCGTCGTCGCCGAAGGCCGCCGTGTAGTTCGTGAATCCCGAGAGATCGACGAACACGAACGTCCTGGGTACCCGCACGTCGCGAAGCCTACGCCAGGGCACCCCCGCCTGCGTGGGCGTGCGTGTGAACGGAGGGCTACGGTTCGCCCATGGGACCCCGGTTCACCTACTCGCGATGGGACGGGAGCCAGCGGGGATTCGACCTCGATGCCGACGCCCTGTTCGGCGAGCTGACCGACGAACTGCTCTACCACGGCGACGTCGACGCAGCGCTGCGACGGATGATGCAGCAGGGGTTGCGCGACCGCAACGGCGAACAGCTGGCGGGGGTGCGGGAGCTGCTCGAGCGGCTGCGTCGGGAGCGCCAGGAACGCCTCGACCGCTCGGACCTGGGTGGCGTCTACGAGGAGATCGCCCGCGAGCTCGACGACATCGTCGACGAGGAGCGCCACGCGATCGACAACGCGGTCCGCGAGGCCGAGACCAGCGGTGACGAGCGCCGTGAGCGCACGGCGCGCGACGCGGCGGCCGATCGCTCGATGCGCCTGGATCTCATGCCCTCCGACCTGGCCGGCAAGGTCCGCGAGCTGGAGTCCTACGACTTCGAGTCGGCCGAGGCCAGGCAGCGCTTCGAGCAGCTCATGGACAAGCTGCGTCAGGAGCTGATGCAGCAGATGGTCGACCGCATGTCGGGCGCCATGGAGCAGATGACGCCGGCCGACATGGAGCGCATGAAGGACATGCTCGCCGGGCTCAACGAGATGCTCGACAAGCGGTCGCGCGGCGAGGATCCGGGCTTCGAGGAGTTCATGGAGCGTTTCGGCGACTTCTTCCCCGAGAACCCCCAGAACCTCGACGAGCTGCTCGAGCAGATGGCCGCCCGCATGGCCGCGATGCAGGCGATGCTCAACTCGATGACCCCCGAGCAGCGGGCTCAGATGCAGCAGCTGTCCGATCAGTTGCTCGGCGACATGGACCTGCGGTGGCAGATGGACCAGCTCGGCGCCCAGCTCCAGCAGCTGTTCCCGCAGATGGGGTGGCAGCAGTCGTACGACTTCCAGGGGCAGGACCCGATGGGGTTCGGCGAGGCCATGGAGACGATGCGCGACCTCGGCGATCTCGACCAGCTCGAGCACCTGCTGCGCAACGCATCGAACCCGGGTGCGCTGGCCGAGGCCGACCTCGACCGGGTCCGCGACCTGCTGGGCGACGATGCGGCCAAGTCGCTCGAGCGGCTGGCCGAGCTCACCAAGATGCTCGAGGAGGCCGGCCTCATCGAGCAGAAGGAGGGCAAGCTCGAGCTGACCCCCAAGGGGCTGCGGGCGATCGGCTCCAACGCGCTGCGCGACCTGTTCTCGACCCTCACCAAGGACCAGATCGGCCAGCACGAGATGCACCGGCTGGGCCAGGGCCACGAGCGCACCTACGACACCAAGCCGTACGAGTACGGCGACCCGTTCCACCTCGATCTGCACCGCACGATCCGCAACGCGCTGCGCCGGTCGGGCCCGGGCACGCCGGTCTCGCTGTCGCCCGACGACTTCGAGATCGAGCGGACCGAGCACCAGACCCGGTCCTCGACGGTGCTGATGCTCGACCTGTCGCTGTCGATGCCGATGCGCGACAACTTCCTGCCGGCCAAGAAGGTGGCGATGGCGCTGCATCACCTCATCTCCTCGCAGTTCCCGCGCGACTACCTGGGCCTGGTCGGGTTCAGCGAGACCGCCCGCATCCTGACCGCCGAGCAGCTGCCCGAGGTGTCGTGGGACTTCGTCTACGGCACCAACATGCAGCACGGGTTCGTGCTCGCCCGCCAGCTGCTGGCCCGACAGAGCGGCAACAAGCAGATCATCATGATCACCGACGGTGAGCCGACGGCTCACGTGACGCCC
>CAYRXQ010000096.1:0-688 GCA_964428115.1 uncultured Ilumatobacteraceae bacterium
GGCGAGCTCCTTGCCGAGCTCGACGCCCCACTGGTCGAAGCTGTTGATGCCCCAGACCGCTCCCTGCACGAACACGATGTGCTCGTAGAGCGCCACGAGTTGGCCGAGCACCGAGGGCGTCAGGTGCGCGGCCAGGATCGTGGTGCTCGGCCGGTTCCCCGGGAACCGTCGGTGCGGTTCGGGCGCGTCGGGGCGCCCGAACGCGAGCGCTTCGGCCTGGGCGAACAGGTTGGCGAGCAGCAGGTCGTGGTGGTGGCGGTGCGGGTGGTGCGGGTTGGCGAACCCGATGAAGTCGACCGGGACCACCCGCGTGCCCTGGTGCAGCAATTGGTAGAAGGCGTGCTGCCCGTTCGTCCCGGGCTCCCCCCACACGATCGGGCCGGTCGAGGTCGTCACCGGGCTCCCGTCGAGGCGCACCGACTTGCCGTTCGACTCCATGTCGAGCTGCTGGAGGTAGGCGGGGAATCGGGCCAGCTCCTGGGCGTAGGGCAGCACGGCCTTGGTGTCGTGCCCGAGCACGTTCGAGTACCAGATGCCCAACATCGCGAGCAGCACCGGGGCGTTGGCCTCGAGGGGTGCGGTGCGGAAGTGCTCGTCGATCAGGTGCATTCCGGCGAGGAACGACCGGAACGCCTCGGGACCGACGGCGATCAACATCGACAGGCCGATGGCCGAGTCGAGCTAGTAC
>CAYRXQ010000096.1:698-10668 GCA_964428115.1 uncultured Ilumatobacteraceae bacterium
ACGGCGTGGAAGCCCGACAGCAGTTCGCGGAATCGTTCGGGTCCGAACACCACGGCCAGCGAGAGGCCGATGGCGGTGTAGACCGAGTAGCGGCCGCCCACCCAGTCCCAGAACCCGAACACGTTGGCCGGGTCGATGCCGAACTCGGCGACCTTGGCGGTGTTGGTGGAGACGGCCACGAAGTGGTCGGCGACCGCGGCCTCGCCGAGGGTGTGCACGAGCCAGCTCCGCACCGTCCGGGCGTTGGTGATGGTCTCGACGGTGGTGAAGGTCTTGGACGAGACGATCACCAGGGTCCGCGCCGGGTCGAGGTCGCGCAGCGTGGTGGTCACGTCGGCGGCGTCGACGTTCGACACGAAGTGACAGCGGATGCGCTGGTGCCGATAGGCGTCGAGCGCCTGGACCGCCATCGCCGGCCCGAGGTCGGAGCCACCGATGCCGATGTTGACCACGTCGGTGATGCGGCCGTCGTCGCGGATCCGCTCGGCGAAGGCCGCCATCGCGTCGAGCACGGCGTGGACGTCGGGGACCACGTCGTGGCCGTCGACCACGATCGATGCGTCCCGCGGCGCGCGCAGCGCGGTGTGGAGCACCGCCCGTCCCTCGGTGACGTTGATCGGCTCGCCTGCGAACATTGCGTCGCGATGGGCCTCGACCCCCGCGGCCCGGGCCACGGCGAACAGGGCGGCCAGCACCCGATCGTCGACCAGGTGCTTCGCGTGGTCGATGTGGAGATCACCGACGTCGAGCGTGTGCCGATGCCCCCGGTCGGGATCGGCCGCGAACAGCTCGCGCAGGCTGCCGGGCACCGACGTGGCGAGCAGGGCCGCCCACTCGGAGGTGAGGGTGACGTCGAGGGGATCCATCGTCGCGAGACGCTACCCAAGGCGGTCGACGCCCGTAGCGTGTCGCCTCGTGGGACCGGACCAGCGACGAGGGATACAGGCGGCGGTGGCCGCCTACGTCATCTGGGGTTCGCTCACCGTCTACTGGAAGCAGCTCACCGACTTCCATCCGGTGGAGCTGATCGGCTGGCGCATGGCGATGGCGGCGATCGTGATGGCCGCGGTCATCAGCGTCCGGGGTCGCTGGCCGGCGATCGCCGCGGTGGTCCGCGAGCCCCGCCTCCTGGCACGCGTCGCCCTGGCGGGGATCCTGCTCACGGTGAACTGGACCACCTACGTCTGGGCCGTGGTCAACGACCAGATCATCGAGACCGCGCTCGGCTACTTCCTGGCGCCGCTCGGCACGATCGCGATCGGGGTACTGGTGCTCGGCGAGCGGCTCGACCCGGCCAAGCGCCTGGCCATCGTCTTCGCCGTCGCCGCCGTGGTCGTGCTCACCGTGTCGTACGGGCGGGTGCCCGTGGCGGCCCTCGTGATCGCCGGCTCCTGGTCGGTCTACGGGCTCGCCAAGCGGCGGGTCCCCCTCGGCCCGGTCGAGAGCCTCGCGAGCGAGACGTTCGCGCTGATGCCGGTGGCCGTGGCGATCGTGCTGTGGGGTGCGGCGCGGGCCGATGGCGTCCCGGCCATCGCCCAGGGGATCGACTGGGTCTTCCTCGCGGGCACCGGAGTGATCACGGCGGTCCCGCTGCTGCTGTTCGCGGTGGCGGCGCGCTCGGTGCCGTTCACCCTCCTCGGCCCGCTCAACTACCTGGTGCCGATCATCAACTTCCTCCTCGGCTGGCTGCTGTACGGCGAGCCGTTGCCGGTGAGCCGGGCCATCGGGTTCGGGTTGGTGTGGTGCGCGCTCGTGATCGTCACCATCGACACGGTCCGCGGTGCCCGGAGCGAGCGGACGCCGATCCCGGCCGGCGTGACCTGACGAGCGTCACGGCCACCGATGCGCGTGCGGGCGCTGCGCGATCTGCCAGGCTCTCCCGGTCGGCGCCGCCTGGTCCGACCTCCGACCGAGCAACGGTCACGACGGGACCGGTTCGACCGGTCGGACGAAAGGAACTCCATGCGCAAGCTCATCCTCCCCATCGCGGCGGTGGCCGCACTCACCCTCTCCGCCTGCGGCGGTGACGACGGGGCCTCCGGCGACCAGGGCGAGGTCGCCGACCAGCTGGTCGCGGCCGCCGAGGCCGAGGGTCTCGAGCTCGACCGTGGCTGCGTCGAGGATCTTGCCGGCCAGCTCTCCGATGCCGATGCGGCGGCGATCCTCGAAGCTGGCCCCGACGGTGATCCTGAGGTCAGCCCGGCAGGCCAGGCGATCGGCGACAACCTGTTCTCGTGCGTCGACACCAGCGCGTTCGCCGACCTGATCGTCACCCAGCTCGAGGCGAGCGGGATGGACGTCGACGCCGACTGCGTCCGCGATGCGCTCAGCGGCTTCGACCCGAACTCGCTCGCCGGTGCCGCCGAGGGCGATCTGCCCGACGAGATGCTCACGGCCATGTTCGAGTGCATCGACCTCACGGGCGGCTGATCGCACGTCGCGCCGAACGCCGGTCTCCGGACGCGGAACGGGCCCGCTCCCCTCGGGGAGCGGGCCCGTTCGCGTCAACGGTGACCAGTGGTCGGAGGGTTACTCCTTGATGCCGAGGAAGTCCTCGAAGTTCTGCACCTCACCGATGTCGGCGAAGCCGGTCCCGGTCCACTCCTGGAGCTGGGTGCCCTCGGCGATGAAGCCGTCACCGGCATCCATCTGGAACGAGAGCCCGTCACGCAGCAGCGACGCTTCGTAGTCGATGTTGCGCACTGCGTTGATGATCGTCTCGCGGCTGAGCGTGCCCGTTGCGTACGCCTCTTCGAGGACGTGCACGGTGGTCTCGGCGGCGAGCCAGCCCGCAACGGCGATGCCACCCGGATCGGCCGAGGAGCCCGACGCCGCGAAGGCCTCGAGGTACGCCGCGACGTCCGCATCGTTGGCCTGCAGGTCGGGGTTGTTCACGTCCTTGGCGTTCGAGGAGGTGAGCACGCCCGTCGACCCACCGTTGCTGACCGCACCGAAGAAGATCGGGTTGGCGCAGGTGGCGGTCTGGTAGACGATCGGAGCGAACTCGGGGGTCGCCGCCTTGGCGTTGCCGAGCTCGGTCATGAAGGCGATGCAGCCAGCGCCGAGCGGCACGGCGATGATCGCATCGGGATCGGCCGCGACCAGGTTGGTCATCTGGCCCGAGGGGGCGCCCGAGTCGGTGGCGTCGATGGTCTCCTCGGCCACGATCTCGAACCCGTACTCCGCGGCGCGCTCGTCGACAGCCTTGGCGTACTCCTGGCCGAACTCGCTGTTCACGTAGAACAGACCGAGGGTGCCACCGTCGGGGAACTGCTCCGCGGCGTAGGCGAGGAAGGCCTCGACCTCGATCGGGTACGGCACGAGCAGACCGCTGGTCCACGGGTAGGTGTTGACCTGGCCCCAGGTGGTGGCACCGGTGCCGGCCCACAGCTGCGGGAGGCACTGCGCGTTCATGTCGGCCTGGTTGGCCGAGTTGTTCGGCGAGCCGATGATGCCCGACAGGAGGTCGACCTCCTCGTCGAAGACCAGCTCGTCGACGGCCTGACGGGTCAGGTCGGCCAGGTACTGGTCGTCCTTGAGCACGAAGCGGACGGGGATCTCGCCGCCGATGCCGCCGTTGGTCTCGTTCCAGTAGTCGAAATAGGCGTTGAAGCCGTCGGACCACGGAGCGAAGAGCACCGCCGGGCCGCCGGACAGCGGTGACGACTGGCCGACCACGACCTCGCCCTCGATGGCGGCGGTCGCTGCGTCGGGATCTTCGCAGTCGTCGACGTTCACGGCGAAGACGTCGCCGCTCTCCTCGGGCGCCTCGGTCGTCTCGGGCTCGTCGGTGGTCTCGGTCTCGTCGGTGGTGTCCGGAGCGTCGGTGGCCTCGGGCGCATCGGTGGCCTCCGGCGCGTCGGTGGCCTCGGGCGCGGCGGTGGTGGCCGGCGCGGCAGTGGTATCGGCGGTGTCGTCGTCGCCACCGCAGGCGGCGAGCACGAGTGCTCCCGCGGCGGTGAAGGCGAGCAGTTTCCTGCGCATCATCTGGTGGTGTCCCCCTGAGTGGTGATGGTCACGATGGTTCCCCGGCCGAGCGGTCGGCATCGCCGTCGTCGGTCGGTGCGGGGGCGGTGACCGTCGCCCCTGCGAGATCATCGGCGTCGTCGTCGACGCCGTGGTCGTTCATGTTGCCACTGCTGCCGGCCGCGGCGCCCGCGGCGGCCAGCGCCGCGGGTGGCTTGGGCACGACGCGGACGACCTTGGCCCGCGCCTTGCGGAGCAACCCGACCACGCCGAAGGGTGCGAAGCGGGCGAGCAGGATCAGCAGGACGCCGAAGATCACGCCGCCCAGGCCGTCGATGTCGCGCTGCTCGCCCTGGGTGCGGGCGAAGTCGTTGACGTAGGTGTAGAAGAGCGCACCCACGAGCGGACCCCAGGTGGAGGCCGCGCCGCCGATGACCATCGCCACGAGGAAGGTGATGGCCCCGAGGATCGTGAACAGGCCGATCACCGGCTCGACGAGGGTGAGCTTGACGGCGAAGAGGCTGCCGGCCACACCGGCCATCGCCGCCGAGATGCCGAACGTCACGGTCTTGACCACCGACCGGTCGACGCCCATGACGGCCGCGGCGGTCTCGTTGTCGCGCACCGCGACCATCGCCCGGCCCATCCGCGAACGGATCATGTTCGAGGCGACCAGTGCCGTGAGCAGGAAGATCCCCAGCGACAGCCAGAACAGCCACTTGTGCAGTTCGCCGCGACCCTCGAAGGGGGTCCACGACGGCGGCAGGTAGGTGAGGTTCTTGATGCCGAGCGCCCCGCCGGTGAAGTCGACCAGGTACTTGTAGTTGAGGAGTGCCGGGAACGCGACCGCCAGGCCGAGGGTGACCAAGGCGAGGTAGATGCCCTTCAACCGGAGCGCCGGCAGGCCCACGACGACGCCGAGCGCGAAGGCGAGGATCGCGGCCACCGGGAAGGTCCAGCCGTGGGTCCACCCGTAGGAGTCGACGAGGATCGCCGTGGTGTAGGCGCCGAGGCCGAAGAAGGCCGAGTGGCCGATGGAGATCTGGCCCGTGTAGCCGGTGATGAGGTTGAGGCCGGTGACCACCGTGGCGAGGATGATCGCGTCGGTGAGCAGGCCGAGGCCGGTGCGGTTCCACCCGAGGCCGGCCCGCAGGAAGAACAGAGCGAACCCGCCGAACAGCACGAGCTGGCCGGTGCGGTGCAGGGCGCTGCCCCTCATGACGATGCGAGGTGTGATGGCCATCAGACGCGCTCCACCTTGACCGAGCCGAACAACCCTCCGGGTCGCACGAGCAGCACCACCAGGATGATCGCGAGCGACACGGTGAACACCATGTCGCCACCGAGGAACCCGACGTAGCCGATCATGATCGCCTTCAGTACGCCGAGGGTGAGCCCACCGACCACGGCACCGACCGGTGAGTCGAGCCCGCCGAGCGTCGCGGCAGCCGAGGCCGTGAGGAACGGGCCGAACATCAGGGCGATGCTCAACCCGCCCTGTGGGGCGAGCAGCGAGGCGCCGAGCACGGCGATGGCCGTGGCCAGCCCCCATCCGATCGCCAGGACCCAGCCGACCCGGATACCGACCAGACCGGCCGACTCCGGGTTGTTGGCCACCGCACGCATGGCGAGGCCGATCTTGGTCTTGTTGAACAGGAACCAGAGGAACAGCAGCAGCACCAGCAGCACCAGGAAGGTGCCGAACCGCTCCCACCGGACCGGGGCGCCGAAGAGCCGGAAGAAGGAGTCGGCATCGGAGGGGAACGGGCTCGGCAGGCGCCGGGCGTCGACCCCCCAGATGAGGGCGTGCAACTGGTTGATGCCCAGGAACAGACCGATCGCAGCGACCACGACGGCCCCGGGGTTGCGGTGCTCGATCGGGCGGATGATGACCCGCTCCACGCCCGAGGCCAGCACGAAGCCGACCGCCATGGCGATGCCGATCGAGATCCAGACCGGGAAGCCGGTGAGGGTCAGGGTGGAGACGAGGAAGGCCCCGAACAGGCCCATCTCGCCCTGGGCGAAGTTGAGCTGGCCGCTGGAGCGGAACACCACCACCAGCGAGAGCGCCAGCATGGCGAAGATCGAGCCTTCGGCCAGGCCGTTGACCATGCGCTCGACGAACAGCGCCGTGTCGAACGCGAGCATCGGAGCCATCGCAGCCATCACCCGACCCCCAGGTAGGCCTGCTTGATGGTGTCGTCGGCGAGCAGCTCGGCCCCGGTGCCCTGGGCCACGATCGACCCGGTCTCGAGGACGTACGCCCGGTCGGCGAGCTTGAGTGCGAGGTTGGCGTTCTGCTCGACGATCAGCAGTGACATGCCGGTCTCACGGGAGGTCTCGCCCAGGATCCGGAACAGGTCCTGGGTGATGATCGGCGCAAGGCCGAGGCTCGGCTCGTCGCACAGCAGCAGCTTGGGTCGACTCATCATCGCCCGGGCGATCGCCAGCATCTGCTGCTCACCGCCCGACAGGCTGCCGGCACGCTGATCGCGCCGCTCGCCGAGCCGGGGGAACACCGAGTACCAGCGGTCGAGGTCCTCCTGGATGGATCCCTTGCGGGCGAAGGCCCCGGCGTGGAGGTTGTCGTCGACCGTGAGATCGGTGAACGTGCCGCGACCCTGAGGCACCTGGGCGATGCCGGCGCGCACGACCACGTCGGGCTTGGCCGAGGTCAGGTCGTTGCCTTCGAACACGATCGAGCCCTTGCGGGCGATCATCCCCGACAGCGCACGCATCGTGGTGGTCTTGCCGGCCCCGTTGGCGCCGAGGATGACGACGATCTCGCCGCTCCCGACGTGGAAGTCCATCCCCTGCAACACCTGGATCGGGCCGTACCCCGCCGTGAGGCCCGTGACCTCGAGTACCTGCTCGCTCATGCCGGCGCCCCCAGGTAGGCCTCGATCACGTGCGGATCATCGCGGACCTCCGAGGGCAGCCCCTCGGCGATCTTGCGACCGAACTCCATCGCCACGACCTTGTCGGAGATGCCCATCACGAGACCCATGTGGTGCTCGACCAGGAGCACGGTCAGCTCGTACTCGTCGCGGACCCGGCGGATGGTCTCGCCGAGCTCGCCGACCTCGGCGTGGGTCAGGCCGCTCGCGGGCTCGTCGAGCAGGAGCAGCCGGGGCCGCGAGGCCAGCGCCCGGGCCAGCTCGAGCCGCTTGAGCGTGCCGAACGGCAGCCCCATGGCCGGCACGTGGGCCAGGTGGGCCAGATCGAGCGAGGCCAGGATGCGATAGGCGTCGGCGGCGAACTCGCGTTCCTCGGCGCGTGCTCCGAGCCGGAGCGCGGCCCGGACGAAGCCCACCCGACCGTGGCTGTGCGCGCCGGTCATGGTGTTCTGGAGCAGCGTCATCGTCGGGAACAGCGCCAGGTTCTGGAAGCTCCGGGCGATCCCGTTCGCTGCGATCTGGTGGGCCGGCAGCGAGAGCAGGTCCAGGCCGTCGAGCGACACGCGGCCCTCGGTCGGCTGGTAGATGCGGCTGACCACGTTGAACATCGTCGTCTTACCGGCGCCGTTCGGACCGATGAGACCACAGATCTGGCCTTCGTCGATGGTGAACGACAGTCCGTCGAGAGCCACGATGCCGCCGAAGCGCACCGTGATCTCTTCCACTTCGAGCATGGACACGTCGGTTGCAGGTTCCCTTCGTGCGGGTTCCGGGGGCCACGTCGGCTTCCGGGTGCGTCGAACGTAGCGCGTGTGGCGGTGGGCACACACCCCTCCTCTGGATTGTCGGTGCATCCCGGCCCCCGGCGGGTCGTGCGGCGCCGACGCTGGCAGACTCTCGGACATGACCCAGGAGCTCGACGCGACCCCGCTCGACGACGGGATCGAGGACATCGACGACGGGGTCGTGGTGCTGGCGTGGTGGCAGCACCCGCTCAACATCGTCACGCTGCTCGTCTCGACCGCACTGGTGGCCGGGATGATCGGCTGGCTGATCGCGAACGAGACCGCACGGGACCGCGGTGGCGAGGTCGACATCGGGTTCCTGCAGGACATGCGCGAGCACCACGAGCAGGGCGTGACGATCGGGTTCGTCTTCCTCAACCTCGAGGACACCGATCCGGGCCTGCGCACCGTCGCCCGCAGCATCGTGCTCGGGCAGTCGACCGAGATCGGCCGGATGATCCAGCTGCTGCGCGACTTCGGGGCCGCGGAGGCCGCCGAGGGTGACGTGCGAATGCTGTGGATGGGCATGTCGGCGGCCCCGGGGCTGCAGCCCGGGATGGCCACCGACGACGAGCTCCTCGAGCTCGGGTCCGCACGCGGCACCCAGGCCGACGACCTGTTTGTGACGATGATGGTCCGCCACCACCTGGGCGCGCTCGACATGGCCGTGTTCGCCGCGGAGCGCGCCGAGTCGGCAGAGGTCCGGGCCATGGCCGCCGGCATGGCAGAGGGTCAGCGTGGCGAGATCACCGAGCTCGAGTCGCTGCGCCCCTGACGTGCGGCACGCACGGCCCGGTCTGCTCGTCGCGCTGGGCGTCCTGGGCGTCCTGGCCGCGGCGGGGTGCGCCGTCGACAGCGGCGTGATCGCGGAGCGGGGATCCCCGGTGCCGCTGCCCTCGATCCCCGACGAGCCGGGTCCGGCCGTGGTGGATCTCGTGGACCCACCACCCTTCGACGAGGTCATCACCGGTCCGCCCCAACGCGATCCGCGTCCCTACGACGACGCCGTGGCGGCCGCCGTCGCCGACCTCGAGCGGTTCTGGGGCGAGACCTACCCCGAGTGGTACGGCGCTCCGTGGCGGCCGCTGCTCGGTGGCGTCCACGCCGCCACCCCGGATCGCACCGACATCCCGGGGTGCGGCACCGACGTCATCGACCACGAGGAGGTGGAGCTCTACGCCGCGTTCTACTGCAGCGACAACGACGTGCTCGTGTACGACGACGGGCCCGACAGCCTGCTGGCCGAGCTGGCGGCCGAGCACGGCGACTCGGTCTTCGGCGTGGTGCTGGCCCACGAATACGCCCACGCCGTGCAGTCGCGTGCCGGTGATCTCGACCGGGCGCTGGCCACCGTGGTGACCGAGCAGCAGGCCGACTGCTACGCGGGCGCCTGGCTCGCCGACACCGCGGCCGGTCGCTCCCCGTTCCTGCAGACCAGCGACGCCGATCTGCGCGGCGGGCTGCTCGCGATGGTGGCGGTGCGCGATCCCGTCGGCCTCGACCCCTTCGACTCGGGCGGTCACGGCTCGGCCTTCGACCGGGTCGGGGCCTTCCAGCAGGGCACCACCCAGGGGCCGGGTGCCTGCGTCGGGCTGCTCGACGAGCCCCTCCCGCTCATGCCGAACCGGTTCCTCTCCGAGGCCGACGCGGCCAACGAGGGCGACCTCCCCTACGGCACCGACGAGGGCCAGATCGTGCCCCTCATCCTCGAGGCCCTCGACCGGTACGGTGCGGTCGTGGCCGACCGGACGGGGCTCGAGGAGATCGGCGCCGAGATCCTCGTCATCACCAGCTCCGACCAGATCCGCTGCCCCGATGCGGTGACCCGGCCGCTCACCGGGCTCGCGGTGTGCGCAACCACGGGTGTGGTGCACGTCGACGACGCGGTGGCCCGCCGCCTCTACGACGACCCGATCGAGGGTCGCGCCGACTTCGCCGTGGGTTACCTGCTCGCCATCGGGTGGGGCGAGGTCGTGCAGGCAGCACTCGACAGCCCCCTCGAGGGCGAGGCCCGCGCCCTGGCCAACGACTGCCTCGCCGGCGCGTTCGCGAACGACCTCGACCCGACCCGTACGCCTCGGCCCGAGGAGCCCGCCACCCGCGGTTCGCTCTCCCCCGGCGACCTCGACGAGGCGGTGATCGCCGCGATCCGCCTCGGCGACCTGCGCACCGACGACGACGTGGTCGGCAGCGATGACGAAGCCGTCGCTCGTGGTAACCCGGCAGGGCTCACCATCTTCGATCTTTTCGGCGTGGGTTCCCGTGAATATCTGCCCGCCGTCGCGCAGGAACGCACGCGTGAGCCCGTTGAGGTACTTCAGC
>CAYRXQ010000097.1:0-3647 GCA_964428115.1 uncultured Ilumatobacteraceae bacterium
GCGCCGATCTGGCGGCGACGATGGGACGGGCGATCCGTGCCCGTCGGCTCGAGCGGGGGCTGACCATGGTCCAACTCGCAGAGCTCGCCGGGTTGTCGCAGCCGTTCCTGAGCAAGGTGGAGCGCGGCCTCGGCCGCCTGAGCATGACCGCGCTGGATCGTGTCGCTCGTGCGCTCGGCACCAGCGCGGTCGGGCTGCTGGCGGGCCCCGAACCGCCGGTCACCATCGACGTGGTGCGACGTGCCGATCGGCTCAAGCTGCCTGCCTACGAGTTCGGGGAGGGGTACGGCCAGGCACTCACCCGCCGCTCAGGGCAGCTGCGGGTGATCGAGTTCGACGGCGGGCCGGCCGACTTCGCGCCCACGCCCTACATGCACCGCAACGACACGGTCTGCGTCGTGCTCAGCGGGCGGTACGAGTTCGACCTCGACGGGCAACGGCTCGTCCTCGACGAGGGCGACAGCGTGTCGAGCAGCGGCGGCGTCGAGCAGCGCTACCGGGTGCTCGCGACGCCCGCCCGGATGCTCCTGGTCATGGTGAGCGAGGATCTCGAGGTCGTCGCTGGTGCCTCGGCCGACGGCCGCGACGGCCCGCGCTGAATCGTCATCCCCCGGCAACACGAGCCCCATCCCAGGCGTATTCCTATGTGGAATACTCGCGATGTTGCAGGGAGCGACACGAGCACCACGGGGGACCCATGACCACGAATCGATCCATCCGACTGGCGGCACTGCCGATCGTCCTCGGGCTCGTCGTGACGGCGTGCGGCGACGACGACGGCGCCGAGGGCACCGCCGACACGACCGCCGCGACGACTGCGGCGCCGGCGACCGACACCACCGATCCTGCCGACACCGCCGGTGAGGCCGAGACGAGCTCGATGGTCGAGGAGTGCCCCGAGACCATCGTCATCCAGCTCGACTGGTTCCCCTCGGGCGAGCGGGGCATGTTGATGCAGCTGCTCGGCCCCGGTCACGTCCTCGATCTCGACGCCAAGACGATCACCGCCCCGCTCGTCGACACCGACGGCAACGACATGGGTGTCGACGTGCAGATCCGCTCGGGTGGGCCGGCGATCGGCTTCTCGCCGGTCACCGCGCAGATGTACACCGACGACTCGATCACCTTGGGCGCCGTCAGCCTCGACCAGGCCGCGAACGACTATGCGCAGCTGCCCACGATCGCCGTGGTCGCCCCGCTGGAGAAGAACCCGCAGATGATCATGTGGGATCCCGAGGCCCATCCCGAGGTGGAGACCATCGCCGACGTCGGCGAGCTCGGCCTCCCGATCAACGTCTTCCCGGGCGCACCGTGGCAGGACATCCTCACCAAGCTCGGGCAGGTGCCGGCCAGCTCCTGGGATGGTTCCTACGACGGCTCGCCGGCCCGGTTCATCTCGTCGGCGGGCTCGATCGCGCAGCAGGGATTCGCCTCCTCGGAGCCGTTCCAGTACGAGAACTCGTACGCCGAGTGGGGCCGCCCGGTGGAGTTCCAGCTCATCTTCGACGCCGGTGTGCGCTTCTATTCCCAGCCCCTCGCCGTGCGGTCCGCCGACCTCGACGAGCTGAGTCCGTGCCTGGCGCAGTTCGTCCCGCTCGTCCAGCAGGCGACCGTCGACTACATGGCCGATCCGTCGCGGGCCAACGCCCTCATCGTGGAGGCCGTGACCGCCTATGACGGGTCGTGGACGACCACGGCCGCCGACACCGACTATGCGTCGCAGGCGATGGCCGAGCTCGGCCTGGTCTCGAACGGTCCCGACGACGTGATCGGCAACTTCGACCCGGCTCGTGTCCAGGAGGGCATCGACCAGATGGTCGACGCCGGGATCGACACGGTCGATGCCGACCTGACGGCCGAGCAGCTCGCGACCAACGAGTTCATCGACCTGTCGATCGGTCTCTGACCGACCACGGTCGACCGCGACCACCTCCGCCCGCCCATGGTCGTGCGGGTCGGGGGTGGTCGTCGGCCGTGCGCACGTTCGACCCGCAGTGCGCCGAGCTGCAGCGCGTGCAGCTGCAGCGTGTCTGACACCGGCTGGCGCCGGCAGCGCGTCAACCTGCAGCGTGGGTGGCGCCGTCCAGGGTGAAGGTCATCAGGTCGCGGCCGACGGTGACCGGGCCGGTGTATCCGCCGGAGCGGACGTCGGCCTCGAACTCGGCCTCCTGCTCGGGCGTGTCGGGCTGCGGGATCAGGTGGGTGAGCACCAGGTGGCGTACGCCCGCCGCCTCGGCCAAGCCGCCCAGGGCCACGCTGTCGGCGTGGTAGTCGAAGATCGTCTCGAAGACGGTGCCGGCGATCAGCGCGCTCATGGCGGTGGCCCGGCAGGCCTCGTGCACGAGCACGTCGGCGCCGGCCGCGAACGACTCCACCTCGCCGCAGACCCGGGTGTCGCCGGAGATGACGACGACGCCGTCGGGTGTGGTGACCCGGTAGGCGACCGCCTCGGGCACCGGCTCGTGGTGGACGGCGACGGCGTCGACCACGACCGTGCCGTCGGCGGATGTCCACACCGTGGTCGGTTCGGTGGGCACCGCGAAGGTGCGCAGGTCGACACGCGGTGCGGGCGCACCGACGTGCTCCATCCGCACGGCGATGTCGTCGGCGAAGGGCTCGAGCATGTGCTTGACGAAGTGGGCGGCCAGGCCCTCGACGGCGACCACGGTGAGCGGGCCGGTGGCGTGCAGCTGCTGCTCGACCCAGCGGGTCATCGCCAGATCGGGGAGCCCGACCAGGTGGTCGCTGTGGACGTGGGTGAGGAAGGTGGCGGTGAGGGCGTGTGGTCGAACCCCGGCCTCGGTGATGCGCAGCACCGTGCTGCGACCCGCGTCGAACTGGAGGGCCACCTCGCCGTGGCGGACGAGGCATCCGGCGCCGGCCCGACCCGGGGCGGGGTGCGGGACGCCGGTCCCGGTGAGGGTCACGGTGGTGCGGTCGTGCCTGGTCATGAGGCGAAACGTATCAGGTGATAAATTTCGTGTCCAGAGGTCGAGGTCGACTGTGGACTGCGAGCCAGCGCGTCCCGGGCTCCACCTGATGCAGGGTGTGTGGCGTGCCGGCGGGGATGAGCATCCAGTCGCCGGCCGTCAACAGGTGCTCCTCGCCGTCGAGCTCCACGCGAGCCGTGCCGGCGAGCAGCACCACCCACTCGTCCTCCTCGGAGAGGAACCCCAGTGGTCCGCGGACGTCGCCGCTCAGGATCTCCTCCACCCGAGCCGCACCCACGGCGGTCACCGTGACGTGGCGCTCCCCGGTGGCCGGCACGTGAACGCCGTCGTGCAGTCGGCCGCGATGTGTCCTCGTCATGAGCGGCGACGCTAGCCACCTACGGTCGGGGCCATGAACCGTCAGATCCTCATCGCCTCGCTGCCCACCGACCGCCTGGCGGCGACCGACTTCGAGCTGGTCGACGAGGAGATCCCGACGCCGGGGCCCGGCGAGGTGCAGGTCCGGACCCTGGCGATCACGATCGGTGCCGGCCAGCGAGCCGGGCTGCAGGGCAGCGCGAGCTACGCGGGCGCGCCGGTGACCGGCGTGGTGATGGGTGGCACCGGGGTCGGTCGGGTGACGGTGTCCGACCTGGCGGCGCTTCCGGTGGGCGCGCTGGTGACCGGGCCGCTCGGCTGGCAGGAGTGGTCGGTGCA
>CAYRXQ010000097.1:3747-10664 GCA_964428115.1 uncultured Ilumatobacteraceae bacterium
TTCCGGTGGGCGCGCTGGTGACCGGGCCGCTCGGCTGGCAGGAGTGGTCGGTGCACACCGCGGCTGTGCTGACGCGATGCGACGACGGGCCCGCCGCTGGGGCCGGTGGGTCCGGTGGGGCCAGTGCCGCCGACGGTGCTGGACCGGTCGATCCGGCCCTCCACCTCGGCCTGCTGGGCACCAACGGCCTCACCGCCTACTTCGGGCTGCTCGACATCGGACGCCCGACGCCGGGGGAGACCGTGCTCGTCTCGGCCGCTGCCGGCTCGGTCGGGCACCTGGTGGGCCAGATCGCCCGGCTCCATGGGTGCCGAGCGGTCGGCATCGCCGGTTCGGCCGCCAAGTGCGCGGTGCTCGTCGACGAGCTCGGCTTCGATGCCGCCGTCGACCACCGCTCGCCCACGTTCCGCGCCGAGCTCGCCGCGGCGACCCCCGACGGCGTCGACGTCTACTTCGACAACGTCGGTGGCGACGTGCTCGGCGCGGCCTTGCGGCGGATGAACCGACACGGCCGCATCGTCTGCTGCGGCGTGGTCTCGCAGTACGACACCTCCTCCCCGCAACCCGGGCCGCGCGGCATCCCCGGGCTCCTCGTCAACAACCGGCTGCGGATGGAGGGCTTCTTGGTCTTCGACTTCGCCGATCGCTACGCCGAGGCCCGCGCCCAGCTGCGGACCTGGCACGACCAGGGTCGCCTCGTGGCCCGCCAGGACGAGGTGGTCGGCCTCGAACACGCACCCGCCGCGTTCGTCGACCTCCTCGCCGGTGGCAACGTCGGGACCCGGATCGTGCGCGTCACGCACGACGAGTGACACCCTGTGCGGGCCCGCGACGTGGGCAGCGAGGTCGACCGGGGCGGTGATCGGGCCTGCGTTCGCTACCCTCCGAGTCTTCCGGATACATCTCCCGGCACAGAAGGAAGCCCCGATCGTGGTCACACCGCCCAAGCTCACCGAGTTGCAGGAACTGGAAGCACGCCGTCGCGCCGAGGCCGAGGCCCGCGCGAACAAGGGCTCCAAGGTCTACTCCGAAGAGGAGAAGACGCTGCGCAAGGAGCGCGTCGCCAAGGCGAAGGACGCGCTCAGCCGGTCGGTCGGGATGAAGGGCGAGCACGTGGCGCCGGCCCGGGCAGCGCTCAAGCGCTACCTGCAGCAGCTCAACGATCCCAAGCAGCCCGACGAGGCGCAGTTCGACGCGCTCGTCGAGGCGCCCTTCAAGGCGCCGCCCAAGAAGCGCACCAACCCCGGCCGGTTCTGAGCCGCGCCGCCGCACCGCTCGGTGTGGCGCTGCACCCGATCTGACGACTGCTACGTTCCGCCGCTGACGGCGTGATCGGCACGTCCCGTCGGGGGGTGGGGAGACATGAGCGTTCGACGGAGCGCCCTCGTGGTGGGCTCGTTCGTGCTGTGTGCGGCGGCGGTGGCGGGCTGTTCGCTCAGCGAACAGGTCCCCGAGGCCGATGAAGACCCGCGGGAGGCCGCTGCCGCGGGTGACGGTGCGGCGAGCAGCGGACCTGCCGACGCGCTCACGGTCTACGACTACGAGATCACGGTCGTGAACCTGTCGCAGGGCCAACCGTTCTCGCCGCCGGTCATCGCCACCCATCGGGGCGACGGCGGCGTGTGGAAGCTCGGTCTCCCGGCGATCGACGGGGTCGTCCAGATCGCCGAGAACGGCAACAACGGCCCGCTGGTGGCCGCACTCACCGAGCGCCGACTGGCCGGCGAGCTGGTCGACGTCGGCCAGGGCACCTCGCCGCTCGTGCCCGCCGGTTCGCCGGGTGCCGGCCCGCTCGGCGACGGACCGTGCGCCGACGGTTGCCCCGACCGGACGACGCTGCGGCTGTACGCGCCGGCCGACGACCCGCGGCTGTCGTGGGTGTCGATGCTGGTGTGCACGAACGACGGGTTCACCGGGGTGAACAGCATCGAGCTGCCGACCGAGATCGGCGAGGAGCTCGTGGTCGAGGCCACGGGCTACGAGACCTCGACCGAGGAGAACACCGAGGACCTGGCCGACATCATGCCGCCGTGCCAGGGGCTGATCGGGGTGGCCTCGGCGAGCGGTGCGCCGGGCACGGCCGAGAGCAACCCCGACCTCGCCGAGTCGGGCAACGTGGTGCCGCACCGCGGCGTGATCGGCGGCGCCGAGCTCGACCCGGCCATCCACGGGTGGGGCGATCCGGTGGCCAAGATCATCGTCACCCGCATCTCCTGAGCTGTCGCCCGTCGGCTGCGCTGGGGTCTGACTGCCTCCGGTCGCGGTCGTGGCCACCTCTGGGCTGCAGATCCGGTCACATCTGACCGATCTGACAGCCCAGACGTGATCACGCCGGGCGCCGACGTGGTCCTGGGCCTCGCATTGGGTTCCTTGCTGTCACCTTGCTCCCCGCTTGGAACGCGTCGTCCCAGCTCAGGGGGTACATCGTCGAGCCAGCTCGCCTCGTGGATTTCGGTTGTTCGACGGATGTGCCAGGCCCACGTGCTGTGGTCCGATGGTGTGAGGAGGTCGAGAGATGGCGAAGTTCAGGTTCAGCAGGCGGGTCACCCCGACACAGCAGGCGTCGGTGGACGAGCGATTGGCGGAGGCGGCGAAGGCTGCGGCCGCGCCGGCCACGGCGCCACCGCCGGCGGACACCGGGACGAGCGAGGTCGGGACGCGCCCAGGGGTGAGCGATGCAGCCGGCGATCGCCTGGCGGCGCCCGATCTGGCGGATGCGGCCGACCGTCTCGGTACGGCCAAGGACGGGGCGACGACCGGCAGCGGTGGCGCGTCGGACGGTGGCGGGTCGGGGAGCGGTGGGTCGACCATCGGCTCGATCGATGAGGCACGTGCCGGTCTGGCCGCCAGCGATCCGACTGGCTTGACGGCGGTCGCCGATCAGCTCGCGGCGCGGCGTCCGGTCGCGGACCTGACGCAGGGCCCCGAGCAGCAGGATCCGTTCGACGCGATCGCCGATGCGCAGGCGGGCCTGCCCGGCTCCGCATTGCGCGAGGGTGCGAACAGTCTCCTGAGCGACGCCGCCAACCGAGACGACGGAGTAGCCGGCATCGCCGAACAAGGATCGGGAGCTGTGGGCGATGGTGCGGTGCCGTCCGAAGCGAAGAAACCGCCGTCGGGGTTTGGTGTGACGTCCGGAGGCGTGGCCGCTGAGACCGACGAAGGCATCGTCGCAGCGACGAAGGGCAACATCGCGACCGATCCGGCGCTCGCCGGTAACCCGGTGGTCACCACGGGGTCGGCGATGTTCAACGCCGGCGTCGGAAAGTCGATCGCCGCGGCCGACGCCGCGTTCCACGGGACCGATGGCACGCCTCGGGCGGCCGCGCCCGGGGCCGCCGCGCCCGACGGCCCGGGGGTGGTCACCACACCTGGTGGGCACAAGTTCATCTTCTCGGACGGCTCCTCGACGGTCGTGAACCGCGACGGGACCCAGGTCGAACGGTCTGGGAACGTCACCCGCATCACCAAGCCCGACGGCTCGTCGATCACCCAGACCGACAACAAGGACGGCACGAGCACGATCGTCGAGACTGCCCCGAACGGGACGAAGAACACGACGCTGGTCGGCACGCCCAGCGACGACTCGATCGGCGATGAGTTCCGGCATGTGTCGGAGGGGTTGAAGGATCGCCTGGCGCCGCAGGGTGGCGGTGGGGATGGGCACACCGATCCGGTGGATGACGGTGGGATCGGTGGCCCGGCGACCGGGGGCGGGATCCCGGATGTGCAGGGTGCATTGCTGGGTGGGGATCCGCGGTTGGGTGGTGTGCTGGATTCGCCGGGGACGAGTGGGTTCCGTGCGGGTCTGGACGGGTTGGATCTGAGCCGTGGCGCGGGGACGATTCGGAACCCGGATGAGGAGCACCTCGGGGGCGGGTTGGAGGACGATCCGCTCGACGATCTGGGTCGTCCGGGTGCGACGCTCGGGTCTGGTTCGCCCCTCACCGACACCGCTGAGCCCGCCGGTGCGACCGCCGGCGGTGCCGATGCGGAGGACGATCCGATCTCGGCGATTGGTTCGGTGGAGTTGGTGGCTCCGGTCGGGGGGCTTCCGGGTTTGGCTGGGATCGACCGTTCGGTGTTCGGTGTCGTCGAGCCGGTGCCGGTCGCTGCCGACCCGGCCATCGATGGGCTCGATGCCGAGACCCTCGCGGAGCTCGCGGAGCTCGCGGAGCTCGAGCACCTGGTTACCGACGAGCCGATCACGGAGATCACTGGTTCGGGGGAGGCCGATGCGGGCGCCTCGGCGGGTTCGTCGGGGTTGGTGGATCCGATCGGGTTGTTCGCGAGCTCGTCGCCGATCGATCGGTCGGTGTTCGGGGTGGACCGGCCGCTGTTGGCTGGGTTCCGGTCGGCTGCGGATGACGATGCGGGCGGGTCGGACGATTCGGTGGATTCCGAGGACGACACCGCCGACGACCAGCCCTGAGCCCCTCCCCCCGGGGCTTTCGTCAGAGGGATGCAGCGACGTGGCTGCACAACTCTGACCAAGCCGGGCGGGAGGGCTGGCCCGTCGCCGTTCCGGGCTCCGTCAGGCATCGCTCCGGGGGGCCAGATACCGTGCCGGGGTGCGTTTCCGACGGTCCCCCCGCCGCCCGGTCGCCACGACGCTGACCGTGGCCGCCCTGATCCCGCTCGTCCTCACCGCCTGCGGTGACGATGACGAGTCCGCTTCCGATGCCGCGACGACCGAGGCCCCGGCCGACGGCGCGGCTCCCCTCGACGACGGCTGCGACGGCGGCGCCGTGATCGATGGCCGGCCGATCAACATCGCGAGCACCGTGGCCCCGATCACCTCGATCATCGCCAACATCGCCGGCGGCACCGACGCCGTCATCACCGGCGTCGTGCCCGAGGGAACGAACTCCCACACCTTCGAGCCGGCCCCCAGCGTGGCCGCGACCCTCGCCGAGGCCGACGTGATCTTCATCAACGGTCTGGTACTCGAGGAGCCCACCAAGGACCTCGCCCTGGCGAACCTCGGCGAGGGCGCAGCGCTCTGCGAGATCGCCACGCGGATCCTCCCCGAGGACGAGTGGATCTTCGACTTCTCCTTCCCCGAGGAGGGCGGCAAGCCCAACCCCCACCTGTGGACCAACCCGCCGATGGTGCAGGAGTACGCGGGCGTGGTCCGCGATGTGCTCGTGCGCCGCGACCCGGCGAACGCCGCCACCTACGAGGCCAACCACGACGCGTTCGTGGCCAAGGTCGACGAGCTCGACGCCGCGGTCCGCACGGCCACGGCCACCGTCCCCGAGGACCAGCGCCTGCTGCTCACCTACCACGACGCCTACGCCTACTTCGCGAAGGAGTACGGCTGGACCGTGCTCGGCGCCATCCAGCCCTCCTCGTTCGACGAGCCCACCCCGCAGGAGCTGGCCAGGCTGATCGAGCAGGTGCGCGAGACCGGCGTGCCGGCGATCTTCGGCTCCGAGGTGTTCCCGTCGACCGTGCTCGAGCAGATCGGGCAGGAGGCCGGCGTCACCTACATCGACGTGCTGCGCGACGACGACCTGCCGGGTGAGCCCGGCGACCCCGACCACTCGTGGATGAGCCTCATGCGGTTCAACTTCGTGACCATGGTCGAGGCCCTCGGCGGCGATGCCGCGGCACTCCAGGCACTCGACGTCACCGACGTCGCACCCGACACGGCGACGTACCCGCAATGACCGCTCGCGGGGCGACCACTTCCGGTCCCGCCGGGGATCGGCGATGATTCGGTGGTGACGTCGGTGCCCGAGGCCGCCACCGAGCTGGTGCGGTTCGATCACGTCGGCTGCTCCTACGGCGGCCCGCTCGTGATCGACCACGTCGACTTCGTCGTGCGTGCCGGCGAGTTCCTCGGGCTGGTCGGCCCCTCGGGGTCGGGGAAGACGACGGTGCTGCGGACCTTGCTCGGTGCCGTGCAGCCGGTGCAGGGCACGGTCACCGTGGCTCCCGATCTCCGGCTCGCCTACGTCCCCCAGGTCGAGACCGTCGACTGGAACTTTCCGGTGACGGTGGCCGAGGTCGTGACGATGAGCCGCACCGCCGGTCGCTGGTGGCCCCGGCGCGATGCGGCCGAGCGGGCCGAGGTGACCAGCGTGCTCGAACGGCTCGGTCTGGGTGGGCTGGCCGGCCGGCACATCCGTGAGCTCTCCGGTGGCCAGCAGCAGCGGGTGTTCCTGGCCCGCGCTCTCGTCCAGCGCCCGCAGCTGCTGGTGCTCGACGAGCCGACCTCGGGGGTCGACGTGCGGACTCGCCACGAGGTGCTCCACGTGCTGGCGGATCTGAACGACGAGGGCATCGCCATCGTGCTCACCACCCACGACCTCAACGGCCTGGCCGCCCACCTGCCCCGGCTGCTGTGCTTCAACCACACCGTGATCGCCGACGGGCCCCCGGTGACCGTCCTGCGTCCCGACGTACTGGAGCGGACCTACGGCGCGCCGATGGACGTCCTCGAGCACGGCGGCATGCCGGTGGTGCTCGAGAGCACGCCCCGCTTCCTCGGGGGTCGAGGGGGGATGACGGCATGACCGCCACCGCGCTCGCTGCCGCGACCTGGGCCGTCGACCTGGCCGAGCCCTTCGAGTTCGGCTTCTTCCGTCGCGGCATGCTCGTGGCGATCATCGCCGGCGCCCTGTGCGGGCTGATCGGCGTGTTCGTGGTGCTCCGCAACATGAGCTACATCGGCCACGGCCTCAGCCACGCCGTGTTCGGCGGAGCGGCCGTCGCGGCCGTGCTCGGGTTCAGCTTCTTCATCGGTGCCGGTCTGTGGGGCCTCGCGTCCGGGCTGCTGATCGGCTGGGTGGCGCGCAAGCGCGTCATCGGCGCCGACGCGGCGATCGGCGTCGTCACCACCGCGTCCTTCGCGCTCGGGCTCGCGCTGCAGGCCCGGTACGGCCAGGCGAGCCGCAGCATCGAGGCCGTGC
>CAYRXQ010000098.1:0-10597 GCA_964428115.1 uncultured Ilumatobacteraceae bacterium
TGGCCCCTCGTGGTCGAGGTTGATGCCAGCGCCCCCGAGCCGGTCGACCCGGTCGACCCGGTCGACCCGGTCGACCCGGTCGATGCCGAGACCGCCCCCGCCGACGACAGCCCGGAGGCCAGCGCGACCGTTGGCGCGCCGGTGTCTGCTTCGGTGTCTGACACCGCCCCCGCCGTCACGTCGGAGCCCACGGCCGGACCGGTGGCACCGGTGTCTGACACCGACACCGCCGACCCCGCGATCGACGCACCCGCGCCGGTGTCTGACACCGTCGTTGAAGCCGACCGGACGACCGTCGCGAGCGCACCGAACGTGGGCACGCCGAACCCGGTGGTCATAGAGAGCACAGTCGGAGCCGGCTCCCCGGCGGTCGAGCCGGCCGCGCGGGCCGACGGTGCCGAGATCTCGGAGCCCCTCGGAGATCCGTCGTTCCCGGTCGGGCTCGGTCATGCAGCGATGATCTCGACCGGCGTGCTCGCGCTGGTCGCGGCCCGTCGCCGGCAGCGGCTCCGCGGGGCGACGCCCCGCTCGTCGGTGTCGGCTCCCTCGGCCGTTGCTGTGAGCACCGAACGTCTCCTGCGGTCGATCGATGCCGGGGAGCGACTCGTGCGTGCCGACGTGGCCGTACGGGCTGCGGCAAGCGCGGTCGCCGACGCCGGTCGCCGGGTCGTGGCGGTGCTCGTGGAGCAGGCAGGCGCGGTGGAGCTTCGCCTCGACGGCGAGGCGCCGGTGCATGCGCCATTCGCGACCCCCGACGATGCGCCCGCCGGAGATCGCTGGCTGCTCCCCGCCGCGGTGCCGATCGAGCTGGTGGCGCCGCGGGCACGGCTCGTCTCGATGCCGTGCGTCGCGATGGTCGAGCTCGGTCGGACCCCTGACGGGCGTGACGTGATCGTCGATCTCGAGGCCCTCGGCACCCTGGCGATCGTCGGTCCGCAGTCGCAGGCCGATGCGGTGGTGCGGGGCATCGCGCTCACGTTGGCGACCTCGCCGTTCGCCGAGGTGGCCCATCTCGTGGCGGTCGGTGTTCCCGACGAGGCGTTCGCCGAGCACCGCAACGTCTACCGCTGCTCCGACATGCCAGCGGCGACGGATCTGGTGGCCGAGCTCGTCGGCTCCACGGTCCTGCACGAGTCGTCGACGTTCGAGCTGCGGACTCGCCACACGGGCGGTGAGCCCTGGGAGCCGGCGGTCCTCCTCGTCGGCGCGACCGACGCGGCAGCGTTCGGGCCGAGCCCGCCGGCGCCATCGGAGGGGATCAGTGGTGTCGAGCGGTGGCACCTCCCGGCGGGGCCGTCGATCGCGGTGGTGTTCGGGGCCGACCACCCGGAGGCCAGTGCCCGGCTCCGACGGGATGGCCCGGTGTGGTGTCTGGAACCGCTCGGCATCGAGCTGACCCCGGTGGGCCTCACCAGCGACGAGCTCGCATCGATCGCCGCGCTGCTCGACGAGGCCGAGACGTTCACCGCTGCTGAGGCTGTCCTGCCCACCGCAGCAGGGACGGCAGGCGACGTCGCCCCGCCGGCCCACTCCGCCGCGGGGGAAGGTGACGATGACGTCACCGAGGTCGCCGAGGGCCGGCGACACCTGGGAGCACATCCGGCAGGAGGCTTCGTCGCCGAGGTCGAACCCGACTGGTCGCTGATGGTCCGCCTCCTCGGACCGGTCGACGTGGTCGATCGGGACGGTCGGGCGGTCGTGTTCGAGCGATCGAAGACCCGGGAGCTGCTCGCCTGGCTCGGGACGCACCGCGGCCGCTCCACCCGCGCCTCGGCCCGGACCGCGCTGTGGGAGCTCGACGTGCGCGACGCCACGTTCTCCAACGTCGTCTCCGAGGCCCGGCGGGCGATGGCGCGGCTCGTCCCGCCGCCCGACGGCGGTGAGTGGCTGGCGCGCACGCTCACCGAGTCGTTGCCACTCCACCCGGCCGTGGTCACCGACGTCGACGTGGTCGAGCACCGGCTGGCGATGGCGCGGGGCCAGTCACCCGAGCTCGCGATCGCCACGCTCACCCCGGCCGCCGAGCTGATCCGGGGTGTCCCGTTCGAGGGGACGACGTACCTGTGGCCCGATGCCGAGGGCTTGACCTCTCGGCTGGTCCTGCTGGCCACCTCGGTGGCCGCCGAGCTCGCCGACCACCACCTCACCCTCGGCGACGTCGACGGGGTGTTCCGGGCCACGGATCGCGGGTTGCGGGTGTTGCCGGGGCACGAGGGGCTGATCGCGCTCCGCATGCGCGCCCGCGCCCGGATCGGTGACCATGCCGGCCTGCGTCACGAGTGGGCGTCCTACGAGCGGGTCCTCACCGCCGACCCGTGGAGCGATGGCGAACCCGCCCCGGAGCTGGCCGAGCTCCGTCACGAGCTGCTCCGCACCCCGTGACGTCCGTCTACCACTCAAGGTGGTGATCTTGACAAAGAATCTCACGCTCAGCGTGCCGATGGGGACCTAAGTCCCTGCCGGCGCAGGACCGTGCGGCGCGACCATGTCCGTAGGAGCCCTCTGGGGCTCCGTGCGGGAGACAGTGAACCGCCGCCAGTTGCTTGGTCGCCATGGCGGCGGGGAGTTAACGGCGAACCCGGCCCGCTCCACGAAGTGGACCACCCCGTGTGGTCCGATCGAAAGGAGCAGCCATGAAGCGCTTCAGCACCAGAGCGTGGCGCACGGCCGCCGTCGTCTCCGTCGGTCTGATGACGTTCGGCCTCGCCTCCTTCGGCGAGGTCGCCGCGACTCCCAGCCCCAAGCAGGAGATCTGCCACGCGACCGCCAGCCACACCAACCCGTACAACGTGATCGACGTCGACACCTCATCGATCGATGAGCTCAACAATCTCGACGCCAACGGTCACGGCGACCACGTCGGACCGGTCTGGTACGAGGGCATCACGGTGTCGTGGGGAGACATCATCCCGCCCTTCGACGGTCCCGACGATCTCCATTTCCCCGGTCTGAACTGGCCCGAAGGCCGAGCGATCTTCGAGAACGGTTGCGAGATCCCCGACTATGAGCCGGAATTCGGAGCCATCGAAGTCACCAAGGTCGTCGACGCTCCTGAGCGCTTCGAGAACACGAAGTTCGAGATCTGCGTGACGCCGGTCGGTGGTGCGCCGATCTGCAAGGACATCACCGGTGCCGGCACCATCCTGTTCGACCACCTCGAACCTGGTGCCTACGTGGTCACCGAGACCGATCCCGGCGAGCACTGGACGGTCGTCGGCGATGGGGTGACCGTCACCGTCTCCGCCGGTCACATCGAGACCACGACGATCACCAACACCCGAAAGGATGGTGGTGGTGGCGGACGCGGCCAGATCTGGGTGACCAAGGTCGTCGAGGGCGAGGGTGCGCCCAGCGACATCACCTTCCAGATCTGCGTCGAGCCGGTGGTGGCGGAAGCGACCACGCTGGCGATGAGCGAGGAGCCGCATTCCCATGAGCCCGAGACCTGCAAGACGGTCTCGGCCGGTGGCGTCGCGAAGTTCGAGGGCCTCGCACTCGGTGAGTATCTGATCACCGAGACCGATCCGGGTGTGAACTGGCACGTCGACGGGACCGGCGTGACGGTGACCGTCGACCGGGCCGGTGCGAACCAACACGCCTCGCACACGATCACCAACACCTGGGCGCCGGCCCCCGAGACCGGTGCGGTGCGGGTCGACAAGACCGTCGTGCGGGTCGGTGGCGACACGACCGAGTTCCAGATCTGCATCCGGCCCGCGGGTGACTCCGAAGCCGAGCCGATGTGCACGTACCTCGCCGATGCCGAGGAACCGCACACGTTCACTGGCCTGCTGCCGGGCACGTACGAGGTGTACGAGCCCTTTGCTCCCGGCTGGATCGTGTCGGTCAACCCGCAGGCGGTCGTGGTGGTCGCCGGTCAGACGACCGATGTCACCGTGACCAACACCTGGATCGAACAGCAGCCCGTGATCGTCCCGACCACCGGCTCGGTGGCCCTGACCAAGCTGGTCGAGGGCACGCCCGCCGAGGGTGAGGACATCGACGGCACGTTCGACCTCTGCCTCATCGGACCGGCACCGGTCGCCACCGAGATCTGCCGCACGGTCGAGACCGACGGCGGGACCGCCACGGTCCTGATCTCGGGGCTGCTGCCGGGCACCTACACGGTGACCGAACCGGATCCCGGCGCCACGTACGAGGTGACGATCAGCGATGAGACCGTGACCGTCGTGGCCGGTGGCCTCGACGCCGCCACCATCACGAACACGATCCTCGCCGAGGACCAGGAACCCGTGATTCCGCCGGTGACTCCGCCGGAGGATGTCGACGACGAGGGCAGCGACTCGGCCGGCCCCGTGCCGACCCCGCCGACCGGTGCGCTCCCGCACACCGGGATCGAGCTGACGCTCGCTCTCATCGCCACCGCCACCCTCGGAGCTGGTGCGCTGCTGCTCACCATCTCCCGGCGACGGACGATCCGGTGATCCGGTGACGGATGCGGGTCGTGGCGGCACACTGTGCGCCATGACCCGCATCGTCACGGTCGGGGCCGCACAGCTCGGCCCCATCCAGCGTCACGACGGCCGCGAGGCCGTCGTGACGCGTCTGGTCGCACTCCTCCAGCAGGCGGCCGAGGCCGGCTGCGACCTGGTGGTGTACCCCGAGCTCGCCCTCACCACGTTCTTCCCCCGGTGGTACCTCGAGGACATCACCGAGGCCGACCACTTCTACGAGACGGCGATGCCGAACGAGGTCACGCAGCCGTTGTTCGACGAGGCGGTCCGTCTCGGCCTCGGCTTCTGTCTGGGCTACGCACTGCTCGAGACCGACCCCGACGGCACCGTGCGCCGCTGGAACGTCCAGACCCTCGTCGAGCGTGACGGCTCGATCGTCGGCACCTTCAAGAAGGTCCACATCCCCGGGCACGAGACCCACGAGCCACACCGGCCGTTCCAGCACCTCGAGCGCTACTACTTCGAGCCCTCCTCCGAGGGCTTCGGCGTGTGGGACGCGTTCGGCGGGCGCGTCGGGATGATGATCTGCAACGACCGCCGTTGGCCCGAGAGCTACCGCGAGATGGGCCTGCAGGGCGTGGAGCTGATCCTGTGCGGCTACAACACGCCAATCCACTACGCCCCCGACCCGAGCCAGGACGCGCTGCAGGGCTTCCACAACCAGCTCGTGATGTCGGCCGGCGCCTACCAGAACGGCACCTTCGTGGTCGGCGTCGCCAAGGGCGGGGTGGAGGAAGGCGTCGACTCGCTCGCCGAGACCTCGATCTTCGGCCCCTCGGGCCAACTCCTCGCCCGGGCCGAGACCAAGGGCGACGAGCTGGTGGTGGCCGAGTGCGACCTCGACTGGTGCCGGCAGTACCGGGGCACCCTGTTCGACTTCGACCGCTACCGCCGGCCCGAGGCGTACACCCGGATCGCTGCGGGCTGACTGGTCTTGCGGCTCGGGAAGGTGGAGGATGGACGGGTGAACACCGGGCCGTCCTTCCCGCCCCCCATGGCAAGTGCGCCGCCGTCCCCTCCGGGGCCGCTCGCCCCGCCCGCCCCGCCCGGGCCAGGGTCGTCGTCATCGGCCTCGCGCCGTCGCGGACCGGTCGGTGCCGGCATCGCGGTGGTCGCAGTGATCGCACTCGTGGCCGCTGGCGCGCTGATCTTCGTCGGCCGTGAAGCCTCGGCCTCGTACTCGCTCGATCAGGCGATCGAGCAGGCGCTCGAGGCCACCGACGCCCTCGCCACGATCGAGCTCGACGTGCCCGGCGTGGGTGCCGCCTCGATCGACGTGCGCGCGGATGGCGACACCCAGCGCTCGGCGGTCTCGGTGCTCGTCGACGGCGGGTTGACGAGCGACCTCTTGGGCGTGCCCGAGGTGGTCTCGAACCCGGACACGCCGCTCTCCCTCGTCGTCGATCACGTGGACGATGCCGTCTACTTCGACCTGTCGAGCGTCGAGGTGCCCGGCGTGCCCGACGGCTGGCTGCTGCTCGATGCCGGCGCCGTCGCCGGGTTCTTCGACTTCGACCTCGACGACCTCGACGACCTCGACGACCTCGACGACCTCGACGACCTTGCGGCGCCGGGCGACGCCGATGCCGACGCCGACGCCCAGGGCACGGTGTGGCCCATGCAGGTCGCCGCTGCGATCGCCGGCGCCGGCACCGCCGAGTGGAGCGGGGAGCTCGACGTCGGCGGCGTCACCGTGCACCGGTACCGGGTCGAGGTGCCGCTCGACGACCTGACCTCGGCCGATGTGCTCGACGCCCTCGGTTCGCTGGTGCCGGGCGAGATCGAGCTGCCCGAGTCGATCACCGTCGACGTCGACGTGGCCGCCGGTGATCAGCTCCGCCGGATCGCCGCATCGGTCGAGCTGGCCGGTGTCGCCGTGAGCGCATCGATGGAGATCGAGGCCCGCGACGACGTGGTGGTCGACCTGCCCGACCCCGCGGAGGTGATCGACGTCGCCGGCCTGCTCAGCGGGATCGTCGAGCAGGCGTTGGCCGCGGGCGGCGAGGCGCTGGGCGAGGCCGGTGGGGTGCTGGGCGACGTGTTCGGTGGCCTGGGTGGACTGGGTGGCCTGGTCGAGGGCTCGGGCGAGGCGCTCGGTGGCCTGCTCGACGAGCTGCTCGAGGTGCTCGGCACCGTCTGGGACGAGGTCTCCGGCGGGCTCGGCGACGTGCTGCCCGAGCTCCCCGACGACCTCGGCTCGACGCTCGACGACGTGTTCGGCGGCTGACGACGGGACTGCCCGCCGCAACGGGTTCACGCAGTCGTCACGCGACGCACTGTCGCCGGGCAGGGGATCTTTGACAAAATGTCAAGGTGACCGAGATCGCCGACCGCCCCGCGTCCAGTGCCGACACCGCTGCGCCGGTCGAGTTCATCCTCAACGGCACCCCGGTCCAGGTCCGCGCCTCGCATCCGCACCTCCTCGCCGCCCTGCGCGAGGAGCTCGACGTGACCTCACCCAAAGACGGCTGCTCGCCGTCGGGGCAGTGCGGGTGCTGCACCGTGCTCATCGACGGCAAGGCCGTGGTGTCGTGTCAGCAGCCCCTCGCCAAGATCGCGGGTGCCTCGGTGGTCACCCTCGAGGGTGTGGACCAGGCCGAGCGCACCGCGTTCGCCGAGGCCTTCGCCGCGTGCGGCGGCCTGCAGTGCGGGTTCTGCATCCCGGGCATCGTCATGCGCGCGAAGGCACAGATCGACAAGAAGGGTGCCTCGCTCACCCGTGCCGGCATGGCCCCGCACCTGGGCGCTCACCTGTGTCGATGCACCGGGTACGTCAAGGTGCTCGACGCGATCGAGACCGTGGCGCAGGGGCGCAGCGTCGAGCCGGCGCTGTCGGCCGAGATCGGCGGGCGGGGCCACAAGTACGAGGCCGCCGAGCTGACCCTCGGTGACCGCGGCTACGTCGACGACCTGCGGGTCCCGGGGATGCTGCACGCCGCGCTCCACCTGGCCGACCACGTTCGCGCCGACGTTCTCGCCATCGACACGAGCGCCGCAGCCGCCGCGCCGGGTGTGGTGGCAGTGCTCACGGCCGCGGATCTTCCCGGCGAGCTGCGCGTCGGGCTCATCCACAAGGACTGGCCGGTCATGATCCCGGTCGGTGGCCGCACCTCGTACGCGGGTGACGTGCTGGCCGTGGTGGTGGCCGAGTCGCGCCAGCAGGCCCGAGCGGCCGCGCAGCTGGTGACCGTCGACTACGGCGTGCTGCCCCCGGTCACCGACCCGTTCGCCGCGCTCGAGCCCGACGCGCCCGTGGCGGTGTGGGGCACCGACTCGAACGTGCTCTCGGTGAGCGCCTACACCCGCGGTGCGCCCGTCGACGAGGTCCTCGCGGCCAGCGCGCACACCGTGCACGAGGTGTTCCAGACCCAGCGCGTCGAGCATGCCTTCCTCGAGCCCGAGTCGACCCTCGCCGTGCCGAGCGGCGACGGTGACGACCGCCGGCTCCACGTCTACTCGGGCGGGCAGGGCGTGTGGGACGACCGCGACGACATCGCCCGCGGGCTCGCGCTCGACACCGCTCGCGTCACCGTCGAGCTCGTCTCCAACGGCGGCGCCTTCGGCGGCAAGGAGGACATGAGCAACCAGGCGCACGCCGCGCTCGCGGCGTGGCTGCTCGGGCAGCCGGTGAAGTGCACGCTGTCGCGCGAGGAGAGCTTCCGGATGCACGCCAAGCGCCATCCGATCCGCCTCGAGATGACGGCGGGGTGCGATGCGCAGGGGCACCTGACCGCGCTGCGGGTCCGGGCGGTTGGCGACTCGGGCGCCTACGCCAGCGTCGGGATGAAGGTGCTGGAGCGGGCGGCCGGGCACGCCGTCGGGCCCTACCGCTGGGATGCCGTCGACGTGGAGGCCATCGCCGTGCGCACCAACAACCTGGTGTGCGGGGCCTTCCGAGGCTTCGGTGCCAACCAGGCGCAGTTCGCGACCGACGGGATGCTCGACCGGCTCGCCGAGCGGGTCGGCATCAGCGGCTGGGAGATGCGCAAGCGCAACGTGATCCACCCCGGCGACGAGTGGGGGCCGGGCCAGTTGATGGACGACGGCGCGGGCGGCGCCGAGCGGTGCCTCGACGAGATCCGCGACCGCTACGAGGCGGCCGTCGCAGCCGGCAAGGCGGTCGGGCTCGGGCTCGGGCTCAAGAACTCCGGGCTCGGCAACGGGTTCCGGGAGGTGTGCGGCGCCGTCGTCCGGTTCGGGTCCGACGGCCGGGTCGAGGTCCGCCACGGCTGGACCGAGATGGGCCAGGGGGTCCACACCGTCGCGCTCCAGGTCGCCGCCGAGGAGCTCGGCATCGACCCGGCGCGCATCGACGTCATCGTCGACACCACCCGCCAGCTCGGGTTCGGCCAGACCACCGGCTCGCGCGGCACGCTGATGACTGCCGGCTCCGTGCAGGCCGCCTGCCGCGCCGCGATCGCGGCGGGCTGCGCCGAGGGCATCGACCACACCGGCGAGTACGTCATCGACTGGACCACCAAGCTGGGCGACCCGGCGCATGAGCGCCCGCTCATCCACTCGACGTTCAGCTACGCCGCGCAGATGGTGGTGATCGACCGCGACTCGGGTGCCATCGAACGGGTCGTGGCGGTGCACGACGTGGGGCGGGCCGTGAACCCGATGCTCGTGGAGGGCCAGGTCGAGGGCAGCGTCCACATGGGCCTCGGCTACGCGCTCAGCGAGGACTTCCCGACCGACCCCGAGACGGGGTTCCCGACCAACACCACGCTGCGCTCGCTCGGCATCCTGCGCGCCAAGGACGTCCCCGAGATCGAGGTGTCGATCGTCGAGGTGCCCCAGCCGCGCTCGCCCTACGGCATCAAGGGCGTCGGCGAGATCGGGCTCGTGCCCACGGCCCCGGCCGTTGCCGCTGCCCTGCACGCGCTCGACGGCGAGTGGCGCACCTCGCTCCCGATGCGCCGCACCCCCGACGCCGACTGAGGCCGCCAGCACCGGGGCACGGTCTCCCGCGATCGATGTTCGCCCTCGTCGCGAGGGCGGACGACCGAGCGGTTCGCTGGCGGATCAGGGGGTCCGGAACTGGACTGCGGCGCGCGAGGCGACGCGGCCGGCGACGAACTGCTCGATCACCCGGCGGTGCTCGGGATGATCGCGGTACACGAGGTAGCCCTCGTCGTCGTCGAAGTCGGCCACCACGGCGTAGTCGCTGTTCGGGCTGTTGAGCCCGGCGTCGGGGCCGAACGCGTAGGCGCGGATCGTCGGCACGAGCGCCGGGAGCTCGGCGAGGGCCGCCCCGAACCCGTCGACGTGCTCGGGCGTGACGTCGTCGTTCCAGACGAAGGTGACCACGTGACGAACGGGCATCGGTCGGCTCCTGGGGTCAGCTGTACTGGTCGAGGATGGTGGACTCGGTGACCCGTTCGAGGGTGTCCTTGATGGAGTTGGCGAGCGTCTCGTCGACCCCGTCCACCCCCATGAGGTCGTCGACGGTCGCGCGCTGCAGCTTGCCGAGGCCGCCGAAGTGGTCGGCGATGGCCCAGGCCAGATCGGCCTGCAGCCGGTTGACCCGGTGCAGGAGCCGCAGACCCTTGGGGGTGACCTCCTGGTCAAGGTCGGTGGCGTCGCCCTCGCGGTGCAGCGTGGCCGCCGCGACGCGCAGGTCGAGCACGTCGTCGTCGGGGAGGCTCGACATCTCCTCGAGCGTGGCGTCGACGTCGCGACCGACGGGCAGGTAGTCGGCCACCACCAGGTCGAGCTCGTCGTCGATCTCGCCGTAGATCTCGTCGAGCTGCAGCCGGAGCAGTCGGGCGTCGAGGCCGAGCTCGATGATCATCGTCTCGATCTCGTCCGCGATGCGGTGCACCATCTCGCCGCGCTGGACGACGCTGACCACGTCGCGGACCGTGACGACGTCCTCGACCTCGAGCGCCGTCAGGTTGCTGATCGCGTCGTCGAGCCGGGACTTGTAGCGCTCCAGGGTCTGCAGCGCCTGGTTGGCGCGGTCGAGCAACCGGCCGACCTCTTGCAGCTGCCGCTTCGTGCCGCCGGCGTACACGTTGATGACGCCCATCTCCTCCGACGCCGAGATCACCGGCACGTCGAGCGATCGGGCGACCCGCTCGGCGGTGCGGTGACGGGTGCCGGTCTCGCTGGTGGGCACC
>CAYRXQ010000099.1:0-10561 GCA_964428115.1 uncultured Ilumatobacteraceae bacterium
CGAAGGCGCCCGGCTTGCCGGCGTGCGGGCCGATGGCGACGCTGGCGTCGATGCCGACGGCGGCCAGCAGGGCGATCTTCTTCATGCCGGCCACCGCCTTCATCGCCCCGATGAAGCAGGCCGCGTAGCCGGCGGCGAAGAGCTGCTCGGGATTGGTGGCCCCGCCTGCCCCGCCGAGCTCCTTGGGGACGAGGACGGCGACCTCGAGCAGGCCGTCGTCGGAGCGGACCTGGCCGTTGCGGCCGTCGCCGCTGGCGTGTGCGGTGGTGGTGTAGAGGGGTGTCATGTGGACGATAATATCGTGCACAAGCGAATTGTCCACCGGTAGTCTGACGACATGCCCCGACATCCGCAGTTGGAGTTCGCGCACCAGATCTGCTTTCCGCTGTACGCGGCGTCGCGTGCGCTCACGCGGGCCTACGCACCGTTGCTCGAGCCCGTCGGTCTCACGTATCCGCAGTACCTGACGCTGCTCGCGCTGTGGTCGGCACCCGAGCCCCAGACCGTCGGCGAGCTCGGGCAGCGGCTCCGGCTCGACTCGGGGACGCTCACCCCGCTGCTCAAGCGGCTCGAGGCGGCCGGGCACATCACGCGCCATCGCGACCCCGACGACGAGCGGAGGGTGCTCGTCGCCCTCACCCCCGCCGGCGATGCCCTGCAGGACGCGGTGGCGCACGTACCCGGCGCATTGGTCGAGCAGATCGGGCTGTCCCTCGAGGACGGTCTCGCACTCCGGTCGATCCTCGATCGCCTGCTCGTCTCCCTCGATGCCGGTGACCGAGCCGGCGTCACCGGGAGCGACGCGCTGTGACCGTTCACCCCGGTTCGGCCGTTCGCACCGTCGCTCGATGGTTGCTCGGCGTGGTCCTGGTCGTCGCCGGCGTCGGGCACCTGACGACGCAGCGCGAGGAGTTCCAGGCGCAGGTGCCCGCGTGGGTGCCCGTCGACGCCGATCTCGTGGTGCTCGTGTCGGGGGTCGTCGAGATCGCACTCGGCCTCGCCCTGCTCGCGCTCGCACGACACCGGGAACTCGTCGGTTGGGTGGTCGCAGCGTTCTTCGTGGCGATCTTCCCGGGAAACATCGCGCAGTTCGTGGAGGGCACCGACGCGTTCGGGCTCGACACCGACACCGCCCGCTTCGTCCGTCTGTTCTTCCAGCCGCTGCTCGTCGCCTGGGCGCTGTGGTCGACCGGGGCGTGGCGCAGGTGGCGGATGGCACCTTCCTCGAATAAGTGTTCATCTGTACAGTCATACAGATGAACAGCCGAGCGACGTCACGGCCCCCGACGAGTGCCGAGGCGCCCTCGCCCGAGGAGGCCGAGCGGTTGGCGAGCTGGTTCGCCGCGCTTGCCGATCCGACACGGATGCGCATCCTGTACGTGGTGCTCGACGCCGGCGAGGTCCGGGTCGGCGACCTGGCGACCGCAATCGACGCGCCGGAGTCGACGGTGTCGCACGCGCTGCGGTGGCTCCGTGGTGCGGGCATCGTGCGACCGCGTCGCGAGGGGAAGATGGCCTACTACCGGCTCGACGACGAGCATGTGCGCACGATGCTCGAGCTCGGCCGTGCACACCTGCGACACCGCGGCGGTGCTCGGTGACCGCGCCCCGACACCGTCGGCGGCTGTGGTGGTCGTTCGCCCTGGTCGCGGGGTTCCTGGTCGTGCAGCTCGCGGCCGGGCTGCTCACTGGCTCGCTCGCGTTGCTCTCCGATGCCGGGCACATGGCCACCGACGTGGTTGGACTCGTCATGGCGCTCGGTGCGCTCACGCTCGCATCACGTCCGGCTCGGTCGCCGCAGCACACCTTCGGTTGGTATCGGCTCGAGGTGCTCGCGGCGCTGGCGAACGCGCTGCTCCTGGCTGCCATGGCGGCCTACGTCCTGGTCGAGGCGGTCGGCCGGCTGTCGGACCCGCATCAGGTCGCCGCGGTCCCCGTGCTCGTCGTGGGGGTGCTCGGCCTCGGCGTCAACCTGGTCGGGGTGGTCCTGCTGCACGACGGCGCAACCGAGAACCTCAACCTGCGCGGCGCATACGCCGAAGTGCTCGCCGACGCGCTGGGTTCGGTCGGTGTCATCGTCGCCGCAGCGACGATGTGGGCGACCGGGTGGACCTGGGTCGATCCGGTCATCGGGGTGGGCATCGGTCTGTTCGTGCTGCCCCGGGCCTGGCGGCTCGGCGTCGACGCGACGCGGGTGCTGCTGCAGACGGCGCCCCGCGATGTCGACGTGCCGGCGGTGTCGGCGGCCCTGGTCGGGCTCGACGGGGTCGACGAGGTGCACGACGTGCACCTGTGGACCCTGACCTCGGGGATGGAGGTGCTCAGCGCCCATGTGACCGTCGACCCGACCGTCGATCCGAGCTCGGTGCCCGCACGGGCCCGGCGCCTGCTCGACGAGCAGTTCCACCTGACCCACGTGACGGTGCAGGTGGAGCAGGGCGGCGAGCTCTCCTGTGGGAGCTGCAGGTGACCGATCTCGATCAGACCGGCCTGAAGATCCGCGGGCTGACCCACCGGTTCGGCGATCGACTCGTCCTCGACGGTGTCGACCTCTCGGTTCCGGCGGGCCGCGTGGTCGGCCTGCTCGGACCGAACGGGGCCGGCAAGACCACGCTCATGCGGATCGTGTTCGGGGTGCTCGCCCCCGACGCCGGCGAGGTGCTCTGGCGCGGGCGCCCCGTCGATCAGGACGACCGCCCGCTGTGGGGCTACATGCCCCAGGAGCGCGGGTTGCACCTCGAGATGCGCGTGCTCGACCACCTCGTGTGGATCGCTCGCCTCCACGGCGTGGAGCGCACGGTCGCACGCGGTCGTGCGCTCGATCTGCTGGAGCGGCTCGGGATCGCCGATCGAGCCACGGACGTGATCCGGGAGCTGTCCGGCGGGATGACCCAGCGGGTCCAGCTGGCGGCGGCGATGGTGCACGACCCCGATCTGCTGGTGCTCGACGAGCCCTTCGCCGGGCTCGATCCGACGGCGGTGGCGTTCTTGATGGAGGTGGTCCGCGAGCACGTCGGCGCCGGCCGGCACCTGGTGTTCTCGAGCCACCAGCTCGACCTCGTGGACGACCTGTGCGAGCGGATCACGCTGCTGCACGAGGGCCGGGTCGTGCTCGAGGGCGACCTCCAGCGGCTGCGCGCCGATTCCCCCGATCGCTACGTGCGCGTCGATGCAGTGGTCGATCCGAGTTGGCTGCCCGATCCGCGCGTCGAGGTGGTCCGCGCGGATGCCCGCGGGACCCGACTGCGCGTCCCGGCCGGGATCGCGCCGACCGCCGTGCTCGAGGAGATCCGGCGCCGGGTACCGGTCGACCTGTTCGCGGTGGAGGCCCCGACGCTGTCGGAGATGTTCCTCGCTGCCACCGGGTCGTCCCCGGCGCACGCCGCGCCGGGGCACGTCGCGCCGGGGCCCGCAGCGTCGGGGAATGCCGGGCCGGGGTCGAGCGATGGGTGAGCTGCGGTTCACGGCACTGGTCGCGGGACGGGAGCTGCGCGAGGCGTTCCGACGGCGCACGGTCTGGCTCACCGGAGGCGCTCTGCTCCTGTTCTCCACGGGGTTGCTCGTGGTGCCCGACCTCATCGACGACGGGTCGACCACCCGTGAGGTGGTCGTCGTGGGCGACGAGTCGTCCGACGCAGTGACGGCGGTGGCCGCGGAGCTGGTCCGATCCGGCGAGCTCGTGGAGATCGGGATCGACGTGACCGTCGGTGTCGATCGAGCTGCGGCCGAGGTCGCGGTGCGGGACGGCGACGTCGACTTGGCGGTGGTGCTCGACGAGTCGGCGGCGACCACCGGTGACGGTGCGGTGCTGTTCATCGTCGACGCCGAGGACGACCAGCTCCTGCTCGCCGTGGCCGGGCGGGCCGTGACCTCGGTGGCGACCTGGCAGGCGCTGACCGCGGCGGGCCTGTCGCCGGCCGAGATCACCGGTGCCCTGGCGACGCCGCCGCCGACGGTGCAGGTGCTCGACAGCGACCGTGGCGCGCGCGTCGGCGCCTCGCTGGTGGTCTCGCTCGTGATGTACGTCCTCCTGCTGGTGCTCACCGGGCAGGTGGCGAGCGCCGTCGCGGTCGAGAAGTCGAACCGGGTGAGCGAGGTGCTGCTCGCGATCGTGCCCGCCCGGGCGCTGCTGTTCGGCAAGGTGCTGGGCGTGGGGGCGATCGGTCTGTTCACGCTCGCCTGCGGGGCGGTGCCGGTGGTGGCCACGGCGGTCGCGGGTGGGTCGGTGCCCGACGGGCTGGTGACGGCCGTCGTCGGTGGCTCCGCCTGGTTCGTGCTCGGCCTGGCGCTGTACCTGGTCACGGCAGCGGCCCTCGGCTCGATGGTCGCACGACAGGAGGAGGCCGGGTCCGCGGTGGCGCCGCTGTCGGGCCTGCTGATCGTCGCGTACCTGGTCGCGCAGGGCGCGCCCGCCTCGACCCTGACCACCGTGCTGGCCTACGTGCCGTTCACCTCTCCGGTGGTCATGCCCTCGCGGATCGCCAGCGGCGACTCCTCGCCGGCCGAGATCGTGGGATCGCTGCTGGTCGGGGTGGTGACGGTGGCCGTGGTGATCCGCCTCGCCGCCGCGGTGTATCGGCGCGCGATCGTGCGCACCGGGCGTCGCCTCCGCCTGCGCGACGTGCTGCGGAGCTGATCGATGCCCGTCGTTAGTCTCCGGTGATGCTGCAGCGCGTCCGGTCCGTGTCCGAGGCGCTGCGAACGAGCTTCTTCTTCCTTCCGGCGATCGCCGTGGTCGTGGCGGCCCTGGTGGCGCGCCTCCTGGTCGGGGTCGACATCGGCGGCTGGGCCGGCGGTTCGACGGTGAACAGCGCTCGGAGCGTGTTCGCCACCACGGCAGCGGCCACGATCACGTTCGCCAGCATCACGTTCTCGGTGTCGCTGCTGATCATGCAGCAGGGTTCGAGCCAGTTCTCGCCCCGGGTGATCCACGGGCTGGTCCGCGATCCGTTCAATCGACGCGTGATCGCGGTCGTGGTCGGCACCTTCACCTACTGCCTGGTCTCGCTGCAGTGGGTCCGCGTTCCGCTCGACGCCGAGGGTGAGGCGCGGGTGCCCGAGCTGGCCGTGACGCTCGGCCTGGTGGCCGGTGTGGTCTCGGTGCTGTCGGTGGTTGCCGCGATCAACCACACCTCGCAGAAGATGGACGTGAGCGTGATCCTGGGGGACATCGTGGCGCACACGACAGCGGTCCCGCCCCAGCCGGACATGGGCGAGGGGTTCGAGATCGCAACGCCGCCCCTGCGGCTGATCCCCGAGGGAGCGGCGGTCACGGTGGTCCGCTTCGACTGCGACGGATGGGTCCGTCAGATCGATCGACGCGGGCTCCTCGGTCACCTGCCGGCGGGGAGCGTCGTCCGGTTGGAGATCGACACCGGGCGCTACGCGATCCGGTCCACGCCGTTGTGCACGATCTGGCCGGCCGTGGTCGACGAGGTTCTCGACGAGGCGACCGACGCGGTGCGGGGCTGCGTGCGCGTCGGTCCGACGCGGACCATGAGCGAGGACGCGGCCTACGGCGTGCGCCAGCTGGTGGACGTGGCCCTCAAGGCGCTGTCGCCCGGGGTGAACGATCCGACCACCGCGCAGGATGCCATCTTCCACCTGGGCACCGTGCTCGTCCATCGGCTCGCCGCGCCGGAGGTGCCCTCGGCGTACGTCGATCGCGACGGTCGCTGTCTGCTCGCCCCGGACGCGCTCACCGACGACGAACTGGCCGAGCTCGCGTTCGCCGAGATCCGCGGCGTCGCGGCGAGCCTGCCGACCGTGGCGGTGTACCTGTTGCAGGCCATCGGTCTGGTGGTCGAGGGGTCGCGGGCCAACGGTGCCGACGCCCGGGTCGGACCGTTCATCGAGCAGGCGCGCCTGGCGGTGGCCAACGTCGACGCCGCCGGGGTGCTCGAACACGACCGGCAGCGGGTGCACGACACGTTCCACGCCCTGTTCGGCGGGCCCGACGAGTCGTGACCGATCCCGCCGCTCGGTGGTCGGTGCTCAGGCGTCGATCGGTTGGTCGAGGTTCCGGCGCCGGCTGAGGATGATGATGCTGGTTCCGAGCACCCACAGGGGGATCAGGAGCACCACGGGTCGCCACGCGGTGGCGACGAACAGCAGGGCACCAGCAGCGACGGTGCCGACCAGGCCGAACCACCGGGGGAACAGCCCGGCACGCGTCGCACGCGTGCTGCTCACGGCGATGAACACTGCGCTCGACCGCAGCGCGACGATCTGCGCGAACGCGGTTCCGATGCCGATCACCGCACGCGTCGCGTCGATGTCGATGGCATCGTCGACGACCGCCTCGGCCATCCACACGCCGGCCAGTTCGGTGGCGCCGACGGCGAAGAGCGCCGTGACGAACACGGTGCCCGAGATCAGCTGGACCGCCGAGAACATCGCGTGCTCCAGTCGGCTCGCTCGCACGATCCGGTCGCGCAGCGCTGCGAGGAACCACACGAACGCGACCGCCGCGAACGGCACCACGTACACACCGGCGAGCAGCGAGCTGCGGCGGCGACGCGGATCGGTGTAGAAGCTCAGGATCTCGTCGTCGGTGGCGTCGATGCCCGGGCTGTCGAGGACGAGCAACCACCCGATCACGAACAGCAGTGAGAACACGATGCCGGCGAGCGCTGCTCGCGATCCTCGTTCTCCGGTCTCGGTGTCCATCGTGGCTCGATTCGGGGGTCTGGTGGAGGTGTGCGCTCGTCGGGCGCCGCCGTCGGCACCGCGGATCGTAGGGCCGGGGGCAGAGGCCGTCTGGGACGGCCGCGGCCGGTCGTCGACGCTGCTGACGTGGGCCTACCATCGCCGCGTGAGCACCCTGTCGCAGTGGTTCGGTGTCGAGATCGACGAGGTCAGCTGGAAGGAGAAGCTGATCTCGGCCGTCGGCGGTCTGGTGGCCATCCTCGGCGTGATCGCGGTGAGCGAGCAGGTGGTCGGTCTCGAGGGTGCCGAGATGCTGATCGGGTCGATGGGTGCGAGCGCCGTGCTGCTGTTCGCCGTGCCGCACGGTCCGCTCTCGCAGCCCTGGGCGGCGCTCGCCGGACACCTCGTGTCGGCCGTCATCGGGGTGACCTGCGCCAAGCTGATCTCGAGCACCGAGCTCGCCGCCGCCTGTGCCGTCGCCCTGGCGATCGGCGCCATGCATGTGTGTCGGTGCATCCATCCTCCCGGCGGGGCGACCGCGATCACGGCGGTGATCGGGGGATCGGCCATCACCGAGATGGGCTACGCGTTCGTCTGGCACCCGGTGATGTTGAACGCGTTGACGATCGCGCTCGTCGCGGTGCTCTTCAACGCCATGTTCCCGTGGCGGCGGTATCCCGCACACCTCGTTCGGCGTCGACGGATCGCAGCGGCGACGGTCGCGGGGTCCGATGTCCCGTCCCACGACGAGATCCTCGCTGCGCTGCGCAGCCTCGACTCGTTCATCGACGTCAGCGAGGACGACCTGGTCCACCTGTTCCGGATCCTCTCGGCACAGCCTCGAGGGTGAGCTCGGCCCGGGGTCGGGAGGCCAGCTCGGCGCGATCGGTGCGGATCAGAGCGCCGCGAGGACGGCCAGCAGCATGACGAGCCCGGCGCCGATCGCGAGGCCGATCCGGAGCCGGCGAGGGCCGAGCCCACGGGCGAACGCACCGATGGCATCGACCTGACCCATCGGGGTCAGCGCGTCGGGTGACGCGGCCTCGAACAGCGGTGGCTCCCTCGTCAGCGAATCGGTCGGTTCGAGCTCGATTGGCTCGAGCTCGGTCGGTTGGAGCTCGGTCGGTTCGAGCTCGGTCGGCTCGAACCCGGTCGGTTGGAGCTCGGTCGGTTCCTCTGCCTCCGGTCGGTCGGCGTCCATCCGGGCACCGTACGCACTCGGGTGCCAGGCGGGTGCGCCGGTCGTCGGGCTGGTGGGCGTGCAGCCGCCGCGGTCAGGGGTGCACGACGATGTTGCCGCGCTTGCGGCCACTGTCGACCCGCCGATGGGCCTCGACGATGTCGTCGAGGTCGTACGCCTGGTCGTGGACCACGATGAGCTGGCCCTGTGCGGCGAGCCGGAGCAGGTGGTCGAAGTCGGCGACGCGCTCGGGGGAGGTGCCTGCGACGACGTCGCCCCGCGCCCGGAGCGTCTCGCCGAGGCCGGCGACGACGAGCAGGAGCTTGCCGCTGGGCGTGAGCAACCGTCGACCGGAGGTGATCGACAGGTTGCCGACCGTGTCGAGCACCACGTCGAACCGATCGCCGAGGTCTGCGAGGTCAGTGAGGTCCCGGCGGGTGTGGTCGATGACGGTGTCGGCGCCGAGGTCGGTGACGAGGGCGGCGTTGGCTGCGCTGGTCACCGCCGTGACCCGCGTGCCCGAGAGCTTGGCGAGCTGCACGGCGTTGGTGCCGATCGCTCCCGACGCACCGTTGACGAGCACCGAGGTGCCGGCACCGATCGTGGTCCGGTCGCGCAGGAAGTGCAGCGCCGTCGTCCCGCCGAACAGCAACCCCGCGGCGTCGTCGTGCGACACGGCGGCGGGGACGCGAGCGACGCGGGTCGCCGCCACGGCGAGGTACTCCGCGTGGGCGCCGAGCTTCATCCCGGTCATCCCGCACACCCGGTCACCCGGTGCGAGGAGCTCGACCCGATCGCCGACCGCCTCGACGGTCCCCGAGAAGGAGCTGCCGAGGATCGGGCGCCGCGGTCGGGTGAGGCCGAACACCAGCCGGGCGGGGAGCCCGAATCCCGACGGGAACCGGGCGCCGCGGATGCGGGCGTCGGCCGAGGTGACCGCTGCGGCATGGACCCGCACGAGGACCTGGTCCGGCCCAGGCTCCGGTCGGGGGACGGTCCCTACCTGGACGACCTCGGGGCCGCCGTATCGGTCGACCAGTGCCGCCCGCATGGCCCCGCCGCCTGCCTTCGCTGGTCGTGGTGCGGTTCGGCGCGCTCGGTTCGTGTTCGTGTTCGTCGTCGTGTTCGTCGTCGTGTTCGTCGTCGTGTTCGTCGTCGATCCCATCGCCGAGAGACTAACCTTACGCTCGTAAGGTCACAACCGCCGTTCGTGGTTCGTCGGTGCTTCCCGCTGGCCGTGCTCCCTGTCGGCCATGGTTCCCGTTGTCCATGGTTCCCGTTGTCCATGGTTCCCGTTGTCCATGGTTCCCGTTGTCCAACGTTCCCGTCGTTCGTGGAGACTCCCGTGATGCCTCGACGCCCAGCGCTCGATCAGCTCCGCATCATCGAGGCCGCGGTGCGCGTCGCCGATCGCGGCGGCGTCACCGCGGTGAGCATGCGCAACGTGGGCAAGGAGCTCGGGGTGGAGGCCATGTCGCTGTACCACCACCTCGACGGGAAGGACGCGCTCCTCGACGGGCTCGCCGACTGGATCTTCACCCAGATCGAGCTGCCCGCCGCCGAGGCCTCCTGGCGGCCGGCGATGATCGCGCGAGCCGACTCGGCGCGCGCCGCGGTCGCCGCGCATCCGTGGGCGCTCGTGCTGATCGAGTCGCGTCGGACGCCGGGGCCGGCAGTGCTGCGTCACCACGACCGCGTCCTGGAGTGCCTGCGCCGCAACGGCTTCTCGGTCGCACTGGCGGCGCACGCCTTCTCGGCGATCGACGCCTACGTCTACGGCTTCGTGCTCACCGAGTTGAAGCTCCCCTTCGAGGCTGGCCAGGGGGCCGAGGAGTTCATCGCCGAGATCCGGCCGATGGTGCCGATCGAGACGTACCCGTATCTCGTGGAGAACATCGTCGAGCAGGTCGAGGGGCAGGACTATGCCTATGCGAACGAGTTCGGCTTCGGCCTGGAGCTCATCCTCGACGGGCTCGAACGTCACCTCGCCTCGTCGGGGTCCTGATCGGTCTGCGAACCCGACGGCTCGCCTCGGACGGGTCGTCGCGACGCGCGAGGATGACCGGGACGGGATCGCCGCAGCCGGGATCCGCGACGAACGGGGAGGGGTCCCACCATGGCACTGCACGCATACCGCTTCTTCAGCTCGAACTGTCGGGAGGCCATGACCCGCTATCACGACGTGTTCGGCGGCCGTCTCGAGATGATGACCTTCGCTCAGCTCCCGCCGGGGGAGGGGATGCCCGAGGGGGTCGACCCGAACCTGGTGATGCACGCCGCGCTGATGTTCCCCGACGGCGACATGCTGATGGCATCCGACGACCCCTCGGGCGACGGGGGGCCGGTGAAGGGCGTGTCGATCCACTACACGGCCACGACGATCCCCGAGGGGGAGCGGATCTTCGGGCAGCTGTCCGAGGCTGGGGTGGTCGAGATGCCACTCGAGGAGACGTTCTGGGCGTTGCGATTCGGCAGCTGTGTCGATCGCTTCGGCACCTCGTGGATGATCAGCGTCGATCACCCGCAGCCGGCGCCGGGCTGACGCGGACGACGCCCCGACCCGGGCCCCTGAGGAGCCCGGACCGGAGCGTCGTGACCGTGGTCGACGTCGAGGTGGCGGGAGGTGAGGCCGTGGGAGGTGAGGTTCAGCTGCGGTCGAAGCGACCGAGCTCCATGACCTTGTGCCAGGCGGCGACGAAGTCGGCGACGAACTTCTCGCCGGCGTCCTGGGCT
>CAYRXQ010000100.1:0-10499 GCA_964428115.1 uncultured Ilumatobacteraceae bacterium
CGTCGCTCTCGGTGAGGTGCTCCATCCGGAGCACCTCGGTGCCGAAGGGCAGGCTCGGCATCGTCATCGTCATCCCACGGAACGCCTCTGGCCAGCGGCGGGCGAACATCTCGGGCCAGTGATCGAACCAGTCCGACCAGGCCGTCCCGGTGCTGGCGGGCGCCTCGGTGCTGGTGGTCTCCACGGCCCGACCTGTCGACGTGCGTGCCATCTCGGGCTCCTCTCGCTCGGGGCCCCCGGACGAGGCCCGTCACCCCCATTCCCGCGCCGCCAGGCACCGATGTCCAGCATCCGGTTCGCCGACCACGGTGAGTTCCGTCACGCGCCCACCCAGGCCCGACGACGGAGGCATCCGACACACCGGTCGGCCGCAGGGCGGCCGACTCACAGCCGCTGCTGGTACAACGTGACGGGACGAACGATCGGAGGACCACGTGCACGACCCGCACCCCACCTACCGGACGATGTCGATCGCCGAGTCGATCGCCGCGTCGGCCGGCACCGAGCACGTGCCGGCGACCTTCGAGTCACACGAGCACGTGACCGGACCGTTCTTCCACGGCACCGGCGTCACCCTCGACGTCGGCGACCAGTTGGTGCCCGGGCATCGCTCCAACTACCACGAGGGCCGGATCGCCAACCACGTCTACTTCGCTGCGCTGCTGGAACCCGCGGTGTGGGCCGCCGAACTGGCGACGGCGGCCGCCGCGAGCGACGCACGCGGCCGCGTCTACGTGGTCGAACCGACCGGCCCGTTCGAGGACGACCCGAACGTCACCGACAAGAAGTTCCCGGGCAACGTCACCCGCTCGTACCGCAGCCCCCATCCCGTGCGAGTCGTCGACGAAGTGCATGACTGGGAACCCCATCCCGCCGAGGTCCTCCAGGGAATGCTCGACCACCTCGCCCACCTTCGCGCCGAGGGCCTCGACGTCATCGAGGACTGAGCCGACCGGGGCCCGGGCCGCACGCCGGACGACCGCACCTCCGGGGCGCGGTACGGTGCCGGATCGACGCCTGCCGGGAGGATCCGATGAGCGAGCCACACACCACGAGCACGTACGCCGAGGTCGTGGACTCCCTGCAGACCGGCGACGTCTTCCTCGCCCACGGCGATTCGACGATCTCACGCGTCGTCGAGTTCATCGAATGGGGCGAGTGGTCACACTCCGGCATGGTCATCCGGGCCTCCGACGTCGGCGTGTCCTGGCCGAACGACGTGCTGCTGTGGGAGTCGACGCGCTCCACGAACCTCCCCGACGTGGTCACCGGCAGCCACAAGGACGACCCGCAGCATCCCGGTGGCGTCCTGCTGGTCGACCTGAAGGCGCGGCTCGCGGACGACATCACCATCGGCGAGATCCCCGTCTGCTTCCGTCACCTCGAGATGCCGCGTACCCCCGAGTTCTTCACCCGGCTCCGGAACGTGCTCCAGTCACCCGTCCGCGACGCCTACTTCCCCACCGACACGACGTTCGCCGAGAACTGGGGCAAGGGACACCTCCTCAACGAGGCGCCCGCCGACTACGACAGCTCCTTCTGCAGCGAGCTCCTCGCCTACACCATGCAGCACACCGGCATCCTCGACACGACCAAGGTGCCCAACTGGTACGAGCCGACGACGTTCTCGCTCGAACACACCGCGCCCCTCCCGTTCGTCGACGGCATCCGACTCGGGCCCGAGGTCTGGGTCACGCAGTTGGATTGACGAGCGACCGCAGCACGGCGCGCGCCTCGCTCCCGTCCCGGGAGGTCGCCGCGTCGTCGAGCACGCCGAGGGCACCCTCCAACAACGAGATCGCCGCCGCCGGATCGGCCGCACCGGTCGCGCGGACCAGCGACGTCGCGGCCCGTAACCGCAGCGGCGCCGCCCCCTGATCGGTCGAGATCACGAGCGCCTCACGGAAGTCGGCCGCCGCCGCGTCGAGGTCACCGCGAACGGCATGCACCTCGCCGCGTAACCTGATGATCTCCGCATCGAAGAAGTGCTGCCCGGTGTGCGCCGCGATGCCCTGTGCCAGGTCGATCGACGCCGCGGCATCGTCCACCCGACCGGCTCGGAGCTGCAGACCGATCAGCGCGGACAGCATGATCGGGGCCGACCCGAGGTTTCCTTCACCCGCCGCGCCGGCCATCACCGTCAGGTACTCGTCGACGATGGTCCCGCGCCCCTGCTCGGCCTCCTCGCCGATGAGGCGCAGCAAGGTACCGATCGCGACGAACTGCGGGATGCGCTGGACGGTGGCACGCTCGGCCGCCTCGGCGCCGAATCGGCGACACCCCTCGTAGTCCCGGCGGTAGAGCGCGAGGGCACCGGCCCAACTCAGCGTCGAGACCAACGTGAACACCCGGTCGTCACGTCGTCGGCCGGCGACGACCTCCTGCGCGAGCTCCCAGGCCGTGTCGGACCGGCCGAGGGTCCACAGCGCCCACGCCCGGTACGAGTGCGGTCCGGGGCCGACGTCGACACCCAATCGGTCGAGCATGGCCATCGTCTCGTCGGGATCGTGACGATCGGTCACCGCCCGGAGCGACTCGTCCGCCTCGCGGAACCGGCCGAGGTACCACAGCGAGGCGCCGCGCAGGTAGCTCGAGGCCAACCGTTCCTCGATCGACCGCTCCGTCGCCGACGACGACAACCCGGCCAGTTCCTCGGCCACGGCGAGGGCCCGCGCCGGGTCGCCCCGCGTCAGGTAGTCGGCGCCGAGGCCCATGTAGATCGGGATGGTCCGTCGCGGGTCGACATCGGCCACGCACAGGAGCCGTGCCCGTTCCCACGCCGCACCCGTGTCGGGGTGCGCCCACCCGCGGGCGACCCGGAGCGCGCGTCCGAACGCCGCCCACAGCGCCAGCTGGGTCTCGGCATCCGCGGCGGCCTCACCGTGGAGCTCAGCGAACTCGATGGCGGACCGCAGATGAACGATCGCCTCCTCGAACGCTCCGAGCCGGTTGGCCCGCTCACCCGCCAGCAACCAGGCCCGCACTGCGTCGGCGACCCGGCCCGCTGCGGCGAGGTGACGGGCGAGCGTCTCGGGTTGCGCCTCGACCACGGTGGGGAAGTCGCGCCGGAGCACGTCGGCGACATGACCGTGGTGGCCGATCCGCGTCGCAAGCAACATCGACTCGTAGGCGGCGTCGCGGAGCAGCGAATGACGGAACTGGAGGAGCTCGCCGCGGCGTGTCCGACGCCGGTAGAAGAGCCCCTGCTCGACGGCTCGCTCCAGCCCGTCACGAAGATCCGTCGCCGACCCGTCCCAGACGCGGCGCAGCACCTCGTGATCGAACTCGTACCCGAGGACCGCCCCGAGCTGCGCCAGCCCGCGCGCCGGGCCGAGCGAGTCGAGGCGCGCCATGAGCGGGTCGTGCAGCGTCGCCGGGATCGTGTGCGCGGCATCACCGCGAGCGGTGACGGTCGACGACGCATCGACGACCGCACGAGTCAGTTCCTCGGCGTACAGCGCGATGCCGTCGCACCGGCGCACGATCTCCTCGGACACCTCCGGCGGGAGCGACGTTCCTGCAGCCGCATGCTCGATCAACGCCTGGAGCGCCACGGGGTCGAGCGGTGTCAGGTCGATCGTGTCGACCCCGGGCCGATCCCCCCAGCGTTCGCGGGCCTCGGGGCGACCGGCCAGGACGAGGAGGATCGACGCGTCACCGGTGCCGGCGACGACATCGTCGAGCAACTCGGCCGTGGAGGCATCGATCCATTGCACGTCGTCGACCAGGAGGACGATCGGCTGGGAGCGGCTGAGGCGACGCAACCATTCCACCAACAGGGCCCTCGTCGCGGCACGTGTCGCCTGCTGTGTGTCGTACGGCGCCCGGTAGCCCTCGGGCATCGGCAACTGGTGCAGGGCCGTGAGCAGCGGCACGTTGTCGGCGAGATCGAAGTCGCTCGAACGCAGCCCGGCGGTGAGGAGGCCGGTGCGTCGCTCCGCGGTGTCGTCGTCACCGAGACCGAGTACCTGGTCGAGGAGCTGCACCACGGGCCGGAACGCGCTGGCCTGGTCGAACACGCTGCCACGACATTCCAGCCACGTGTGGCGCTCCCCCGCGAGTCCGCGACGGAACTCGTGCGCGAGGCGCGACTTGCCGAGGCCCGGCTCGCCGAACACGGAGATCGCACACCCGTTCCCGCCGGCCGCGACCCGCCAGGCCGCCCGCATCCGGTCGACCTCGGCGTTCCGCCCGACGAACGACGTCAGCCCGACCGCTGACTCGGCGGCGATGCGGCTACGCATCCCGGTCACGCGCACCACCTGGTGCACGTGGACGGGCTCTGCGACGCCCTTGACGCGGCGCACACCGCGATCGACGGTCTGGAAGACGCCGGGGACCAGCGCAAGGGTCGCCTCGCTGACGACCACCGTGCCCGGCTCGGCCTCGCCCTGCAGGGGCGCTGCGAGGTTCGGCGCGTCACCCAGCACGGTGCGGTCCTCCACCAGGTCGTCGCCACCGATGTCGCCCGCCACGACGAGTCCCGTCGAGACGCCGACGCGGACCTGCACCGTCTCCGCGGCGGGGAGGGAGACCTCGGCGACGGCCGACACCACGGCGAGCCCGGCGCGCAGTGCCCGCTCGGGATCGTCCTCGTGGGCGACGGGGTACCCGAACAGCACGAGCAGCCCGTCACCGAGATAGCGGGCGATGTGACCGTCGAACTGGGCGATCGCCGTGCGGGCCGCATCCTGGTAGGCGGTGAGCACCTGGAAGTAGTCCTCGGGGTCGAGCCGAGCGGAGAGCTCGGTCGACCCGACGAGGTCGCAGAACATGACCGTCACCTGGCGACGCTCCGGCAGCGGGGAACGAACCGTCGCCGGCCCCGGGGGCGCCGGTGTCAGCCCGAGTGCGTGTTCCAGGCGTCGCCGAGGGCCGAGCGGCAGGCCCAGCAGCTCGACGTCGCCTGTGGTGAGGAGTGGCAGGTCGTCGGGGGTGAGATCGTGGGACGCGAAGAGTTCGACGTAGTCAGCCAAGCCGTGCCGGCGGAGCCAGACGTCGAGCGACTCGGTCATGGCGAACAGGTGGTGCGCGAACGGCGTTCACCGAGCCGGCCCATCGTCGGAGGATAGTCACGTCCGACGAGCCCACGGATCAGAGGTGATCAGCGTGGATCGCGTGGAAGTGGGGCGGGTGGGTATCGAACCCACGACCCAGGGATTATGAGTCCCCTGCTCTGACCACTGAGCTACCGCCCCGACGGGCGCACCGTACCGGGCCACTCGGATCGGCCGCACGGACGGTCCGCCGAAAACGGCGACGGGGCCCTCGCTGACGAGGGCCCCGAGACCACGGGCTCCGGGGGTGGGGATCGAACCCACGACAAACGGATTAACAGTCCGTCGCTCTGCCAGCTGAGCTACCCCGGAAGAACGCTGGCAGACGATAGCGGCCAGCCCGGCAGGATCCCACGTCGCCCGGCACCGCCGCCGACAGGCGAGGTCATTCGGCTTCGAGGAACTCGCGCAGACGCTGCGAACGCTGGGGATGGCGGAGCTTGGCCAGGGTCTTGGCCTCGATCTGGCGGATGCGTTCCCGGGTCACCCCGAACGCCTTGCCGACCTCCTCGAGGGTCTTGGCCTGGCCCCCGTCGAGCCCGAATCGCATCCGCACGATCTCCTGCTCGCGCTCGGACAGCTCGCCGAGCACCTCCTCGACGGCCTCGGAGAGCATCGCCCGCGTCGCCGCGTCGGCCGGGCCGTCAGCGCCCGCGTCCTCGATGAAGTCACCCAGGTTCGACTCGTCCTCCTCTCCCACCGGCGAGTCGAGCGAGAGCGGATCCATCGAGATGCGCAGCAGGTCTCGAACCCGCTCGGGTTCGATCTGCAGCTTGGCCGCGAGCTCGTCGACGGTCGGCTCCCGCTCGAGCTCCTGGTGCATCTCGCGACGCGTCCGTGTCAGCCGGTTGACGTGCTCGACCATGTGGACCGGGATGCGGATGGTGCGGGCCTGGTCGGCGATCGCGCGGGTGATGGCCTGGCGGATCCACCACGTGGCGTACGTCGAGAACTTGAAGCCCTTCGTGTAGTCGAACTTCTCGACCGCCCGCATCAACCCGAGGTTGCCCTCCTGGATCAGGTCGAGCAGCTGCATCCCCCGGCCCGAGTAGCGCTTGGCGATGCTCACCACGAGCCGCAGGTTCGCCTGGATCAGCTCGCTCTTGGCCCGCTGGCCCCGCTGGACGGCCCGGATGAGCATGCGCAGCTCGGTGCCCTCGGCCGTGCCCTCGTCGATGCGGCCGGCCGCGAGGTTGCCCTCCTCGATGAGCTGCGCGAGTCGTCGCTCGTCCTCGCTCGTCAGCAGGTCGACCTGGCCGATCTCCCGCAGGTACAGCCGCACCCCGTCGGCGGTCCCACCCTCGCCGGTGCGCTGCGACTTCTTGCCGGTGAGCCGGGTGGAGCGGCGTGACAGGAGCCGCTCGGCGTCGTCGTCGTCGATGACCATCCGGCGTGGCACGCCGTTGGGTGTGTCGTCGTCGTCGACGACCTCGACGTCGTCGATCCGGATGCCGGCTCGCTCGAACTCGTTCTGCACCGAGGACAGCGCGTCGCCGGTGAGCTCGGCGCCACGGAGCACGTGCGTGATCGCCTCGGCGTCGAGGTGCCCAGCCGCTCGGCCACGTCGGACCAGCGCGTCCCACTCGGCCTCGTCGACCCCGGGGATGGGCGGGGTCCCCGGCATCCGGCCCACGCCCTCAGCTCCCCCCATCGATTCGAGCCTCCGTCCTCGTCTCGAGCCAAGCTAGCAACCACTCGGCCGCGGCGGGGCCCCCGGCCGGATCATGGAGCGCCTCGAGGTGCAGCCGGGCCTCGCGATCGTCGATCATCCGAGCCGGATCCGCCGTGCGGACCCCGGCCGCGAGCTCGCGGCGCACCGCTGCGGCGATCAGGTTGCGTGCCTCACCTTCGGCGTCGATCTCCAGATCGACGACCGCAGCGCGCTCGAGCACCTCACGAGCCTCCGGGTCGGCGAGCTCGAGTGCCGTGCGCAGCTCCCCGCCCGAGCTGGCCATCGCAAGGAACGCCCGCCGGTGCAGGTCGTCGACGAAGAGCTCCTCCACCAGCCACGGGGCGATCGCGTTCCAGTCCTGCACCAGCACCGTGAGGGCCGCGAACTCGGCGTTCTCCTTCGCGCCGCGTCGGCTCGAGGCCACCGGGACGCGCACCTGTGGACGCCGCACCCCACGCTCGGCCAGCGCCACGAGGTCGTTCACGGGCAGCCCCACCTGCGCGGCGACCTGCCCGGCGTAGAGCTTGCGAACGTTGGGATTGGGATGCTCGTTGACCACGGCCATCGCGTGCTCACCGAGCCGCGCACGCTGCTCGGGCGAGGTGGGGGCCTGCCCGGCCAGAACGCGTTCGAGGCGGAACCCGAGGAACGGCAGCGCCTGCTCGACCGAGGCGGCCAGGGCGTCGGGATCCGACTGTGCGAGATCCCCCGGGTCCTTGCCGCCGGGGAACCGGGCGACGCTGACCTCCACCTGGTACTTCTGCTCCCACTCGTAGAACCGTTCGGCGGCGCCCTGCCCGGCCGCGTCGGCATCGAAGGCGAGCACGACGCGGCTGGCGTACTTCTTGAGCAGCCGCACGTGCTCCTCGGTGAAGGCCGTGCCGCAGGTGGCGACCGCACGCGGCACGCCCGAGCGGTGGAAGCCGATCACGTCGGTGTAGCCCTCGCACACGATCGCCTGGTCGGCCGCCACGATCGACGCCTTGGCCCAGTTCAGGCCGTACAGGGTGCGCGACTTGGTGTAGATCGGCGTCTCGGGCGAGTTCTTGTACTTCGCCGGATCGTCCGATCCGGGCAGGACGCGACCGCCGAGCGCGACCGGGTCGCCCTGCTCGTCGAAGATCGGGAACAGCACCCGGGCACGGAACGAGTCCTGCAGGTTGCCGCGCCGGTTGTCGAACGCGAGGCCGACCTCGCGCAACCCGGCCTTCGGCAACCCGGCCTCGGTCGACAGCGCATCCCACGCATCGGGCGCCCAGCCGATCCGGAACTGGCGCGCCACGTCACCCGACAGGCCGCGGTTGCGCAGGTAGTCGCGCGCCGCTCGCGCTCCGGGGTCGGTGAGGAGGCGCTGGTGGTACCAGTCGACCGCGGCAGCCATGATCTCCACGAGGTGCTTGCGGCGGGCCCGCTCCTTGGACTGCCCGGTCGTGGTGTAGGTGAGCTGGATGCCGGCCTTGGCCGCGAGCAGTTCGACGGCACCCACGAAGTCGAGGTGCTCGATCTCGCGGACGAAGTTGAACAGGTCGCCGGACGCGTCGCAGCCGAAGCACTTGTACCGACCGGTCTCCTCGCGCACGTTGAACGAGGGACTGCGTTCGGCGTGGAACGGGCACAGCCCGACCCAGTTCCGGCCGGTCTTGCGCAGCTGCACGTACTGCTGGACCACGTCGACGATCGACACCGAGGAGCGGATCCGCTCGATGTCGTCGTCCGCGATCGCCATGGCCCGAATCTAACGGCGAGCCGGCCGGCCGGGGCCGGGCCGATCCCGCTCAGCTGCGGGTGAAGAGCCCGCCGATCCCGCTCGACGCCGTGCTGCCGCTGCCCGAGCCGATGGCCGCTCCGATCCAGCCCAGGAACTCGTTCGGGTTCCGAGTCTGGGTCCAGACGCGGCCCGGGCCGGTGAACTCGAACACCAGGCCCTCGCCGCTCTTGATGCTGTTGACGATGCCGCCGGCGGCCTTGCGCATCGACATCGTGACCTGCTCCTCGTAGGCCACCATGTGCCCGGTGTCGACCACCAGCGACTCCCCCGCCTGCAGGTTCCAGGCTTCGAGCGCGCCGTAGCAGGCGAACACCACCGGACCCTGTCCCTCGGCACGGATGATGAAGCCGCCCTCGGAACCGAACAGGTTCTGGAAACCACCCCACTTGGTGTCCAGCGTGACCGTGGGGGCGTTCGCCATCCACGAGCCCTTCGAGACGAACAGTGCCTGCCCGGGAGCGATCTCGTGGGCCGCCGCGTCACCGGGCAGACGGGCCGCCACGTCGACGAAGCCGCCCTGCGCGGGGGCCGTGTACGTCGAGACGAAGAAGCTCTCGCCGCCGAGCGCAGCGCGCTTGAGCGACTTCATGACGCCACCCTCGGCCTTCGACTCGAGCACCACACCGGGCGACATCGCCATCATCGCGCCGCCCTCGACGCGAGCGCTCTCGCCACCGGCGAGTGTGAGCCGGGCAACGGCATAGGCCGGTCCCTGTCGAAAGTTGACCTGCATCTCGGATCCTCCGCTCCACCGCGCCCACCCACACCGGGTCGGGCGATCTGCGCCGACACTAGACAGCCCGTTGGGAGGCCGCGGCGCGTTCGGATCTCGCCGGGCCCGAAGACGACGACGGCCGGTGGTCGACCCCGAGTCGGGGCCGGCCACCGGCCGGACATCTGGGCGCGCCGCCGCAGCGGCGCAGATCACTTGGTGCTCTCGGCCGACCCCACGATGGCCTGGGCCGCGGCGAGCCGGGCGATCGGCACGCGGAACGGCGAGCAGCTCACGTAGTCGAGACCCGCGTCGTAGAACAGCTGGATCGACTCGGGGTCGCCACCGTGCTCACCGCAGACGCCGAGCTTGAGATCGGGCTTGGTCTGGCGGCCGAGCCGAGCGCCGATCCGCACGAGCTCGCCAACGCCCTCCTGATCGATGGTCTCGAACGGGTTGCGCTTGAGGAGGCCCTGCTCGAGGTAGGCCGGCATCATCCGGCTCTCGACGTCGTCACGGCTGAAGCCGAACGCGAGCTGGGTGAGGTCATTGGTGCCGAAGCTGAAGAAGTCGGACTCCTCGGCGATCTGGTCGGCACGGATCGCAGCACGTGGCGTCTCGATCATGGTGCCGATGGTGATGTGCGGCTTGCGCTTCATGCCCTTGAGGGCCTCGTCGATCTCGGCCTGCACCCAGCTGCGGGCCAGCGCCATCTCTTCGCGGGTGACCGTCAGCGGGATCATCACCTCGACGATCGGCTTGCCGCCACGCTCGCGCAGCGTGGCCGCTGCAGCGAGGAGCGCCCGCACCTGCATGGCGTACAGACCGGGCTTGATCACACCCAGGCGAACGCCGCGGGTGCCGATCATCGGGTTGTGCTCGGCCCAGGTCTCGGCTGCGGCGAGCAGGTCCTGCTCCTTCTTGGTGAGGCCCTTGGTGGCCTCCTTGATCCGGAGCTCCTCGACCGAGGGCAGGAACTCGTGCAGCGGCGGGTCGAGCAGGCGGACCGTGACGGGCAGGCCGTCCATCGCCTCGAGGATCTCGAGGAAGTCGGCCTCCTGTGCCGCGCGCAGGTGCTCGAGCGCCTTGGCCTCCTGCTCGGGCGTGTTGGCGAGGATCATCTCGCGCACGACGGGCAGACGGTCGGGGGCCAGGAACATGTGCTCGGTGCGGCACAGACCGATGCCCTCGGCACCCATCTTACGGGCCACGGTGGCGTCCTCGCCGGTGTCGGCTTTGGCGCGCACGGCGAGCTTGCCCTTGCGGATCTGGTCGGCCCACTTGAGGATC
>CAYRXQ010000101.1:0-10371 GCA_964428115.1 uncultured Ilumatobacteraceae bacterium
ACTGAAGTCCGCCGCCCGTGCGCTCGCACTCCAACCCGCAGCGATGCCACCCGTTGCCGTCGCTGGTGTCCTTCGGTGCGGCGGCGGCGCCGGCGACGCATCCCTCGACGATGCCTTGGCTGCCGAACGTGCCGCAGTCATCGCTTGCTCGGGCACTGCAGATCAACGCGAGGGGATGCAAGCGTTCCTCGAGAAGCGCCGGCCCGTCTTCACCGGCGAGTAGCGGGAGCCCGCTCCCGCAACCGGGTGCGCGCACCGCCGATCCAGTCGGCGATGTCGCGTGACAGGTCCGGGCCGATGCCCGAGCGGATGTCGAAGTCCTCGGAGTCAGTCCACCAGCGACCTGCAGTGTTTGGCGAGCCCAGCCTCCGGGTAGCACGGTTTGGCGGGCCTCTCCCTCGCGGTCCCCGATCCGCCCGCCGACGGAGCCAGCTCATGTCGAGCATCGAGACCGAGGTCGAGCTCTCCCGCAGGGAGCGTCTGTCCGTCATCCTCGAGGAGCGGCTCGACATCCCGATGGCGGTGCTGGCGGTGCTCTGGGCGGGCGTCGTCACCTACGAGTTGGTGGTGCCCGACCCGGTCGACTGGTTGGTGCTGTCCGGCAACGTCATCTGGGTCGTCTTCATTATCGAGTTCCTCGCCAAACTGGTCATCTCCGGACGGCCAGCCCGTTTCCTCCGTCGTCGGTGGCCGTCGATCTTCTTCCTCGCGCTCCCCTTCCTGCGCGTGTTCCGGATCGTCCGCGCAGTGCGGGTGCTCAGGGTCCTCCCCGCAGCACGCGTCGTCGGCTCGTCGTACCGGACGATCGGCACGGCTCGCACGTTGTTGGGCGGCCGGATCGCCTTCTTGATGGTGACCTCGGGCGTGGTCGTGTTCTCCGGCGCCCAACTGCTCTACCTGGTCGAGGGTCAGGGTGCGGGTCGCGAGGGCTCCTTCGGCGACGCCCTCTGGTGGGCGTCCAACGCTGCCATCAGTGGCGGCACCGTGTTCGAACCCGAGACGGGCCTCGGCCGGCTGATCGCCGTGGTGCTCAGCGTCTACGCCATCGTGGTGTTCGCCTCGGTCGCCGCCGCGTTCGGTGCCTTCTTCATCGAGTCCCGAGCCGAGATGGCCGCCGCAGAGGAGGACACGAACGCCTGAGCAGTGGCGATGCACCATCCGGACCGGATCGACTCTCGGATGCCCGGAGTCCATCGACAAGGGTCAGGACGCAGCGTCGAGGGCCCCATGGCGATCGCGACGCTGGATGGCAGTGACGGCCACGAGGACGAGCGCCGTCAGCATCGAGACCAGCATCATCGGAACGGTGAGGTTCGCCGCCCACGAGTGCGGACCCTCGACGAAGATGTCGTCGGTCTCGACATTGGCCCACCCCTCGTCGATGAGCCGCGCGCCAGCCGCGACGAGCTCCAGGCTGTGTCCCAGGATCGCCAAGGGCACCGAGATCGACAGGACCAGGACGAGGATCCGCTCAGTCGGTCCGTTCGCCGGCGAGCGGTTCGCTCGGATCTGGCTGAAGGCCCATCCGAGGAGTCCGAGAGCCACCACGTGGAACACGACATGCGAGTAGGTGTCACCACCCCAGATCGGCGCGGCGAAGACGAACAACGACACGAAGGGCGCCCAGACCAGTGCGAGGACGAGCCAGCGGCGGTTCATCGACGGCACTGCAGGGGACGGATGTGCGAGCTGCATCCTCGGATCTTCGTGCCGGGCCGGGGCGCGCCGCATCGGCGATTTCGCCTAATTCAGGGTTCGCGCCTCGTGCCAGGCCCGCACGGCGTGCACGCGCCGATTGTCGAACGGCCCTTCCGGTAGGTCGAGCTTGGCGAAGATCGATCGCACGTGTGCGTCGACGGTTCGCTCGGACACGACCAGGCGGTCCGCGATCCCCGCATTCGAGAGGCCGTCGGCGAGGAGCGCCAGCACCTCCGACTCGCGACGGCTCAGGCGGGCAAGGGGGATCTCCGGAACCTCCGGCTGGCCCGGCTCCTCGGGCACCCGAGCCACGTCGTCGACACCGGTGATCACCCGCGTGCAACCGATGACCACCGTGACGACCGCGCCGTGCAATCCGACGAACAAGACGACGGTTCCGAGACCGAGGGAGGCGCCGAGAGCGCCACACAACATCACCAGCGCGACGCCGGCCAGCGCGCAGAGGGCAACCTGGGAGAGCTGCTGAGCGATCCGGCCCTCGGCACGTCGTGCGGCGCGCAGGGCGACGGTCGGGCCGACGAGCACGGTGGCGAGAAACAGCAGGTTCAACGTCGACCCGATGACCTCGCCAGGAGGCCAGGCAACGAGCGGCTCGGCCGTGAACGGCTCGAACTCGGAGAAGAACAGCGCGAACGCGATCATCGCAGCAGCCATGAGGGCGACCACTCCGGTCAGGGGTCGCATCGTCGTTCCGCCCAGACGGCGCGCCGCGAGCAGTGGGAACACCGAGCACGACGCCAGGAGTGGGAGGTGCGCCGTTCCAGCGGCAACGGCGAAGATCCACGTCAGCCGGCTGCCGGGCATCCCGTGGTCGGCGAGTGCGACAGCTGCCCAGAGGCCGGGATTGACGAGCACGATGGCCGCCATCACCACGCTTCCCCGACGCCAGGTGGTGCACGCAGGATCGATGGTGCTCGACGTCCAGCCGAGTGCTGCGGCCCCGAGCATGGCCGCGAGCAGCACCACCGACGAGGTACCCCAGAACGCTCCGGCCACGGCTCGAGACACGACGACCAGCCCGCCCACTCCGGCGGCGAGCACGACCGACGTCAACAGCGGCGGTGAGACGCGCAGCTCGGCAATCGTCACGCCGCGATCATCGCGCCGATCCAGAGGCCAGTTCGCCGGGCCCGCCGGGTCCGAAGCGCACCGGGTACGGACCGGCGCGCGGTGGCCCGAGGAGCAGACCGAGTCCAGACAGGTTGAGACGTCTGCCCGACGGGTAGTAACGACGAGAAGTTCCGTCCGGACCATGTGCGGGAGCCCCTGAGAAAGGTCGACCCGTGGTCAACGAGAGCAAGCTGTCGGCAGTCCTCGGCGAGTTCGCGCGGACGGTGATCACCGACTTCCCGATCCAGGGCATCCTCGATCACCTCGTGCAGCGCATCGTCAGCGTGTTGCCGATCGGCGCCGCGGGGGTCACCCTCATCACCGACACGACCCGGCCCGACTACATCGCCGCGTCCAGCGACGCTGCACTGCGATGGGAGCAACTCCAGACCGAGTTCGGTGAGGGGCCGTGCATCGCCGCGTTCGAGACCGGCGAAGCTGTCGCCGTCGCCGACCTCGCCGCCGACGACCGTTTCCCTCGGTACGGGCCAGCAGCGCTCGCTGCGGGGCTCGCTGCGGTGTTCACCTTCCCCTTGCGTGACGGCGACGTCCCGATCGGCGCGCTCGACCTGTATCGGACCAGCACCGGACCACTCGACGAGCACGACATGGAGGCAGCCCAGACGCTCGCCGATGTCACCACCGCCTATCTCCTCAACGCCCGAGCGCGCGACCGGGCCCGTGCGACATCGAACGCGTTCCGCCACAGCTCGCTCCACGACCCCCTCACCGGGCTCCCGAACCGGCAGCTCCTGCACGACCGCATGGCGATGGCCGCCGCACGGTCGAAGCGATCGCAGACGCAAGCAGCCGTGCTGTTCGTCGACCTCGACCGGTTCAAGCACGTGAACGACCGACATGGCCATCACATCGGCGACGCGCTGCTGCTCGCCGTCACCGATCGGCTCCGCAGCCTCGTCCGCGACAGCGACACGCTCGCACGGGTGTCCGGCGACGAGTTCGTCATCTTCTGTGAGGAGATCCGCTCGGCCGACGACGTGGAGGAGCTGGCCAGACGAATCGTCCGGTCGATGCGGACGCCGTTCTCGACCCACGGCCACGAGCTCGACATCTCCGCCAGCGTCGGCATCGCCTTCGCCGGCCCGGGCGAGGACCTCGACGATCAGCTCGTCGTCAACGCCGACATGGCGATGTACCAGGTCAAACGTCGCGGCGGCGCGGACCATCAGGTCGTCGACCTCCGCGACACCTTGTCCCACTTCGACAGCGAGAACCTCGAAGCCGATCTTCGCCGAGCGCTCGTACTCGAGGAGCTCGAGGTCGCGTACCAGCCGATCGTCCAACCCGACAACAAGTACCTCGTCGGGGTCGAAGCGTTGCTTCGCTGGACACATCCATCGCACGGGACGGTGGAGCCGACCGCGGTCATCGACATGGCCGAACAGAGCGGGCTCATCAACGAGATCGACCAATGGGTGTTGCGGCGTGCCTGCCGAGATCGTCGCACCTGGCTCGTCGACCATCCCGGGACCGACCTCGACCTCCACGTCAACGTGTCGGTCCGTCATCTCCTCCACCCCGAGTTCGTGACGACCGTCAACGAGGCCCTGGCGGCGTACGACACGCCGCCGACCGCACTGGTGCTCGAGGTCACGGAGAACCTCTTCATCGACGACGCCGAGCGTGTCAGTGCCGTCCTCGACGAGTTCCAGGACTCGGGGATCCGCATCGCGCTCGACGACTACGGCACCGGCTACTCGTCGTTGGGCTACCTCGCCCATCTGCCGATCCACATCGTCAAGATCGACCGGTGCTTCGTCGCCGACCTCGCCGAGGACTCCGGCAAGATCATCGTGGAGTCGGTCAACAAGCTCGCACACGACCTCGGCATGCAGGTCGTGGCCGAGGGAGTCGAGACCGACGAGCAACACGAGGGCATCGCGACCTTCGGCTGCGACCTCGCCCAGGGGTACCTGTACGGCAAGCCGATGAGCGCCATCGCGATCGGGGAGCTCCTCGAAGCACGCGTGCCGATCGCGGGCTGAACGCGCCCCTCGCGGTGCTGGCCGACGCGCCGCCGACGAGGGCGGGGCGGCGGCCGCACCGGTCGCCCACCGACGGGTACGGTTCGCACGACGTCGGTCCGGCAGAGCACCCGAACCGTCGGAGGTGACTGGAGACCCTCGGAGGACCCCCATGCAGAAGGAACCCCATGCATGACGTCTACGCCTTCGGTGTCGTCGCGCCGAGCACACTGATCGAACTGGCCGACGACTTCCCCGCCCCGGGCGGGTATGCCGAGATCGCGTCGGTCCGGGTGTCGATCGGTGGGGAAGCAGCCGGCTCGGCCTACGTGCTGGCCCGCCTCGGTGTCCCCACCAAGCTCGCGGGCAACCGTGTCGGGGCGGACGCAGCATCGATCGGGGCGCTCGCGCTGCTCGCCGAGGCCGGCGTCGACTGCAGCGCGATCTCGACCGAGGACGGTGCCGACTCGGTGACCGAGGTCGTGCTGTCACACGTCGATGCACGCACGGTGCTCGGCACCTACCGGCGGCTCCACGCCGATCGGGCCTGGGATGCGCCGAACCGGACCGACATCGCCGCCAGTCGGGTCGTCTGCCTGGATCCGTTCTTCGAAGCGGAGTCGGTCGCCGCCGCCCGCTGGTGTCACGAGCTGGTCATCCCCTACGTCACCATCGACACCGCGCCCGACACCGAGATCGCCCGGCACGCAGCGGTCGTGGTCGTGTCCGAGGAGTACGCCTCTCGGGACATCCCCATCGAAGCTCCCGCCGCGCTGCTGGACGCCTACACGCAGCGATGCGACGGCCTGGTGATCCTCACCCGCGGCGGCCGCAGCGCCTGGTACGGGCGCCGCGGCGAGCCGCCGAGGGAGTATCCACCGTTCCCGGTTGAGGTTCGCGACACCACAGGCGCCGGCGACAGCTTCCGAGCCGGGATCATCCTCGGCCTCCTGGCGGGCGAGTCCGACGAGGGCCTCCTGCGGGTGGCCAGCGCGGTGGCGGCGCTGGTGTGTGAGCGGACTCCCGGCGTGCTGCACAGCCCCACGACGGGCGAGCTGTCGGCCTTCCTGGCCTCGCATCCCTGAGCGCACGACGTCGCCGTCCTGCGACCAGCTCGCCTGCATCTGCCCGACGTCCGGGTCTCAGGCGGCGACGTGCTCGGCGCGCGCCGATCGCGCCCGCGCCACGGCGAGGGCATGTGCCAGCGTGGGGCGGTGGATTCCCCGATCGATTCCCCGATCGAACTCCGGAGGCTGGGGCGAGCAGAGCTCTCGCGGATCGTCGAGATCGATCGACGGGAACACATCGCGGTGCTGTACGAGCAGCACGGCACCGAGCTCGTCGCCCGGCACGGCGACTGGAGTGCGCCGGCTTGGGACCCGGAGGGCGACGGTGACCACTCGGCTCGGGCCCGGGTGGTCGATGTCGAGCACCTCGTGGACACGAGCGGTGGGATCGCGGTCGGTGCGTTCGCTGACGAACGGCTCGTCGGCATCGGCGTCGTCGTGCCCCACGTTCGGCCGACGACCGCGCAGCTCGCGTTCCTCCACGTCAGTGCACCGTTCCGGGCGACGGGCGTCGGCAGCCGTCTGTCCGACGAGCTCGAGCAGATCGCCCGCAGCACCGGCGACACCGACATGGTCGTCTCGGCGACGCCATCGGAGAACACGGTGCGCTTCTACCTCGGGCGCGGCTTCCGGCCCATGGCCGAGCCGCTCGCCGAGCTGTTGGAGCTCGAACCCGAGGACGTGCACATGTCCAAGGTGCTGTGAGCCACAGCCGGTCGAGGTGACCGAGATTGGCGCTGTTCGGTGACCTGCGGCGTTGAAGGGACGATGCGAACGATGCTCCACGCCGACGAGGCCGTGTTCCGAGAACACGCACCCGAACTGACCCGATATGCGGCGGCGATCGGCGGACCGACCGACGCCGACGACGTGGTCGCCGACGCCTTCGCGGCCGTGTTTGCATCACCGAAGTGGTCGACGGTCGAGGATCGACGTGCCTACCTCTACCGGGCCGTGATGAACCAGGTCCGTGACCGGCACCGCAGCAGCACCCGGCGACGTCGCCGAGAGCTCGCTGCCCGCGAGATGAGCCACAGCATCGAGATCGGCATCCGCCCCGAGGTTCTCTCGGCCATGAACGCCCTGACGACCCGGCAGCGCGCCGTGCTCTTCTGCCTGTACTGGCTCGACCTCGACGTCCCCGACACCGCTCGCCGCCTCGACCTCTCGACCCGCACCGTCCAACGCGATGCACAGACCGCCCGACGCCACATGAAAGCGCTCCTCCGATGAACGACCTCGATCGCGAGATCCGGCGTGCCTTCGACGAACTGGTCGACGCGGCGCCTCCCCCACCGCTCAGCCCGAGCGTCGTCGTGACGCGACCGTTGGAGGACCACCGAATCGGGCGCCGAGAGTTCGCAGTCGCGGCATCGGTCCTGCTCGTCGCCGCCGTCGGCCTCGGCGTCCTCGCCCAGCGCGACCGCGGGAGCGACACGATCTCCCCGATCGACGGGACTCGACCGTCGACGGTCACCACGCCTCCCCCGACCGCACCCTCGACGACCCTCTCATCGACCCCCTCGACCCCTTCGTCGGCCCCATCGACGACGGGCACCGAGACCACGGATCCGCCGACCTCGACCCCGACCCCGACCTCCTCCGTCGAACCGTCCACCGGCGACTACGTGGTCGTCGACGGTCAGACGATGCCGGAGGTGACCGAACCCATCCCCGCCGCCGGCCAGCCGTTCGACGGCACCTACTTCGCCTACCTCCACGAGGGAGCCCTCCCGGAGGATCCGCTCCGGCTCCGGTTCGACGTGCTCCAGGCGTTCTCGGGAGCAGCATGCGCCGATCGGTTCGGCGCCGATGCCGCCAGCGTCTGCACACCCATCGGCACCGACCTCGCGGGGCCGGTCGCCCAGCTCGACCTGGCCGTCACCGAGGTCCCCATCTCGGTCCGAAGCCTCGGGAGTGACACCAACTACCGGATCGCGGGTACCGAACTGATCGCCCTCGTCAACGGCGCGGAACCCTCACCGTCGGCACCCGACGGGTTCGCCTACAGCGGCGGCTTCGGGTTCCTGCTCACCTACGACGAGGGCACCCTCACCCGGATCGACCAACCCGCCGCGTGATCCGACTCACCATCACAGCCGCGAGTCGCGCGCTCACGTCCGGCGCGGCGTTTGCCGATCCATCGCGGCGCTGATCGCCGCGACGGCACGTTCGGCGGCGGCGAGTGCACCCTCGATGTGACCGGGCGACTCGGGGGCGGTCTCGGTCGATGCCCAGTGCAGGCAACCGTTCCCGACGGGCACCTGGTACTCGGGGTGACCGTAGGTCGCCGCCGCCGCCGCCGTCGCCGTCGCCGTCGTCGCGCCCTGGGGGACGGTGTCGGGGTCGGTCCGCCAGTCGGCGATGACGATCTCGACCGGCGACGCCGCGGCCGGCCCGAAGATCTCGACCAGCTGGGCGACCACCGCTCCCTCGGTCGGCGCGGGCACGCCCGCCGCGAGCGGGGCGAAGCCGAAGATCGCCGCCGGCGTGCCATCGGGGCCACTCATGTCGTGGAGCTCCCGGAGCGGTCCGACGTGGCTGATCGCAGCACCGGCGAGCCCGTCGCGTCGCCAGAACGCGTCGGGGTAGACGGCGACGACCTTGGCGATGCCGCCCATCCACACCGGGGTCGCCGCGGCGAGCGTGTGGAGCCGATCGGGCAGGCCGGGTCGGAAGGTGATCCGGTGCACCGCCAGCGACGGAGGCAGCGCCAGCACGACGTGCCGAGCGCCGAGCTCGCCAAGCGTGTGCTCGACCACGACCGACTCGCCGGCGTGCTCGATCGCCGTGACCGCGGCGCCCAGCACGACGACGTCACCGAGCCGGGCAGCCAGCCGCTCGGCGAGGGATGCGGCGCCGTCGCTGAAGCGACCCGACACGACGTCGATCGGGTTCCCCTCGATCCGCTGCGCACCGCCCGGCACCTGGAACATCGCGTCACCGTCCAGGTGCTGGGCGTGGGTCGGTGCGCCGAGCCACTCGACCAGTTCGGCGACGCGCCGCTCGCCCGGCCAGAACCAGCTCGCGCCGAGGTCGAGCGGGCCCGTCGGCGTCTGCTTCGTGAGCAGCCGGCCGCCCACTCGATCACGGCTCTCGAGCACCACGCATCGCAGCCCGACCTCCCCGAGTCGAATCGCGGCGAACAGCCCCGCGATCCCGCCGCCGACGACCACGACATCGACGTCGACATCGACCTGGGCTTGCATGGCCACATCATCCACCCCATCCACCCCATCCACCTCGTCCATCGCATCCACCACATCCAGGTCGCCCGCCCACCAACAGGCTGGACGCGCGACGGAATATACCCCCAGGGGGTATGGTTGTCGGTGTCGAGGAGGTCGTCATGAACGATCAAGAGCACCAGGAACACCAACAGCAGCACGATCAGCACGATCAGCACGATCAGCACGGTCAGCACGACAAGCACGCCGGGCACGACCCGGAGATGTTCCGGCGGCGGTTCTGGCTGAGCCTCGCGCTCACCGTGCCGCTGGTCGTCACGAGCCACATGGTGATGGAGTGGTTCGACTACTCGCTCGACCTGCCGCTGATGGCCTGGTACGGGCCGGTGCTCGGATCGTTCGTCTTCTGGTGGGGCGGGTGGCCGTTCCTGGTCGGCGGCGTCGCCGAGGTCCGCGACCGCCGGCCCGCCATGATGCTGCTGATCACGATGGCGATCAGCGTCGCCTACCTGGCGTCGCTGGCCACCAGCCTCGGCTGGCTCGACCTCGAGTTCTGGTGGGAGCTCGCCGCGCTCGTGACCATCATGCTGCTCGGCCACTGGCAGGAGATGAAGGCCATCGGCCAGGCCCAGAACGCCCTGGCAGCGCTGGCCGCACTCCTGCCCGACGAGGCCGACCTCGTCGACGGCGATTCGACCCGTACGGTCGCGGTGGTCCACCTCCAACTCGGCGACGTCGTGCTGGTTCGACCCGGAGCCCGGGTCCCCGTCGACGGCACGATCGTCGATGGAGCAGCCGAGCTCGACGAGTCGATGATCACCGGCGAGTCACGGCCGGTGGGTCGAACGATCGGTGATCGTGTCGTGGCCGGCACCGTGTCGACCGACAGCTCGATCCGGGTTCGCGTCGACGCCATCGGGGACGACACCACCCTGGCCGGCATCCAGCGTCTCGTCGCCGATGCGCAGGCCAGCCAGAGTCGGGCCCAGGTGCTCGCCGATCGGGCCGCTGCGCTGCTGTTCTACATCGCGGTCGCGGCCGGCGTCGTCACGTTCCTCGCGTGGTGGGCGCTCGGCGACCTCGACGAGGCCATCGTGCGCACCGTCACGGTGCTGGTGATCGCCTGCCCGCACGCGCTCGGCCTGGCGATCCCGCTCGTGATCGCGCTGTCGACAGCGGTGTCCGCGAAGGCGGGGATCCTGGTGAAGGATCGGCTCGCCCTCGAGCGCATGCGGTCGATCGACACCGTGATGTTCGACAAGACCGGCAGCATGGCCGAGCGATCGGACGGCATTCGGAACA
>CAYRXQ010000102.1:0-10356 GCA_964428115.1 uncultured Ilumatobacteraceae bacterium
AGGTGCGACGCGCCTGCACCGCGGCGGGCGCCAAGCTCGGCGCCGAGCTCCGGGGCTGAACGGCCGTGACCGGCGGCCCGCCTGACGGCGCGGGCAGCGAGCGCGGCGCCACCGACCTCGCGGCGATGATCGCCACGCTCGAGGTGGACCGTCGGCCCGGTCGCTACCGGTTCCGCACCGTGCCCGGCACCCGAGGTCTCGCGGAGGTGCCCGCCGACCTGCTGGCGGCGGCCGAGGCGATGGTGGTCGAGCCCGAGGGCATCTCCCTCGTCGTGGCGGCCACCGATCACGACGAGCCGGCACCGTTCGAGGCGGCCTGGCTCACGCTGCGGGTGCACTCGGCCCTCGAGGCCGTGGGGCTCACCGCGCACGTCGCGACGGTGCTCGCGGCGCACGGCATCGCCTGCAACGTGATCGCCGGTGAGCATCACGATCACCTGCTGGTGCCCGCGGACCGTGCCGACGAGGCGGTCGCCGCGCTCACGACCGGTCGCTGACCGCCGCCGCCCGACGACGGGGCGGTCCCGCTCAGCGGCGCCCGTGGGCCGGGCGGTCGCTCAGTTCCATTCGAGGTCGTCGGGGGCGTTCGCGAGCCAGGCCAGTCGGCCGGGCTGGCGACGCAGCACCGTGCGCCAGAGGTGATCGGGGTCGTCGCCGAACAGGTCGTCGACCTGGGCGTCGAGCACGAGCCACGCCCCGGCGTCGATCTCGGCGTCGAGCTGTCCGGGGCCCCACCCGGCGTAGCCACGGAAGACCCGGACGCCGTCGACGGCCGCAGCCACCAGCGCGGGATCGGCCGTGAGGTCGGCCGAGGCGATCATCCCGGTGACGGGGGAGAGGAACTCGGCCGGCTCGGTGATCGCGACCCGCGTGCGGGCCAGCGCGATCAGCGCCTCGAGCTCGACCGGGCCGCCGGCGAACACCCCACCCGGCGGCGACTCGAGATCGATCCAGCGGTCGAGCGGACCGTCGAGCTCCTCGTCGGTCGGTCGGTTGACCACGACGCCGATGGCGCCCTCGTCGTGGTGTTCGAGCATGAACACCACGGTCCGGTCGAAGTTCGGGTCCTCGAGCGGCGGCGTCGCGACGAGGAGTCGACCCTTGGTGGGGGTGGAACCCGGGAGCACGGGACCAGTCTGCCGGGTCGGGGAGTGGACGGCACCTGCGGCGGGGCGTGGCCCAGTGCGACGCTACCGACCGCCCGGTTGTTGCATATCCATGCACTGGGGCGTATGGTCATGCGCTCATGGTCAAGGTCGGCATCATCGGAGCATCGGGGTACACCGGGGTGGAACTGCTGCGTCTCGCAGCGGGTCATCCCCAGTTCGAGGTGGTGCTCGCCACCGGCGACAGCCAGGCCGGGACCCGGGCTCGCGACCTCTACCCGTCGCTGGCGGCCGCCTATCCCGACCTGGTCTTCGAGAGCTTCGACGGCGACGGAGACGGCGCCGCGGTCGATGGCCTCGACCTGGTCTTCCTCGGCCTCCCGCACGAGGCGAGCATGCGCCTGGTGCCCCAGCTGGTGGGCCGGGTCGGGTGCGTGGTCGATCTCTCGGCGGCGTTCCGGCTGCGGGATGCCGCCGACTATCCCGCCTACTACGGCTTCGAGCACGACCAGCCCGAGCTGTTGGCCGAGGCGGTCTACGGCCTGCCCGAGAAGTACCGGCGCGAGCTGGTCGGCACACGGCTGGTCGCGACCCCGGGGTGCTACGTCACGACGGCCACCCTGGCGCTCCACCCGCTGGTGGCTGCCGGCACCATCGAATCGAGTGGGATCGTGGTCGATGCCGCCAGCGGGGTGAGTGGTGCCGGTCGGGCACCCTCGCACACCACTCACTTCGGCACGGTCGACGAGAACTTCACCGCCTACGGCCTGCTGCGCCACCGACACACCCCCGAGATGGAGCAGGAGATCGGCGCGCAGCTGCTGTTCACCCCACACCTGGTGCCGATGAACCGCGGCATCCTCGCCACCTGCTACGCACGGCCCACCGACGCGGCCCGGGCCGGGATGAGCACGGCCTCGCTGATCGAGCAGCTGCGCGAGCACTACGCGGGGGAGCCCTTCATCGTCGTCGGCGACGACCCGCCGTCGACCAAGGCGACGCTCGGTTCGAACGCCGTCCACCTGACCGCCCGCTACGACGAGCGGACCGACCACGTCCTCGTGCTCGCCGCGCTCGACAACCTGACCAAGGGGGCCTCGGGCGGGGCCGTCCAAGCTGCCAACGTGGCCCTCGGTCTCCCCGAGACCGCCGGCCTGACCACCGTGGGGGTCCTTCCGTGATCGAGGTCGCCGCGCAGAAGGCCGCCACCCTGGTGGAGGCCCTGCCCTACATCCGCCGGTTCGCCGGCAAGGTCGTCGTGGTGAAGTACGGCGGCAACGCGCTCGCCGGCACCTCCGACCACGATGCGCTCGCGCTGTTCGCCGAGGACATCGTGCTGATGCGCCTCGTCGGGCTCCGTCCGGTCGTCGTCCACGGCGGCGGGCCGCAGATCAGCGACCTCATGACCCGACTCGGCAAGACCACCGAGTTCCGCAACGGGCTGCGCGTCACCGATGCCGAGACCGTCGACATCGCCCGCATGGTGCTCATCGGCCAGGTGAACCCCCAGCTGGTGTCGGCCATCAACATCCACGGCGGGTACGCCGTCGGCGTCAGCGGCGAGGACGCCGGGCTCATCAAGGCGGTGCCGCGCGACCCCGAGCTGGGGTTCGTCGGCGACGTCGAGAGCATCAACCCCGGCATCCTCCAGGGTCTGCTCGCCGAGGAGTTCATCCCGATCGTCGCGACCATCGGCACCGACGACCGCGGCCAGGCGTACAACATCAACGCGGACACGGTGGCCGGTGCGATCGCCGAAGCGCTCGGCGCCGAGAAGCTCGTCTACCTGACCGACATCGAGGGGTTGCGGCGCGACGTCGACGACCCGGCCAGCCTCATCCGTCAGACCGACGCCGACGAGCTCGAGCAGCTCGTCGCCGACGGCACGATCGTCGGCGGGATGATCCCCAAGGTGGCGAGCTGCATCCACGCGGTACGCCACGGGGTGACCCGCGCCCACATCCTCGACGGCCGCATCGCACACGTGCTGCTGCTCGAGATCTTCACCGACGCCGGCATCGGCACGATGGTCGCAGGAGACCCGAGATGACCCCAGCAGCACCCCCCGGCACCCCGGCCGCCCCGTCGCCCGGTCACCGGTTCGACACCAGCGGGCACGAGCACTGCCCGTTCATGCCCGTCTTCGGCCCCCCGAAGGTGGAGTTCGTCCGCGGCAGCGGCACCGAGCTGTGGGACCGCGACGGCCGCCGCTACCTCGACTTCCTGTCGGGCATCGCGGTGGTCTCCCTCGGCCACGCCAACCCCGTGGTGGCCGCCGCCATCTGCGAGCAGGCGAGCACGCTGGTGCACGTCAGCAACTTCTTCGCCAACCCGGTCGCCACCGAGGCAGCGGTCGAGGTGAATCGGCTCCTCGCCGCGGCCACCGGGGCCTCGGGGCAGCTGTTCTTCACCAACTCGGGTGCCGAGGCCAACGAGTGCGCGCTCAAGCTGGCGCGCAAGTGGGGCGGCCGTGGTCGCCACACCGTGGTGAGCGCGTACGGGAGCTTCCACGGTCGGACGCTGGCGACGCTCGCCGCCACCGGGCAGCCCGCCAAGCACGAGCCGTTCGCCCCGATGCCCGAGGGGTTCCGTCACGTCGCGTGGGGCGACCTCGAGGAGCTGCGCCGGTCGGTCGACGACTCGGTCGCGGCGATCCTCATCGAACCCGTCCAGGGTGAGGGCGGGGTCCACCCGGCGCCCCCCGGCTACCTGGCCGGCATCCGTGCGTTGTGCGACGAGCTCGGCGCCCTGATGATGGTCGACGAGATCCAGACCGGTTTCGCCCGCACCGGTCGCTGGTTCGGGTTCGAGCACGACGACGTGGCGCCCGACGTGGTCACCCTCGCCAAGGCGATGGGCAACGGGATGCCGATCGGCGCGTGCTGGGCTCGCACCGAGGTCGCGGCCGCGTTCCGGCCCGGCGACCACGGCAGCACCTACAGCGGGACGGCCTTGGCCACCTCGGCGGTGCTGGCCGTGATCGCCGAGATGCGCCGCCTCGACGCCCCGGCGTTGGCGACCCGGCGGGGCGCCGAGCTGGGCGCTGCGCTCGCTGCGCTCCCGCAGGTCACCCGCGTGCGCGGTCGCGGGCTCCTGCTCGGCGTGGGGTTGGCCGAGGGCATCGTGTCGGCCGAGGTCGCAGCGACGCTGCTCGACCGGGGCCTGGTCGTCAACGCCGTGGATCCCCACACGCTGCGGCTGGCACCGCCGCTCACCGTGACCGAGGCCGAGATCGGCGAGGCCGTCGGGCTCATCTCTGAGGTGCTCGCCGAGGTGGCGCCGTGAGCGCCGGGGTGAGCGCGGCCGGCGCGGGACCCGCCTCGGCCCATCTCCTCGACGTGACCGACCTCGACCCGATCGCCATCGGTGAGGTCCTCGACCTGGCCGAGCTACCCATCGACCAGCTCGGTCGCCCGCTCGCCGGGCAGGGGGCGGCACTCGTGTTCGAGAAGCCCTCCAACCGCACCCGGCACTCGATGGAGATGGCGGTGGTCCAGCTCGGTGGCCATCCCGTCTACACCCGTGGTGAGGAGGTCGGCTTCGACACCCGCGAGCCCGTCGAAGACGTCGCCCGGATCCTGGCCGGCTACCACCGCGTGATCTCGGCTCGGGTGTTCGACCACACCGTCCTCGAGCGGATGGTCGCAGTCAGCGACGCGAGCACGGTGAGCGTGGTCAACATGCTGAGCGACCGCTCGCACCCACTCCAGGCGTTCGCCGACGCGCTCACCATGCGCCAGGTGCTCGACGGGCTCGACGGCCGGACCGTCGCCTGGGTCGGCGACTACAACAACGTCGCCCGCTCGCTCGGCGAGATCAGCGCGGTGTTGGGCATGCACCTGCGGTTCGCCTGCCCACCCGGCTACGACCCCGAGGAGTCGGAGCTCGAGCGGTTCCGCCTGCTGGGGTCCCCCTCGGTGGTCTCGGTCCATCGGCCCGACGAGGCGGTCGCCGGCGCACACGCGATCCACACCGACACCTGGGTGTCGATGGGTCAGGAGGCCGACAAGGCCGAGCGGGTGCGGGTCTTCGAGTCGTTCCAGGTCGATGAGCGGCTGATGTCGCTCGCCGCGCCCGACGCGGTGTTCATGCACTGCCTGCCCGCCTACCGCGGTCTCGAGGTAGCCGCCGATGTGATCGACGGGCCGCGCAGCGTCGTGATCCGACAGGGCCACAACCGGATGCACGCAGCCCGCGGTGTGCTGGCCCACCTGCTCGGGGTCCGCCCGTCGTGAGCACCAAGGTGCAACGCCAGCAGGCGATCGGGCGATTGATCGCCCAGCGCGAGGTGACGAGCCAGCCACAACTGGTGGAGCTGCTCGAGGCCGAGGGCATCAGCGCCACGCAGGCCACGGTGTCGCGCGACCTCGAGGACCTGGGCGCGGTGAAGGTCCGGGTGCCCGGTGGCGCCACGGTCTACGCGGTGCCCGAGTACGCCCCCGACCGGCTCGCCCCGCTCGAGCAGCTGCGCCGGGTGATGGGCGAGTGGGTGGCCGAGGTGTCGCGATCGGGCGATCTGGTGGTGTTGCGCACCCCGCCCGGATGCGCCCACGTGGTGGCCTCGGCCCTCGACCGCAGCGCCATGGACGGGTTGATCGGCACGGTCGCCGGCGACGACACACTGCTGTGCGTCGACTCGGAGGAGACCGGTGGCGCCGAGCTCGCGGCGCGTCTGCGCGAGCTCGCAGGGATCGAAGGCGGATGATGGACCAGCACCACGACAACGAGCACGAGCCGACACCACAGGGTGCCGACACGACCGGCGAAGGGCGCGGGTCCACGCTGTGGCACGGCCGGTTCGCCGGTGGGCCGGCCGAGGCGCTGATGGCCTACACCGTCAGCCTGCCCTTCGACCAACGGCTGTGGGAGGACGACATCCGCGGCTCGGGGGCCCACGTTCGTGGCCTGGTCCGCGCCGGGCTGCTCAGCGCCGTCGAGGGCGCCGCGGTCGAATCCGCGCTCGACCAGGTCGCTCACGAGATCCGCACCGGGGTGTTCGAGTACCTCCCCTCCGACGAGGACATCCACACCGCCGTCGAGCGTCGCGTCACCGAGCTCGCCGGCCCCCCCGGCGCCAAGCTCCACACGGCGCGCAGCCGCAACGACCAGGTCGCCACCGACCTGCGCCTGTGGTGCAAGCGCGAGCTCGTCGAGGTCGCCCGGGCGCTGTTCGACCTCCAGGAGGTGCTGCTGGCCCGGGCCGTCGAGGCCGGTGACGTCTACCTGCCCGGCTACACCCACCTGCAGCGGGCCCAGCCCGTCCTGCTCGCGCACCACCTGCTGGCCCACGGCTGGGCGCTCGGCCGTGACGTCGATCGCCTGCTGGCCACGGTGGCCCGGCTCGACGTGTCACCCCTCGGGGCCGGCGCGCTGGCCGGGACCTCGCTCCCGATCGACCCGGCCGCGACCGCCGCCGACCTCGGCTTCGCCCGGGCCTTCGACAACTCCCTCGATGCGGTCAGCGACCGCGACTTCGTGGCCGAGGCGCTGTTCGACCTGGCGCTCGTGGGCATCCACCTGTCGCGGATCGGCGAGGAGTGGGTGCTGTGGACGGCCGAGGAGTTCGGCTTCGCGACGCTCGACGACGGCTACGCCACGGGTTCCTCGATGCTCCCGCAGAAGAAGAACCCCGACATCGCCGAGCTCGCCCGCGGCAAGACCGGTCGGTTGGTGGGCAACCTGACGGGCCTGCTCACGACGCTCAAGGGCCTGCCGCTGGCCTACAACCGCGACCTGCAGGAGGACAAGGAGCCCCTGTTCGACTCGGTCGACCAGGTGACGCTGGCCGTCGCCGCGCTGACCGGCATGATCGCCACGGCCACGTTCGTGCCCGAGCGGATGCAGCGGGCCGCCGATGCCGAGGTCATGGCGGCCACCGATCTGGCCGAGTGGCTCGTGCGCGGCGGCATGCCGTTCCGCGACGCCCACGCCGTGGTCGGGGCGCTCGTCCGTCGACACCTGGCGGGGGAGGCGACCCTGCGCGATCTGGTCGGGGCCGAGCTGGGTGCCGACGCCGCCGCGCTGGTGGCGCCCGGGGTGGGCGTTCGCATGCGGATGTCCCCTGGCGCCGCCGGACCGCAGGCCCTGCCGGCCCAGCTCGAGTCGTATCGGGCCATGCTGGCCGACGAGCAGGGTCGGATCCTCGACTCGCCCGACGGCCCCCGCCCCGACTGAGCCGATCCGACCCGACGATGGACGCGCAGCTGTTCGGAGAGGTCGTGGTGACCCTGGTGGTGATCATGGATCCGCCGGGCAACGTGCCGATCTTCCTGTCGGTCACCCGGCGGCTCACCGACGCGGAGCGACATCGCGCCGCGCTGATCGCGGTGCTCACCGCCTTTGCGCTCATCACGACGTTCGCGCTCGTCGGCCGACAGGTGCTCGACTACCTCAACGTGTCGGTCGCCGCGTTGCAAGGGGCGGGCGGTCTGCTCCTGCTCCTGGTCGCACTGCAGCTCCTGACCGGTCGCGGCGAGGAGGGCGGGCCCGAGGTCACGCCCGAACAGCGGACCTCGATCGCGATGGTGCCGCTCGGGACCCCGCTGCTGGCCGGACCGGGGGTGATCGTCGCGACCATCGTGTTCACCGGCCGTGCGGACGGCCGGGCCGACTGGCTCGCGATCGGGGCCGGGATCGTGGCCGTGTCGCTGATCTCGTACCTGGCACTGCGCTTCTCGGGAGTGCTCAACCGGGTGATCCGCCCGACCGGGGTGCTCCTGCTCTCGCGGGTCGCCGGCATCCTGCTGGCGGCGATCGCCGTGCAGATGATCGCCGACTCGGTCATCGCGTTCGCCGAGCAGGCCACCTCCGGGTGAGTCCCGGCAGCGGGTTCGACCGGGAGTGGCTCCGCGGCGACGCGCCCGAGGTCGCGCCGTCGCTGCTCGGTGCCGTCCTGCGCGCCGGGCCGGTGAGCGGTCGCATCGTCGAGGTCGAGGCCTACACCGCGGACGACCCGGCCAGTCACAGCGCGCGGGGTCGCACGGCTCGCAACGCGTCGATGTTCGAGCGGGCCGGCACCTTGTACGTGTACCTGGTCTACGGCATGCACCACTGCGCGAACGTCGTCACGGGCGCGCCCGGCGACGGGCAGGCGGTCCTCGTGCGGGCGCTGGAGCCCCTCGACGGGGTCGAGTGCATGACGGAGCGCCGGGGTGGCCGCCGACCGCTCACGGGCGGTCCGGGCACCCTCTGCGAGGCGCTCGGCATCGACCGTCGTCACGACGGGGTCGACCTCTGCGACCCGTCGGCGCCGGTGACCCTGGTGCCGGGCGCGGTCCCGCCCGGTGCTCGGGTGGTGGCCGGTCCGCGGGTCGGGATCTCCCGAGGGGTCGACCGCCCGTGGCGCTGGCGACTCGTGGCGGCCGCGCCGACCTCGACGCGCTGAGCAGTCGAGGCGCGCTGAGCGGTGGGGCTCACTGAGCAGTGGGGCTCGCTGAACGATCCGACCGCCGACCGGCCTCGCTCAGAACGGCGTGCTCGGCCCGTCCCAGTGGAGCCAGGCGCCGTGGGGATGCGCGACGCCGAGGTGGTGGACCTCGCGCCGTCCGTTCCGCCAGCGCGCCAGCAGCACCGTCGTGAGCTCGACCCGTTCGGGTCGATCCTCGTGCGGGAGCCCGGGCGACTGGGCGGGCGACTCGAGCGCCAGCCACGACAGGTCGCGCTCGGCGCCGATCCGATCGAGCTCGTCGACGAAGCGACGACGCTCGGGTTCGGGCAGGTAGCACAGGACCCACGAGGTCGTGACCACGGGGTGGCCCCGGCCACCGAGCTCGTCGAGCACGTCGAGTGCGGCGGCCAGGCCGTCGACCGCGTCGGCGCGTCGCACGGGGGGTGGATCCGCGGCGGCGATCGCGAGGGCGGCCTCGAGCCGACGGAAGCGGTCGGCCTGGTCGGGCCAGACGCAGGCCTCGAGCCAGCGCACCTGGTCGGGGTCACCGACGTCGACCGGATCGCGGTCGATGCCGAGCCGGGCGGCGATGGTCGGCACCGCCGCCGGGATCGGGACGGCACCCCGGATCCCGCAGGTCATGGTGACCGAGGAGGGCGCGCCGACCTCGACGGTGCGGCCGCCGCTCCCGGGCTCGGGCTCGGGCTCGTATCGGAACGCGTACCGATCGAGCTGCAGGTTGAGCCCGGCGCTCGCGCCGACGTCGAGCTGCGCGAGGGGGCCGAGCTCGCGCTCGAGGAGCCCGAGCACGGGGAGCATCACGGCGGTCCGGCCGACCTCGTTGGTCTGAGTGGTGCGGCTCGCCAACATGCCGGCCAGCACCGGCTCGTGGGTCGCGCAGTAGGTGCGGAACGTCGGCCAGGGATCCCCGGCCGGTGGGGCGCCGGTGGCCAGGTTCGGGTACCAGCGTGCGAGCGGGTGGTCACGATGCTCGAGCAGCAGCGCATGGACGCACGCGAACAGCAGGACCGGGAGACGCTGCTCCGCGGGTGCGTGCAGCAGGAGCCGCGCCGTCGGCAGGTCCTGTGCGATCGCCTCCGACAGGCGCGCGTACAGCGGCGCCCGTGGTCGGCTGATGTCGGCGAACTCCCGGAATCGGGTGGTCACGAGGTCGATCGCCGAGGTGTCCGCCACCGTCGGGACGGTAGTCGGCAGCGCGAACCAGGGGTGTGGCGACGCACCTGAGGTGGCAACATCGACGGTCGTATGGACCTCCTCGCCGATCTCGAGGCCCGCGGCCTCGTCCACGACTCCACCGAACGAGACGCGCTGCGTGCACGCCTGGCCTCCGGACCGATCGGTGCCTACGTCGGGTTCGATCCCACCGCCGACTCGCTGCACGTCGGTCACCTGATGGGCCAGCTCGGCCTGCGACGGCTCCAGCTGGCCGGCCACCGACCGTTCCCGCTGGCAGGCGGAGCGACGGGGATGGTCGGCGATCCCGGCGGTCGCTCCGAGGAGCGCAACCTGCTCGATCGCGACACGCTGCGACACAACGTGGCCTGCATCAAGGGCCAACTCGAGCGGATCCTCGACTTCGAGCCGGGACCGCACGCCGCGACCCTCGTCGACAACGCCGACTGGACGGCCGACCTACCGGTGCTCGACTTCCTGCGCGACGTCGGCAAGCACGTGACCGTCAACCAGATGATGGCCAAGGAGTCGGTGCGGGCCCGTCTCGAGGGGGAGCAGGGCATCTCCTACACCGAGTTCAGCTACATGCTGCTGCAGGCCAACGACTTCCGGCACCTGCGAGCGGCGCACGGGGTGGAACTGCAGATGGGTGGGTCCGACCAGTGGGGC
>CAYRXQ010000103.1:0-1696 GCA_964428115.1 uncultured Ilumatobacteraceae bacterium
TGCCCGCCGACCAGGCGGCCGCCGACGCGCTGGCCAAGGAGTTGATCGCGTTCTGCCGCTCGCAGCTCGCGGATGTGAAGTGCCCGCGCACGATCGACTTCCGCACCGAGCTGCCGCGCCACCCCACCGGCAAGCTCTACAAGCGCCTCCTCAAGGACGAGTACTGGCAGGCCGCCGGTCGCTCGATCTGACCCGGTCGGAGTCGACATGAGGGACGGGACGTGCCCACGCTGTGGGCAGACCACGATCTATGCCAAGCCGCACGGCATCGACGGCGCACGGCTCAACGGCAAGACGGTGCCGCACACCGACTACGTGTGCGTGAGCTGCGGTGCCTTCGAGCAGTACTTCACCGATCCGGACACGCTCGCGCAGATCGTCGCCCGGGCCGAGAAGTTGGGTGACTGGAAGCGCGTCGGCGGCTGACCGACGGGCTACCTTCACGCCACCGAACCGACTGGTCGGGACCCACCAGTGGTGAGAGGACGCAGACCATGAGCGAGACGGACGAGCCGCTGAGCGGCGGAGCAGCGGTGCCCGGCGACGGAGCCACGAGCACAACCGGGCCCGATGCCGAGCGCGACGGCTGGAGCATCATGGAGCTGGCTGCAGCGATCCTGCTCGGCATCGCCGGTCTGCTCACGGCGTATGCGACCTATCAGGGAGCTCTGGCCGACGGGAACAGCCTCGAGAGCTACACGCAGTCGACGACGCTCAATGCCGAGGCCAACGGCTCCTTCAACGACGGGGTCTCGATCTTCAACGCCGATCAGTCGCTCTTCCTCGAGTACCAGATCCTCTTCCAGCAGGGTGACGAGGAGACCGCTGCGGTGATCCGCGACAACCTCTGGGACGAGAGGCTCTACACGGCGTGGGTCGCGTGGGAGGAGTTCCCCGAAGGGGTCGGCCCGGCCACACCGCTCGACACCGACGAGTACATCGTGGACGAGTTCGTGTTCGCCAACGAACTCTTCGCCGAGGCGGCCGCCGCGTTCGACGCGGGGAGCGTCGCCAACAAGCAGGGCGACCAGTTCGAGCTGGCGAGCGTCTACTTCGCCGTGGCCCTGTTCTTCGCCGGTATCGCCACCCTGTTCAAGGGATTCCGCATCCAGATCGCGCTCCTGATCGGTGCCTTCGTGTTCATCCTGCCCGGGGCGATCCAGATCGGCCGCGGCAAGGGCTGGATCTAGCGGCGGCGCGGACTCAGCCCGAGAGCACCACGAGGCGGATCTCGGTCATCTCCCGGATCGTGAAGGCCGGGCCCTCGCGGGTGTTGCCGCTGTCGCGCAGACCGCCGTAGGGCTGCTGGTCGGCGCGCCAGGTGGGCACCTCGTTGACCAGCACGCCGCCGTAGTCGAGCGTGCGGAAGGCGCGCATCGCGGTGGTCACGTCGCTGGTGAAGATCGCGGCCTGGAGGCCGTACTCGGAGTCGTTCGCCTTGCCGATCGCCTCGTCGATCTCGTCGTAGACGTCGACGGTCACGACCGGGCCGAAGACCTCCATCGCGCAGACCTTCATCGCGTGGTCGACACCCGTCAGCACGGTCGGGGCCAGCACGCCGTGCTCGTCGACGGTGCCACCGGCGGCGACGGTCGCGCCTGCGGCGACGGCCTCCTCGATCCACGCGACCACCCGGTCGCGCTCTCCACCCGAGATGAGCGCCGAGACGTCGGTGGCGGTGATCTCGACGGGGAGC
>CAYRXQ010000103.1:1706-10277 GCA_964428115.1 uncultured Ilumatobacteraceae bacterium
CGAGACGTCGGTGGTGTCGGCGAGGGGATCGCCGACCCGTAGGGTCCCGACGTGCTCCACGAGGGCGGCGGTGAACGGCTCGGCGATCGAGCGGTGCACCAGGACGCGCTGGGTGGAGATGCAGCTCTGCCCGGCGTGGCTGAACCCGGCCATCTTGATCTTCGCCGCCGCGGTGGCCCAGTCGCCGTCGCCGTGGATGATCACCGGGGAGTTGTTGCCGAGCTCCAGGCCGACGTGCTTGCGCGGCGCACGCGCCTTGATGCCCCAACCCACCTCGGGGGATCCGGTGAACGTGATCAGGGCGATGTCGGGATGGTCGACGATCGCGTTGCCGACCGTGCCACCACCGCCGGTCACCACGTGGAGGTGCTCGGCGGGCAGACCGCACTCGTCGATGAGCAGCTCGGCCAGCGCGATCGCGCTGAAGGGCGTCTGGCTCGCCGGCTTGAGCACCACCGGACAACCGGCCGCGATGGCGGGGGCGACCTTGTGCGCCACCAGGTTGAGCGGGAAGTTGAACGGGGCGATCGCCCCCACCACGCCACGGGGCACCCGCATCGTGAAGCCGATCTTGCCCATGCCGGCGGGCGAGGCCTCGAGCGGGATGACCTCACCGGCCAGGGTGCGAGCCTCGGCTGCGGAGAACAGGAACGTGCTGACCGCGCGCTCGGCCTCGACGCGTGCGGTCGCGATCGGCTTGGAGGCCTCCTTGGCGATGATCTCGGCGAAGTGGTCGCGGCGCTCGCGCAGCAGCCGGGCGGCGGTGTCGAGGATCTCGGCGCGCTGCCACTGTGGGAGCGGCGAGGCCAGCGCGGTGCGCGCGCTCGCCACCGCCCGGTCGACGTCCTCGGCGGTGCACGTGGGCACCGAGCCGATCAGTGACCCGTCGTAGGGCGAGCGGACCTCGATGACCTCGGTGGCGGTGTGGCGCGCGCCGGCCAGCGGCAGGGGATGCGGAGCACTCATGGGCCGGACGATACCGCGCCGCCGCGACGGCGATACTGGGCGGGTGCCCCCGCCCCACCCGTTCCTCGACTGGCCCGGCCCGCTCGCGTTCGCCCATCGCGGCGGGGCCAGCGAAGCCCCCGAGAACACGCTGCCGGCCTTCGAGCACGCGGTCCGACTCGGCTACACGTACCTCGAGACCGACGCCCACGTGACGGCCGACGGTGTGGTCGTCGCCTTCCACGACCCCGACCTCGGCCGGACCTGCGGGCGGCCGGGCACGATCGCCGAACTGCCGTGGTCGGAGGTCGCCGCAGCCCGGGTCGACGGTCGCGAGCCGATCCCGCTCCTCGAGGACCTGCTCGGCGCGTTCCCCGGGGCGCGGGTCAACATCGACGCCAAGAGCGATGCCGTGGTCGACGGGCTCGTCTCGGTGATCCGACGGACCGGCGCGCTCCCCCGGGTGTGCCTGGGGAGCTTCAGCGACCGTCGCCTCCGTCGCCTGCGCTCGGCCCTCGGCGCGGCGGCCTGCACGTCGGCGGGTCCCGCAGAGATCGCCGGCTTCCTGGCGGCCCGTCGACCGGTGGGCGCGTGGCAGGCGCTCCAGGTGCCGATCCGTCAGGGTCGCGTCACGATCGTGACCGAGCGCTTCGTCGAGCGGGCGCACCACCACGGCCGGCACGTGCACGTCTGGACCGTCGACGACCCGGGCGAGATGGACCGCCTGCTCGACCTCGGCGTCGACGGGATCATGACCGACCGGCCGACCGTGCTGCGCGAGCGTCTCGAGGCCCGCGGCGCCTGGGTCGAGGCGATGCCGACCGACGAGGATGGCTCCACATGAGTGACCAGTCCTTCCCCTTCGGTTCGGTGCGCAGCACCACCGCCATGGCCGCCACGGCCGACCAGCTCGCCACCCAGGCCGCCATGTGGATCTCGGGCCAGGGGGGCAACGCCGTCGACATGGCGATCGCCGCGAACGCCGCGATCGCGGTGACCGGCCCGCACCTGTGCGGGATGGGCGGTGACCTGTTCGCCCTGGTGCACACCGGTCGATCGGTGGTGGCCCTGAACGCCAGCGGGCGCGGCGGCGCCGGGCTCGATGCCGCCCAGCTGCGGGCCGAGGGCCACACGACGATGCCCTTCCGTCACGACGTCCGTGCGGTCACCGTGCCCGGCTGCGTCGACGGGTGGATCGCGCTCCACGAGCGACTGGGCAGCCTGCCGCTCGAGGCGATCCTGGCCCCGGCGATCCGACTGGCCGACGAGGGGTTCCCGGCGAGCCCCCTGCTGGTGGCCTCGGTGGCCCTGCTCGACGCGCGAGGTCGGGCGAACCTGCACGAGCTCGCGCAGCAGGCGACGCATCCGGGAGCCCGGGTGCGTCGGCCCGGCGTCGCCCGCTCGCTGCGGGCGATCGCGGCGGGTGGCCGCGACGCCTACTACGGGGGCGAGTTCGGATCGGGCCTGGTGGCGCTGGCCGGGGGCGTGATCACCGACGCCGATCTGGCACGGTCCCAGGCCGACTGGGTCGAGCCGCTCACCACCACCGCGTTCGGCGTGGAGCTGCACACGCTCGCGCCCAACTCCCAGGGGTACCTGACCCTCGCTGCGGCCCGCCTGGCCGGTCGGCTCGATCTTCCCGACGATCCCGACGATCCGCGCTGGGCCCACCTGCTGGTCGAGGCCGCGACCGCAGCGGGTCGCGATCGTCCCGACGCGCTCCACGAACACGCCGACGGCCAGGCCCTGCTCGACGAGATCGACGGCCGCCTGCACGAGATCGACCCGCACCGGGCGTCGGGCCGATGGGCGCCCTCGGCCGACGGTGACACCACCTACCTGTGCACCGCGGACGAGCGGGGCATGGCCGTGTCGCTGATCCAGTCGAACGCCTCGGGCTTCGGGTCGTGGCTGGTCGAGCCGTCGACCGGCATCAACCTCCACAACCGTGGACTCGGCTTCGACCTGCGCGCCGGTCACCCGGCCGAACCGGCACCCGGCCGCCGGCCGCCGCACACCCTGTGCCCGGCACTGGCCACCGTCGACGGGGAGCTGCGCTCGGTGTTCGGGACGATGGGGGGCGATGCCCAACCGCAGATCCTGTTGCAGGTGGCGGCCCGGTTGTTCCTCCACGGCCAGAGCCCGGCGCGCGCCGTGTCGGCGGGCCGGTGGGCGCTGCGCGGGCCGGTGACGGGCTTCGACACCTGGACCGCACCCACCGGACCCGAGGTCGCGGTCGAGGCACACGCCGCTACCGGCTGGGCCGAGGGCCTGGCCGAGCGCGGGCACCCGATGCGGAGGATCGGTCCGTACGACTCGGCCGTCGGCCACGCGCACGCGATCGTGGCCGGCGCGGATGGGGTGCTGGCCGGCGCCGCCGACCCGCGCACCCGCATCGGCTCCGCCGCCGGACGCTGACGCAGCCGGGGCTCAGGACACGAGCGGCATGACCTCGGTCATGAACCGGGCCATCTGCTCGTCGGCCTTCTTGTACGGGTCGCCGATCAGGTGCGGGAAGATCGTCAGGTACTCGAGCCCGAGCAGGTCGCGGTAGAACTGCACGCCCTCGGCGACCTCCTCGGGGGTGCCGACGATCATCGTCTTGTTCTCGATCGACTCCTCGAGCGAGGGGATCAGGCCGGGCTTGGCCGGCTTGCCGTCCTCGCCCATGTAGCCGCGGCTCCAGCCGTAGGGGCCGAGGAACTTCCAGAACTCGTCGTGACCCGGCCGGGCCGTCTCGATCGCCTTCTCGTGGGTGTCCTCGATGCGCACCGACACCACGAGCATCCGCTTCTCGTGGGCCGCGAGCTCGACGCCGTGCGCCTCGGTGTACTTCTCGCCGTAGGTGTCCCAGAAGCGCTTGATGAAGGCGTGGTGCTGGTTCCAGAACACCGCGCCGTGCCCGACCACCGGGACGTAGCCGAGGGTGGGCGGGCTGGTGACGGCCTGCCAGATGTCGAACGGGTACAGCGGGCGCGGGATCAGGGTGAGGTCCTGCACGGTGGTGCCACGGTCGGGGATGCCCGGCACCGGGATCTGGAAGTGCTTGCCCTGGAACGAGAAGCGGTCCTGGGTGAGCGAGCGCCGGATGATCTCCATCGACTCCTCGAACACCTCGCGGTTGAGGTCGTCGGCGGCCGCCTGGTCGGGGTTGTCGTGCGAGCCGATCGAGACGCCCTTGTCGTTGAGGTGCAGCACCTCGCGCGGCACGGTGCCGCGACCGACCCCGAGCATGCCGCGCCCGCCCGACAGGTTGTGCAGGGTGGCGAAGTCCTCGGCCAGGCGCAGGGGGTTCCACTGCGGGACGACGTTGAACATCGCGCCGAGGCGGATGTTCTTGGTCTGCGCGGCGATCCACATCGAGATCAGCAGGCCGTTGGGGATGATCTCGTAGCCCTCGTACTGGAAGTGGTGCTCGGTCGTCCAGAACGAGTCGAAGCCGAGACGGTCGGCCTCGATGGCCGAGTTCACGTAGTCGTGCGTGGCCGCCATGCACTCCTCGGTCGTGTAGCGCCGATCCATCGGCGCCGGTGCACCCGGCCCCGCGTCGTCCATCTCGACGCCACCGAAGAAGAACGCTCCGATCTTCATCTCCCCGACTTCCTTCCCGACGCCCCGAATCAGGGCGTTCGTCTCGTGGCGGGCCACGCTCGGACCGCGCCGTTATCGTGCCACGGATGACCGCCACGGTGCTGCGACGCGCGACCACGATCGAGGGCGACGTGACCGATGTCCGGGTGCTCGACGGGCGGGTCGCGGCGGTCGGCCCCGACCTCGCCACGGGCCCCGACGACATGGTGGTCGACCTCGACGGCTGGCTCCTGCTGCCCGCCGCGGCCGAGCCCCACGCGCACCTCGACAAGGCGTTCCTGGCCGAGCGGGTGCCGAACGCCACCGGTGACCTCCACGGGGCCATCGAGGCGATGGAGGCCTATCGCGATCGTCTCTCGGTCGCCGACATCGTCGAGCGCGCCGAGCGAGCCGCCCGCCTGCTCGCCCACCACGGCTACACCGCGGTGCGGACCCATGTCGACACCACCGTCGAGCACGGGCTGCGCAGCGTCGAGGCGCTGGTGGAGGTGCGCGAGCGGGTCGCGGCGGTGATCGACGTCGAGATCGTCGCCCTCAGCGGGTGGCCGGTGTCGGGTGCGCTCGGAGCCGATCAGCGCGCCCTCACCCGCGACGCGATCCAGCTGGGCGCCGACCTGGTGGGTGGCTGCCCCCACCTCGAGTTCGACAGCACCACCCTGGCGGCCACCGAGGTGCTCGTGGAGCTGGCCGCGGATCTGGGCGTCGGGCTCGACCTGCACACCGACGAGACCCTCGATCCCACGGTCGACGGGTTGAGCGAGCTGGCCGAGATCGTGGCGACCGGGTTCGAGCACCGCGTGACCGCCAGCCACTGCGTGAGCCTCGGGCAGCGGCCCGAGCACGACCAGCACCGGATCGCGGAGGCGGTCGCGGCGGCCGGCATCGGCGTGGTCGCGCTCCCCCACACCAACCTGTTCCTCCAGGGCCGCGGCCACGCACCGATGCCGCGTGGCCTCACCGCGGTGCGAGTGCTGACCGAGGCCGGGGTCGTGGTGGCCGCGGGTGCCGACAACCTTCAGGATCCGTTCAACCCGGTCGGTCGCGGCTGCGCCTTCGAGACGGCCGGGCTGATGGTGATGACGGCGCACCTGCTCCCCGACGACGCCTGGGGCGCCGTGGCCGACCGGTCGCGTCGGGTCCTGGGCCTCGAGCCGGCAGGGCTGTACGTCGGGGCGGTCGCGGATCTCCTCGCCGTTCCGGCGGCCACGGTCCGGGAGGCCATCGCCACCGGGCCCGCTGAGCGCATGGTGTGGCGCCGCGGCGTCCGGACCCGCTGAGGAGGAGCCCGTCCATGGTCGTCGAATACCTGACCTTCGTGGTCGATCCCGCCGATCGGGCCGAGTGGCTGGAGGTCGAGGAGGCCACCTGGAGCCGCTTCCTCGAACGCCAGCCCGGGTACGTCCGCAAGCAGGTCTGGGTCGAGCGGGGGCTCCTCGACCACGTCCACGCGATCATCTGGTGGGAGTCCGAGGAACTCTGGCAGGCGATCCCGGCCGACGAGCTCGCCGCCGTCGACCGGGCCATGGGCCAGTGGTACCGGGAGTGCTCCTGTCGGGTGTTCGACGTGCTCCGCGATCACTGAGGCCGTCAGGTGACGAGGCGACCGATCCGCCGCTCGACCCGAGCGAGGAACGCACGGCGGACCTCGTCGCTGCCACGGTCGTTGCCGTAGAGCGCCAGTCGACGGCAACTCGGACGGTGCCGGGCCATCGAGCGCAGCGCCCGCTCGACCACGCCGAGCCCCGACTCCCCCGCCAGCCGGTTCGCCCAGCGCCCACCCCCGTGGGTGGTGAGCGTCACGATGCGACGCACGTTGCCGAGGCCGGTGGGCGCGGCCGCGACCAACCACCCGGTCAGGATCGCCGGCTGGCCGCTCCACCAGGTGGGGTACACGAGCACCAGCGCCGTGGCCCGCTCGAGCGCGGCGGTGTGATCGGGCGGGAAGGTCCCGTTCGGCAGGTACCGGTACTCGTGCAGGTCGATCGTGCGGACCTCGTGACCCGCGGCGATCAGGCCGCGCGTTGCAGCCTCGAAGAGCTGCGCGACGTAGCTCTCGGGGCAGGGATGGGCGTAGACGACCACCACCGAGGTGCCCCCGGCCCGGTGCGGTCGTCGACCCTGCGCCGTGGGGCCGACCTCGGTGCGAGTGGCGCGGGCCGTGGCGTTCACCAGGCACCGAACCGGCGGTCGATGCGGCGGAGGAACTCTTCGCGATCGCGGTCGCTGGCGTTCGCGTGGTCGAACAGCGAGGTCCAGGTGGTCCGCGTCGTCGGGCCGGTGCACAGCCGGAGGTTGCGCACCACCACCCGGCGACCGTTGTCGTGGCAGCGACGCACGAACGAACGGGATGCGTCGTGCGCGACGATGCCCCCCAGACGCCGCAGGTGGGTGAGCCCCCGCCGCACGCCCTCGGCGTCGGGGTCCATGGTGAACGCCACGCCCGGGACGAGCACCCGGTCGAGCCAGCCCTTGACGCTGGGCGACAGCGTCGACAGCGCGGACGAGTACGCGAACGTGATCGCGTCGGCCCCTCGGACCGCCTCGGCGTAGCGCTGCGAGAGTGGGCAGCGCAGTGGCGCCGCCCCGAAGTAGGCCCGTCGGTCCTCCGCGCCCATGACCGGGTCGAACCCGTCGGCGTCGAGGTCGAGCAGCGTCACGTGGTGCCCGGCTCGTGCGAGCGCGTCGTGGGCGACCTGTGCGGCCTCGCGGACCACTCCGGTGCTGCCGTCGCCGGGCGTGCGCTGCGACAGCACCATCACCACCTCCACCAGTTCCCCTCCCGCGTCTCGGATCCGATCGGGACCCGTTCGTGGCCCGGCGCCGGTGGAGGGCGCCGGGCCACGACATGGTCGTGTGCGGTCGACCGGTCACCCGGCCGACGGCGTCAGTCCATCACAGTCCGATGGTCGGATCGATGAACTCGTTGGTGATGATGTCGGCCGCGGTCAGGTCGGCCGGGGCCAGGTCGACGGCGACCATCTGGTCGATGACGGCCTGGACGCGGGTCTCGTCGAAATTCCCGATCGTGTCGTCGGGGCCGTTGGCGACCAGACCGAGCTCGAGCATCTGCTGCGACCCGAACTGGGCGACGCCCTCGCCGTAGACCCAGAAGTCGTTGAACTGGGTGACGGCGTCGATGATGATCCCGTGGGCCCGGGTCGGGTCGTTCATGTTGTCGACCGTGGCCTGCTGGACGATCGGCACGAAGAGCTCCAGGCAGGGACGCAGCTCCTCGAGATCGCCGGTGCGGATGCCGAGCGGCTGGGTGTACGCCTCGAAGCCGGCGTCGTGGACGAGCTGGTAGGCGACGGGCTTGCCCCAGTCCGCGAAGTCGTTCTCGTAGGTGTAGGGCTCGGCCGAGGCGAAGCCCTGCTGCGCGATCGCGCCGCCCTCGGCGATGAACCGTGCCGGCGAGCCGTCGTACGACGGATCGACGAGGCCGGCGTCGACGGTGCCCTCGTTCACGAACACGTCCATCCAGGCGTTGCCGGCGAACACGTTCATGATGACGCCGAGGTCCGAGAGGTCGCCGATGCTCTCGGCATCGGGGTAGGTCTCGGGATCCCACATGATGATCTGCGGGTTCTTCTCGAGCGGTGCGACCACGGCGATCGTCGGCTGGTCCTCGTAGAAGGTGGCCGACGCGTCGAGGCTGGTGTAGCCGAGGTGGATCGAGGTGTCGGTGTACATCGTCGAGTGGACCGGCGAGAACCCGATGGCCGGACCACCGGTGCGGACCTCGATCTCGATGCCGGTGTCGACGCCACCGGCGGCGATCAGCGGGCCGGTGACGGTCTTCGCGTCGATGTCGACCACGTAGCCATCGCCCACCATCTCGTAGAGGGCACCGTGCTCGGACTCCGGGAACCAGTCGGTCTGGATGACGAGCGGGCTCGGGCAGACGTCGGCCAGGATGCCGGCAGCCTCACCCCCCTCGTCGGGTGCGTCGGTGGCCTCGGGTGCGTCGGTCGCCTCCGGGGCGGCGGTCGTCGCTGGGCTCGCCTCGTCCTCGTCGTCGCCACACGCTGCCACGAC
>CAYRXQ010000104.1:0-10233 GCA_964428115.1 uncultured Ilumatobacteraceae bacterium
CTCCGACTCGGTGGGCGGCGGCGTACTGGCGCGAGGAACACAAGGCCGGGCGCGGCAAGCGCCGCAACCTCGTGCACACCTCGAGCACGTCGGGCCTCTTCTCCAATCCCGGCCAGGCGAACTACGGCGCCGCGAAGTCCGGCATCGCCACGTTCAGCCAGATCGCGGCGAAAGAGCTCGTCCGTTACGACGTGCAGAGCAACTGCATCGCCCCCGGTGCGCGGACTCGGCTGACCCTGGCCACACCGGGGCTCGAGGAGATCATGACCCCCAAGGAGGGCGCCTTCGACGAGTGGGATCCGGCCAACATCTCGCCACTGGTCGTCTACCTCAGCAGCACTGCGTGTGCGTTCACCGGCGAGGTGTTCTTCGCGCAGGGCGGTGTGGTCAAGCGGGTGCGTTCGTGGGAGATGGGCGAGACCGTCGAGCAGCACGGTAAGTGGTCCGTCGCCGACCTGGCCGCCGCGCTCGCCCCCCTTGCCGATCCGACCGAGCACCCGAATGCTGCCGCCGGGCACTGACCCGGCTACTGGTCGGCTGCTCGCACGGTCATCCGGTCGTCGTAGTGCGGGGCTGGGCCGCCGGTAGCGTGGCGACGTGGACGTACGCATCGGAGTGACCCAGGCCCCCCGCGAGATCAATGTCGAGCTCGCCGAAGATGCTGATCGCAACGACGTCAAGTCGCGCATCGAGGCTGCCCTGGCCGGTGCGAGCGAGGTGCTCTGGATCACGGACAAGCGCGGCAAGGACGTCGCGGTGCCCTCCGCGAAGATCGCCTACGTCGAGCTCGGCTCGGCCGACGGCGATCGTCGCATCGGCTTCGGGGGCTGAATCTGGATCCCGCCGATCAGCCAGGTCTGCTCGACCTCGACCTGCTCTGGGTGACCGGTAAGGGAGGCGTCGGCAAGACCACGGTTGCTGCGGCGATCGCCGAGGTGGCGGCGTGCCATGGCCGCCGCACGCTCGTGTGTGAGATGGACGCGAAGGGTGCGCTCGCCAACGCGTTCGACGTCGGCGAGTTGGAGTTCGAGCCCACCGAGGTGGCGCCGAACCTGTTCGCGATGGCGATGAACACCGAGGACTCGCTGCGCGAGTACCTGCGCCTGTTCGTCCGCATCCCGCTGCTCGGCCGCATCGGTCCGCTGGCGTCGACGTTCGACTTCGTGGCCGACGCTGCGCCCGGCGTCAAGGAGATCCTCGGCGTCGGCAAGCTCTGCTGGGAGGTGCGCGAGGGCCACTACGACCTGATCGTCGTCGATGCCGAAGCCAGCGGACACATCGTGAGCCAGATCGGCGCGCCGCGGGTGATCGCCGACCTCGTGCAGGTCGGACTGGTGCGCGACCAGACCCAGTGGATGCTCGACATCCTCGACGATCCCGCACGTACGGGCGTCGCCGTCGTCACGACGCCCGAGGAGATGCCGGTCACTGAGACCATCGAACTGCTCGGGCGGCTGCGTGCCGAGACCGGCGCCCACGCGTCGGCCGTGATCGCCAACCGGGTGCTGCCGGCGATGTTCAACCGTCGCGAACAGGCCATCGTCGACCACCTCGACGAGGCGATGGCGATCCTGGTCGACGCCGTCGGCCCCGGTGTGCGCACCGTGCTCGAAGCGTCTCGGCTCACCGAGTCGAGACGCTCGACCGGCGCCGGCCATCTCGATCGTCTGCGCTCGTGGATCGCCGACGCCGACGAGGTCGCCGACGACCTGGCGATCATCACCGTGCCGGAGTTGTTCGCGCGTGCATCCGGTCCACGGGTGGTGTCGCTCGTCGCCGACGCACTGACCGACGAGCTCGATCCCGTGGTGGCGTCGTCGAACCCGCGAGGCCGGCGCGATGAGTGATCTCGACAACCTGCTCGCGAGTCGCGAGATGATCCTGATCGCGGGGTCCGGAGGCGTCGGCAAGACCACGATCGCCGCCGCGCTCGGTATCGCCGCCGCCACCCGGCAGAAGGGGCGGGTGCTCGTGCTCACCATCGACCCGGCTCGCCGTCTGGCCACCGCGCTCGGGCTCGACGAGTTCGGCAACACGCCAGCGCGCATCGACCCGTCGGCGTTCGCCGACGCAGGGGTGAAGGTGCGCGGCGAGTTGTGGGTGGCGATGCTCGACACGAAGGCTGGATGGGACGAGCTGATCACACGCCAAGCACCCGACGCCGAGATCCGCGACGCCGTGCTCGCCAACCCGTTGTACGAGAACATCACCAGCCGGTTCGTGCACAGCCACGAGTACCTGGCGATGGAGCAGTTGCACGACCTCCACGCCCGTGGCGACTTCGATCTCGTCATCGTGGACACCCCGCCCTCGCGCAATGCGCTGTCGATCCTCGATGCGCCGAGCCGGATGGTCGAGTTCTTCGGCAGCCGTCTGCTGCGCTGGCTGACGGTGCCGTACCGGTCACGGCTGTTCACGATGGCGTCGAAGCCGTTCTACCAGGTGGCCGACCGTGTGCTCGGCTCACGGTTCCTCCAGGACATCGCCGACTTCTTCCTGCTGTTCCAGGCGATGGAGCCGACCTTCGTCGCCCATGCCGACGAGGTCGAGGCCCTGTTGGCCGACCCGCGGTCGACCTTCGTCGTGGTGAGCACGCTCGAGACCGCCCCGGCCCACGAGGCGGCGCACCTGGCCCGCGAGCTCACCAGTCGGCGCCTGCACCTCGGCGCCGTCATCGCCAACCGGGTCCTGCCCACCGCATTCACCGGCCGCGAGGCCGAGCGCAGCGCCGACCGGCTCGTGGCGGCGACCGCCGCAGGCGACGGCGACGCGGAGGAGGCCGACCTCGTGACCGAGGTCGCCGCTCGGCTCGACGCCGATCCCGGCACGGTGGCCGGGGTGCTCCAGGAGATCGGACGGCGCTTCCACGACGTGGCGCTCGTCGCCACCCGCGAGGCCGAACGGCTCGCCGAGCTCGCGACGTTCGCGCCCCTGGTCATCAGCGCCCCGGTGATGGACCGTGACCCCACCGACGTGGCCGACCTGCTGGCATTGGCCGATCACCTGCGCGGCGAGGCCGAGCCCGCCACCGAACGAGGAGGTCGCCGATGACCGCTCCCACCCGACGTCTCGACCTCTCCGCCGTCGCGGTCGGCCGGTCCGACCGTCGACTCGGGCTGCGCGTCAGCGCCGATGCGCTGCGCGAGGTCCGTCGCGGCAGCCCGTGGCTGTTCGACGGCTCCATCACCACGATCACGCCCGAGGGGGCGGCCGCCGAGGCCGTCCACGGCGACGTCGCCGTGGTGTTCGACGACCGCCGCCGCGTCGCGGCCGTCGGCCTGTGGGACCCGAGCTCGCCGATCCGCGTCAAGATCGTGCACCACGGCGGGCCACGCACCGTCGACGCCGCGTTCTGGGCCGAGCGCATCTCGGTGGCCATCGCACGCCGCGCCTCGCTGCTGGCCGACCGCGACACCACGGCCTGCCGGCTCGTCCACGGCGAGAACGACGAGCTGCCGGGCCTGGTGGTCGACCACTACGCCGGCACGCTCGTGGTCAAGCTCTACAGCGCGATCTGGTTCCCGCACCTCGACGCCGTGCTCGACGCGCTCGTCGAGCAGCGGTCGCCCGAGCGGATCGTGATGCGCCTCTCCCGCCAGCTGGCGGGCAGCCTGCCACCGGCCGCCGTCGGGCTCCTGGCCGACGGGGTGACCGTGGTCGGTGAGCCGCCCGAGGGGCCCGTGCGGTTCAGCGAGCGCGGCCTGACCTTCGAGGCCGACGTGGTCGAGGGCAACAAGACCGGCTTCTTCCTCGACCAGCGCGACAACCGGGCCCTGGTGCGTGGCCTCGCGGAGGGCCTCGACGTCCTCGACGTGTTCTCGAGCAGCGGTGGGTTCGCGGTCTCGGCCGCCGCCGGTGGCGCCTCGAGTGTGCACCTGGTCGACATCAGCGGCCCCGCGATCGCCGCGGCCCAGCACCACCTCGAGCTCAACCGGCACATCACCGCGGTGCGGGCCTGTCGGGTGCGTGCCACCGTCGGCGACGCGTTCGAGGTGCTCGACGAGCTCCGCCGCCGTCGCGAGCGGTACGGCGTGGTCGTGCTCGACCCGCCCTCGTTCGCCTCGAACCAGGCGGCGGTGCCGCGGGCGCTGCAGGCGTACGCACGCCTCACCCGATCGGCGCTCCCGCTGATCGAACCCGGCGGGATCCTCGTGCAGGCCTCGTGCTCGAGCCGGGTGACCGCGGACGAGTTCGCCGACACCGTGCACCAGGCCGCGTCCGACGCCCGACACGTGCTGCACGAGCTGCGGCGCACGGCCCATCCGATCGATCACCCGATCACGTTCGACCAGGGCGCCTACCTCAAGGCGATCTTCGCCCGGGTGGAGCGGGAGTGACCTCCGCCCCCGACGAGCCGGGCCGCGCGATCCCGGGGGTGGACGGGCCCGTCCGGATACTCTCTCGGCCCGTGACATCGTTGGCCGAGCTCGCACGCGAGCACACCACCCTCACCCGCGACCAGGTGGTCCACCTCAATCGCCTGGTCACCGAGTGGGGGATGCTGGCCGACTTCTGCTTCGCCGACCTGCTCCTGTACCTCCCGGCGCCCGACGGTCGGTGGCTGACCGTCGGCCAGGTGCGACCCGCGACGGGGCCCACGATCTACCCCACCGACTGGGTGGGGTCGTGGGCCAACGACAGCGAGCGTCCGATGCTCGCCACGGCGTTGGAGTCGGGGCGGATCGCCGAGGGCGACGTCCAGGTCGAGGACCTGCCCGACCAGTCGCGGATGCTCGCCATCCCGGTGCGCGTCGACGGCCAGGTGGTGGCGGTGCTCACCAAGGAGTGGATCGAGCAGGCCGGCCGCCGGCGGGGTGAGCTCGAGCGAACCTACGTGGGAATCTTCGAGCGATTCGCGACGATGATCTCCGCGGGCTCGTTCCCGTTCGCGAGCCCGTTGGGCTCCTCGAGCGCGGCGCCGCGCGTCGGCGACGGCGTCATGCTCCTCGACGACTCGGCCGCCGTGCGCTACGTGTCGCCGAACGCCAACTCGGCCCTGCATCGCGTCGGGATCCAGGCGACGCCGATCGGGATGCGCCTGGCCGAGCTGGGGTTCCACGACGGTCCCGTGCGGCAGTCCTACGAGCGCAAGGTCCCCGTGATCGAGGAGTTCGAGCAGGGCGCCGACGTGACCCTGCTGTGCCGCTCGGTCCCGCTGCTCGAGGCCGGCGAGGTCACCGGTGCGGTGCTGCTGGTTCGTGACGTCACCGAGCTGCGCAAGCGCGACCGCCTGCTGCTCAGCAAGGACGCCACGATCCGCGAGATCCACCACCGGGTGAAGAACAACCTGCAGACGATCTCCTCGCTGCTACGGCTCCAGGCTCGCCGCCTCACGAACCCCGAGGCCAAGGCGGCGGTCTCGGAGTCGGTCCGCCGCATCCGGACCATCGCGCTGGTCCACGAGTCGCTGTCGCGCGAGCCGGGCGACGACGTCACCTTCATCGAGATCGTGCGCCCGCTGCTGCGCCTGGCCGAGGAGGGGCTGCAGTCGCCCGACCGCCCGGTCCGCTTCACGGTGCGCGGCGACGGTGGCCGCGTCCCGGCCTCGATCGCCACGCCGCTGTCGGTGGTGCTGACCGAGTTGCTGCAGAACGCGGTCGACCACGGGTTCCCCGAGGGGAGCTCGGGCGGCACGGTGGTGGTTCGCCTCGACAACGACGAGTCGCGCCTGGCGATCACGGTGGTCGACGACGGGCGCGGCGTGCCGTCGGGGTTCCGGCTCGAGGAGGTCACCGGGCTCGGGTTGTCGATCGTGCGGACCCTGGTGACCACCGAGCTCAACGGCACGATCGAGATGCGTCCGGCGACGACCGCCGACCTGGAGGCGGTCGACTTCCCCGCCACCGGTCGGGCCGGGGGCACCGTCGTCGACCTCGTGGTGCCGATCGACCCCACCTGAGCCGTCGCACCGACGCGGCGGAGCGCACGTCACGATCGTCACATGATCGTCATGTTCGGGTCGAATCGGGCACACTGAAGCGGTGATTGCCGCACCCACCGATCCGATCGTCGACGGAGACACGATCTCGCAGCCCTTGATCGTGCTCGGGATCCTCCTCGGAGCCTTCGTGGCGACCCGCGTCACGGCGCTGGTGGTGCGCTGGACGGTCCGCCGCATCGCCAAGCGCAGCCTGGTCCGACCCTCCTCGATGTGGCGGACGCGGTCGCGCCGTGTCACCGGGGAGACCCAGGAGATCTGGGAGCACCGTCGGCGCCAGCGCATCGACGCCGCGGCCAACATGGTGAGCCACCTGATCTCGTTCGTGATCTGGATCATCGCCGTGATCATCGTGTTCCACGTGCTCGACGTCGACGCCGCGGTGGTCCTGTCCAGCGCCGGCTTCATCGGTGCCGGCCTCGCGATCGGTGGCCAGCACCGGGTCAACGACTACCTGACCGGGCTGCTGGTCCACTTCGAGGATCGCTACGGGGTCGGCGACGAGATCGTGACCGAGGTCGGCTGGGCCGAACCCGTGCACGCCGTGGTCGATCACGTCGGGTTGTTCAGCACCCGCCTGCGCGACGGCACGAGCACCCTGCACTTCCCGAACGCCTCGCTCGCACAGGTCCGCAACCTCTCGCAGGAGTCGGCAGCGGCCACGTTCCGGCTCCACGTCGGGACGCAGTCGAGCGAGGAGGTGGCCGACACGCTGCGTCGGCTCGCGGGGAGCTCGGACCTCACCGACGTCGTGGTCCTCGGCGACATCGAGAGCCATCGCCCGGTCACCGGCGAGATGGAGGTCGACGTCAAGACGCTGCGGCCGCTCGATCGACGCGCCACCGAGCGATTGGTGGAGAAGGCCGAAGCCGAGCTGCGCCGCGACGGCTGAGCGCGGGGGTCGGGCGAGCGGTCAGCCGACGGCTGCGGCGCGCTGCTCGGCGGCGCGCCGGCGACGGATGGCGCGGCGCTCCTCTTCGGAGAGGCCGCCCCAGATGCCCGAGTCCTGGTTGGTCTCGAGGGCGAAGTCGAGGCAGGCCGAGGTCACAGGGCACTCACCGCAGACCTGCTTGGCATGGTCGATCTGGACCAGGGCGATGCCCGTGGTGCCCACCGGGAAGAACAGATCCGGATCGGTGTCGCGACACAGGGCATGGTCCCGCCACGAGTCATCGATGGCTGCGAGGGCGAGACTGGACGCGAGGATCGACACGTGGTGACTCCTGGATGGCAGGGACCGAATGGTGCGGTGCGAACTCGCCGGCGTGTTCCCGTCCGCCCCGGCGACGGGAGGTCAACCTAGGCGTTCACCGGGAGTTTGGCAATGGTTCCGATGGACCCATCGGTCGCTATCTCGAAAAGTGATGGCCCCACGCCAGCGGCGATCTGCGGGATCACGTGGCGGTGGATGGGTCGTGCAGACTGAGCCCCATGACCCAGGTGATCGGCCATCGCGGTGCCCCCCGAGCGGCCACCGAGAACACGCTCGACGCGTTCCGCGCCGCCGTGGCGCTCGGTGCCGACGGCATCGAGCTCGACGTCCGCCGGACGGCCGACCACCGGCTCGTGGTGCACCACGACGCCCACCTCGCGGACGGGACGGCGATCGTCACCCTCGACCGGGCCGACCTCCCGCCACACGTGCCGACGCTCGACGAGGCGCTCGACGCCTGCGCCGGCGCGTGGGTCAACCTCGAGATCAAGAACGACCCGTCCGAACCCGACCACGATCCGACCGACCTGGTGGCGGCAGCCACCGTCGAGCTCCTCGTCCGACGCGGCGAGCACCGTCGCTGGCTGATCTCCTCGTTCCGCCTCGACACCATCGACGCCGTCCGACGGCTCGACCCACGCCTCGACACGGCGTGGCTCGTGGTGACGCCCCCCGACGACGTGGTCGCGACGCTCGTCGAGCGCGGACACGCGGCCCTGCACCCCTGGTACGAGCTGGTCGACGAGGCGCTGCTGCGCCGTCACCACGCGGCGGGTCTCGCCGTCAACGTGTGGACCTGCGACGACCCGGTGCACCTGCAGCGGCTGCTGGCCATCGGCATCGACGGGCTGTGCACGAACGTGCCCGACGTCGCGGTCGCCCTCCGTGCCGGCGCCGCTCGATCAGCCTGAGCGCTGGCCGGGATCGGCGGCCGGGAAGACCAGCCGTACCGCATCGGGCACGTGCCGGAACTCGAGCCGCGTCGTCTCGCCGAGATGATCGCCGTCGACCTGATAGGGGAACGGCTGCGGATGATCGATGACGAGCTCGTCGAGGTCGGTCCACTCGGTCAGGTGGTCGGAGGCCTCGACCCCGCCGCCGCGCAGGGCCCCGGCCAGTGAGCCGACGATCGCCCGAGCCCGCAGCGTCGAGAAGGTGACCGCCACGAGCCCGCGGTCGAGGGTCGCGGCCGCCGACAGGTCGAGCGGGCGGTTGCCCAGGAACGTGTACGGATTGGTGTTGAGCACGATCGTGAAGTAGCCGTCGTCGACCCGGCGACCGTCGGCGGTGTGCACGGCGAAGTGCGGGGCGTGCCGGTCGTAGCCGCGCAACCAGGTGGACAGCCCGGCGTACATGAACAACGGGTGCCCGAACCAGCGCTTGAGCGAGGCCCGCCGCTCGACGGCCTCGACCACCGCGGCGTCGAAGCCCACCCCGGTGTGGAAGCAGAAGAAGCGCCCGTTGACGCGACCCAGGCCGATCGGTCGGAGATCCGCGGCGTCGATGCCCCGGGCGAGGAGCTCCACCGCGGCGACCGGATCGTTGGGCATCCCGAGCGTCCGGGCGAAGACGTTGGTCGAGCCGCCGGGCAGCACGCCGAGCGCGGTGTCGGTGCCCGCGATCCCGGTCGCCACCTCGTTGAGCGTGCCGTCGCCGCCGTAGCCGATGACCACGTCGACCCCGCGCCGCGCGGCGTCGTGGGCGAACCGGGTGGCATGGCCACGTCGGTTGGTCTCGACCACCTCGACCTGGTGACCGCGCCCGAGCCGCCGGTGCACGACCACCGTGTTGCGTGCCGTCACCGACGAGGCGAAGGAGTTCACGACCAGCAGGATGCGCAAGGCCGCGAACGGTACCAGTGTGCCCCTGGTCGCAGACGGGGTCGCCGGTTGGGTGATCCGGTGGTCGTTCCGACACAATGACACGCCATGAACGTGATCGTGTGCGTCAAGCAGATCCCCGACCCTGCGTCACCGGGAGAACTGGACCCGACCACCAACACGCTGAAGCGCGACGGCAAGCTCATCCTCGATGAGTCCGACAGCTACGGCGTCGAGATGGCCCTCCAGTTGGTCGACGCCGCCGGTGGCGGCGAGGTGAGCATCGTGTCGATGGCCCCCAACGGTGAGGTCTCGGGCATGCGCACCGCGCTCGCCATGGGAGCCGCCAAGGGCGTCCTCGTGTCCGACCCGGCGCTCGCCGGTTCCGACGCGCTGACCACCGCCAAGGTCCTCGCTGCGGCCGTCGGCAAGCTCGGCGGTGCCGACCTCGTGCTCGCCGCCACCGAGTCGAGCGACGGCTACACCGGCACCGTGCCCGAGCAGATGGCCGAGCTCCTCGGTCTGCCGTCGGTCACCTTCGCCAAGAAGGTCACCGTCGAGGGCGGCTCGCTCAAGGTCGACCGCCAGACCGAGGCCGGCTACGACGAGGTGACCTGCCCGCTGCCGGCGCTCGTGAGCGTCACGGCCGGCGTGGTCGAGCCCCGCTACCCGAGCTTCAAGGGGATCATGGCCGCCAAGTCCAAGCCGGTCGACACCGTCACCGCCGCCGACCTCGGCGTGACCAGCGTCGGTTGGGCCGGCGCCGGCCAGGAGATCACCGACGTCACCAAGGCCGCCGAGCGTCAGGCCGGCGAGATCATCGAGGACGACGGCGAGACCTTCGGCAAGGTCGTCGAGTTCCTCGACGCACTCAAGGTCATCTGAGCAGAGCCCCGGACCAGGAGAACATCATGGCAATCACCAACATCTGGGTCTTCGCACAGGAGACCAACGGCGCGCCCACCACGGGCACGCTCGAACTGCTGACCAAGGCCCGCTCGCTGGGTGGCTCGGTCACCGCGTTCGTCGGCGGCGACGCCTCGGCGATCGCAGGCACACTCGGCGAGTTCGGGGCCACCAAGGTCTACGCGACCGGCGACCTCGGCGGCGCGCTGCCCGGCGCGGCCGTCGCCTCGGCGATGAAGGCCGTCATCGACGGTGGCGACGCGCCCGAGCTGATCAGGGTCCCGCAGAACTACGAGGGCCGCGACATCGTCAGCCGCCTGTCGGTCAAGCTCGACCGCACGGTGCTGACCAACAAC
>CAYRXQ010000105.1:0-10188 GCA_964428115.1 uncultured Ilumatobacteraceae bacterium
GAGGGCATCGACTACGGACTCGAGTCGGGCATGCTCGCCGCGGACCTCTTCCTCACCGACCCGGCCCACGTGTCGGAGCGCTACGACCACGAGGTCGCGGCGCGCTTCGACGGTTTCCTGCGCACCGGCCGCCGCTTCTCGTTCCTGATCGGCCATCCCTGGATCCTGCGCCCGGGGCTGCGCGTCGCGGTCGGCACGCAGGCCATCGCCGGCATCACCCTGCAGGTCATGGGGAACCTCCTCGACAGCTCCACCCCGGGTGCCGCGGGTCGGGTGCTGCGGATCGCTGATCGCAGCCTCGCGGCGGCCGACCCGATCCTGCGCCGCACCCGCGCGGCGGCCTGACCTCGATCGCTACGGTGTGGCCCTGTGACCAACGGGCAGGGCATCGGGTTCGGGATCGACATCGGGGGCACCGGGATGAAGGGTGCACCCGTCGATCTCGCCCTGGGTGATTTGGTCGGTGAACGCCACCGCCTCGACACCCCGCAGCCCGCCACGCCGGCGGCCATGGCCGAGGTTGCCTCGGGGATCGTGGCGCAGTTCGGTTGGGACGGCCCGGTGGGCATCGCCTTCCCGGCGGTGGTGCGCTCGGGGGTGGTGCACAGCGCCGCCAACATCGACCGGAGCTGGATCGGCGTCGACGCCGCGGCACTGTTCGGCGACGCGCTCGGCCGCCCGGTGCGGGTGCTCAACGACGCGGACGCCGCCGGTGTCGCCGAGATGCGGTTCGGCGCCGGTCAGGGCCGGAGCGGCGTGGTCATCGTGGTCACCTTCGGCACCGGCATCGGCTCGGGCATGTTCGTCGACGGCGTGCTGGTGCCCAACACCGAGCTCGGGCACCTCGAGGTCGACGGTGTCGACGCCGAGCTGCGGGCCGCAGCCAGTGCCCGTTCCCGCGAGGACCTGTCGTGGTCGGCCTGGGCCAAGCGCGTCGAGCGTTACCTGGCCGAGCTCGTCAAGCTCTTCTCGCCCGAGCTCATCGTGGTCGGTGGTGGGGCGAGCAAGAAGGCCGATCGATGGCTCCCGCTCGTGACCGTCGGTGCCGAGGTGGTCGTGGCCGACATGGAGAACAACGCCGGCATCGTCGGCGCGGCGCTCATGGCGCCGAGTCCGGGCTGACCACGGCCAGCACCACGCCCAGGAAGCCCAGCGCGGCACCACCGGCGAGCATGTCGTGGGTCGGGCTGCCGGTGGCCACGAGCGTCGCCACGGCGAGGGCCGCGATGCCGAGAGCGCCTGCGAGGCGACGTGCGTTCACGCCTCTCCATCGTCCGCCGCCCGCCCGGGCTTGAGCGCGACGCCGTGTGTCGTACGACGCCTCAGGCGGGTCGTGTGCCGGGGCGATCCCGCCAGGCGCGGAACCCGACGATGGCGAGCGTGCCGGCGGTGATCGGGAGCACGAAGCCGACCATCGCGATGCCGTAGGTGCGGCCGAGGTCGTGGTCGCTGGCGTCGAGGAGGAGCCACAGGGTGTAGGCGACGTAGTAGCCGAAGAACAGGAAGCCCTCCCACCGCTTCACGCAGTAGCCGTTGGCGAAGATCGGCAGGCAGGCGACGGCGACGGCGATCATGATCGGGATGTCGATGCGGATCGCGCCGTCGAGCACCGGCAGGGCCGAGGGCGAGAAGGTGGCCGTCAGACCGAGCACCGCGAGCAGGTTGAACAGGTTCGAGCCGATGACGTTGCCGACGGCGAGGTCGACCTGGCCGCGGCGGGCTGCGAGGACCGAGGTGGCGAGCTCGGGGAGTGAGGTGCCGACGGCGACGACCGTGAGGCCGATGACGAGGTCGCTCACGCCGAGGGACTCGGCGATGTCGGTGGCGCCGGTGACCAGCGACTGCGAGCCGGCGACCAGCAGCACCAGGCCGAGCAGGATCAGCCCGACGTCGACGAGCGGGGACGTGGCCTTGAGTCGCTCCGGGTCGAGTGCCTCGTCGTACTCCGACTCGACCGTGAGGTCGGTGCCGGCTTCGCGCCGGGCCTCGATCACCGTCCAGGTGATGAAGGTGACCAGGAGCGCGACGAGGACCATGCCCTCCCACCGGACGATCTCGTTGTCGAGCGAGAACAGCAGCACGAGCACCGACGCGCCGATGACGATCGGGACGTCGATGCGGACGATGCGCTGGTGCACCGTGAGCGCCCCGCCGACCATCGCCGAGAGGCCGAGGATCAGCAGGACGTTGGCGATGTTCGAGCCGACGACGTTGCCGATCGCGATCTCGGCGTTGTCGCGGACTGCGGCGCCGACGCTGACGGCGAGCTCGGGTGCGCTGGTGCCGAAGGCGACGACGGTGAGCCCGATCACGATGGGGCTGAGGCCGGATCGCGCCGCGATCGCGGCGGCGCCACGCACGAGGGCCTCGGCGCCACCGACGAGCCCGACGACGCCGAGGGCGATGAGGACGAAGGACAGGAGGCTCATGGCAGCGCCGAGCCTGTCAGGACGACGGGGACCGTGTCGAACGCCAGGTGCGAACCCCGACGATGCCGAGGGTGATCGCGGTCAGTGGCAGCACGAAGCCGACCATGGCGATGCCGTAGGTGCGGCCGAGGTCGTGGTCGCTCGCGTCGAGGACGAGCCACACGGTGTAGGCGACGTAGTAGCCGAGGAAGACGACGCCCTCCCAGCGGCTCACGCTGTACCCGTGGGCGAACATCGGCAGGCAGGCGACGGCGACGGCGATCATGATCGGGATGTCGATGCGGATCGCGCCGTCGAGCACCGGCAGGGCCGAGGGCGAGAAGGTGGCCGTCAGACCGAGCACCGCGAGCAGGTTGAACAGGTTCGAGCCGATGACGTTGCCGACGGCGAGGTCGACCTGGCCGCGGCGGGCTGCGAGGACCGAGGTGGCGAGCTCGGGGAGTGAGGTGCCGACGGCGACGACCGTGAGGCCGATGACGAGGTCGCTCACGCCGAGGGACTCGGCGATGTCGGTGGCGCCGGTGACGAGCGACTGCGAGCCCGCGACCAGCAGCACCAGGCCGCCGGCGATGAACCCGAGGTCGAGCCACACCGACCGAGCGCGCAGCGCCTCGGGGTCGATCGCGTCCTCGTACTCGCTGTCGACGGCGGCATCGGCCCCTGACTCGCGCCGGGCCTCGATGACCGTCCAGCCGGTGAAGACCACGAGCGCCAGCGCGAGCACGCCCCCCTCCCAGCGGACGATCTCGTTGTCGAGCGAGAACAGCAGGACCAGCACCGAGACCGCGATCATCACCGGGGTGTCGATGCGGACGATCCGCTGGTGCACGGTGAGGGCCCCGCCGATGACCGCCGAGGTGCCCAGGATCAGCAGGACGTTGGCGATGTTCGAGCCGACGACGTTGCCGATGGCGATCTCGGCGTTGTCGCGGACTGCGGCACCGACGCTGACGGCGAGCTCGGGGGTGCTGGTGCCGAAGGCCACGACGGTCAACCCGATGACGACCGGGCTGAGGCCGGATCGGGCGGCGATCGCGGCGGCGCCGCGCACGAGACCTTCGGCGCCGGCCACCAGGGCCACGACACCGACGGCGATGAGGAGGAACGACACGGCGCTCATGGCGGGCGGAATCCTGCCAGGTCGGTGGGGCGGCCGTCGTCACCAGTCCGCGAGCCGTCGGGCGAGCTCCTCTCGGTACTCGGCTGCTCGCCGGAGCTTGAGCGACTCGTAGCCGCGGACCTGGTCGGGGAGGGCCGCGATCGCCGCGGCCTCGCCCAACCGGTCGAGGGTCAGCCCCGCGCGCAGCCGCTCGATCGCTGCGACGTACTCGGGGATCATCGCCCGCTCGACCCGCCGGACCGCCGCGTAGCCGAACGGGTCGAACGGGGTACCGCGCAGTGGGCGACCGAGGCGCAACAGGCGGAGCAGCGGCGGGGCACTGCGACGCAGCCGGAGCTTGCGGCGCATGCCGACGCTGCGCAGGGCGGGCGGATGGAGGTGATGGGTCACCTGGGTGCCGGCGCCACCGACCTGCTCGTAGCGCGCCCGGGCCTCGGGCAGCAGGAGCAGCCGGGCGACCTCGTACTCGTCCTTGTAGGCCATCAGCCGATGCAGGTTCGTCGCGACTGCGGTGCGGAACGCCGTCGAGTTCGGATCGGCGTCTGCTTCGGCCGCCGCGGCACGCTCGACCAGGGCGCGGTAGCGGCGGGCCGCCGACGCCGAGGAGTGGCCCCGCAGATCGTCCGCGAGCCGGTCCACCAACTGCTCGACGGTCTCGGGCGGCGTGTGGTCGGTGAGTCCGGCCGCCCGGACGACCTCGGCCGGGTCGACCGCCCAGCGACGGCCCCAGCGGAACGCGGCGAGGTTGCTCGCGACGGCCACCCCGTTCAGCTCGATCGCCCGCTCGACGAGCTCGGGGCGGACCGGGATCGCACCGCACTGCACGGCCACCCCGGCGAGCAGCACGTTGACCGCCGTCGTGGCCCCGAACAGGCCGTCGGTCAGCCGCCCGGCGTCGACGTAGCGGTTCAGGTCGGCCCGCGACACCTCGTCGAGCCGCTCGCGCAGCTCGGACAGCGCCGGGAACGCCGTGTCGGGATGGGTGACCATGTGACCGGTCGGGACGGCATCGGTGGCCGCGACCACCACCGTTCGGTCGGGCGCCGCGCCGGCTCGGTGGTCGGTGCCGGTGGCGACGAGGAGGTCGAACGCGAGGAAGCAGTCGATCCCGCCGGCGGGCGCGTGGTTGGAGGCGGCGACCTCGCCGCGCGAGATGCGCAGGTCGCTCACCACCGGGCCGGCCTTCTGCGACAGCCCGGTCTGGTCGAGCCCGCGCACCGTGGCGCCGCCCAGCATCGCGGCGGTGCCGAGGATCTGGCTGATGGTCACCACCCCGGTGCCGCCGATCCCCGACATCCGCACGCTGAAGGCCTCGGGGTCGACGATCGGGGTCGGGTCGGGCAGGTCGTCGACCGTCACCGCCATGGCCGCGCGCCACGCCGTAGGGCGCGCGCGACCGGCATCGGGGTCGACGGTGACGGTCACGAACGAGGGGCAGTCGCCGCGCATGCACGACAGGTCGAGGTTGCAGCTCGTCTGGTGGATGGCCGTCTTGCGCCCGTACGGCGTGTCGATCGGCTGCACCGAGAGGCAGTTGCTCACGTCGCCGCAGTCGCCGCATCCCTCGCAGACCCGCTCGTCGATCACCACCCGGAACGTGGGCGTCGGCAGCGTGCCGCGGCTGCGTGCCCGGCGAACCTCGGCCGCGCAGGCCTGGTCGTGGAGCAGGACCGTGACGCCGGCGGTCGCGGCGAGCTCGGCCTCGGCCTGGGCGACGCGGGTGCGGTCCCACACGTCGACACCCTCGGGCAGCTCACCGGGGGCGTAGCGGTCGACGTCGTCGGTGGTGACGATGACCCGGGTGACGCCCTCCACGAGCAGGAGCCGGACGATGTCGGGCACGGGCATCGCGCCGGTGGGGTCCTGCCCACCGGTCATCGCGACGGTGCCGTTGACGAGCAGCTTGTAGGTCAGGTGCACCCCGGCGGCCACGGTGGCCCGGATAGCGAGCGAGCCCGAGTGGAAGAAGGTGCCGTCGCCCAGGTTCTGGACCAGGTGGTCGCTGGCCACGAAGGGCGACATCCCGATCCACTGCGCCCCCTCACCGCCCATGGCCGTGAGCCCCACCACGTGGCCGATCCGATCGGGGTCCATGAGCGCCACCATGGCGTGGCAGCCGATGCCGCCACCGACGAGCGTGTCGGGATCGGTCCGGGTGCTGATGTTGTGCGGGCAGCCGCTGCAGTAGTGCGGGGTCCGTGCCACCGTCAGGGGGATGCGCTGTCGCACGGGTGCCGGCGTCGGCGCCGGTGCGAGCCGGTCGTCGAGCCGGGTGGCGAGGCGCCGGCGCAGCGGTCCGACGATCGCGTCGGCGTCGAGCGCGCCGTAGCCGCGCACGAGCCCCTCGCCGGCAGGATCGCGCCGTCCCGTCACCAGGGGTCGCACGGCGGCGTCGTAGAGCGCATCGCGCACGAGGCGCTCGAGGGTCGGGTTCTTCTCCTCCACCACGACGACCTCGGTGAGCCCGTCGGCGAACTCGCGGATCTGGTGCGGGTCGATCGGGACCGGCATGAGCAGCTGGAACAGACGGACGCCACCGGCTCGCAGGTCGTCGTCGGTCCGCAGGCCGAGCAGTGCGAGCGCCTCGCGGACCTCGTGGTACGTGTGGCCCGAGGCGACGATGCCGATCCAGTCGTGGTCGGTGCGCACCGTGACCCGGTTGAGGCCGTTCACCACCCCGTACTCGCGGGCCACCTCGGAGCGCAGCTCGACGAACTCGCGCTCCATCTCGAGCGTGGTCGGGGTGAGGAGCCGTCCGTTGGGGAACGGCACGAAGGGTTCGCCGCCCGGGCGGAGCCGGACCGGCACGATCGGGTCGACGCGCTCGGGATCGACGTCGACGGTGCCGGTCCCATCCGCGACCGCCGTGACCAGCTTGAGACCGGCCCACATGCCACTTGCCCGGGAGAGTGCGACCGCGTGGCGCGACAGGTCGAGGGCCTCCTGGACGTCGCCGGGGAACAGCATCGGGACGTGGAGGTCGACGAGCGTCGCGTCGCTCGAGGAGGGGAGCGTGGACGACTTGGCCGCCGGGTCGTCGCCGACCACCGCCACCACCCCGCCGCGGTGCGCCGTGCCGGCGAACACCGCGTGGCGGATCGCGTCGCCGGCCCGGTCGAGCCCGGGTGCCTTGCCGTACCAGATCCCGAGCACGCCGTCGTAGCGACAGTCGTCGAGCGTGACGGCGAGTTGGCTGCCCATGACGGCGGTGGCGGCCAGCTCCTCGTTCACCGCGGGCTGCCAGACGATCGGGAGATCGGGCAGCGTGGCGGCGGCCCGGGCGACCTCGTCGCCGAAGGAGGCGACGGGTGACCCCTGGTAGCCCGAGACGAACGCCGCCGTGGTGAGGCCGCGGCGACGGTCGATGCGCAGCTGATCCCCCGGGAGCCGGGCGATCGCCTGGACCCCGGACAGGAAGACGCGCCCCGTCTCGAGGCGCATCCGGTCGGCCAGCTCGTAGTGGCGCGCTTCCATGCAGTCACGTTGGACGGTCAACGGTTCCCCCTTCTGACGTCCGACCCCGACCGTTCTACACCCCGACGCGACCCCGGTGTCGCCGCGCCAGCTGCAGCGCGGTCAGCTGCAGCGTGTCTGACACCGTGGGAGGATCGGGGGATGATCGTGGTCGCCGGCGAGGCGCTCGTGGACCTGGTGATCCGACCCGACGGCGCGGTGACGGCGACCTTGGGCGGCGCCCCGTTCAACACGGCGCGCACGATCGGTCGGCTCGGCCAGGACGTGGCGTTCGTGGGGGCGTTGTCGACCGACCGCTTCGGCGGGTTGCTGACCCAGCGGCTGGTCGACGACCAGGTGTCGGTCGCCCTCGCCACCCGGGTGGAGGAGCCGACCACCCTCGCGGCCGCCGAGATCGACGACCGCGGCGCCGCCAGCTACCGCTTCTACCTCGACGGCACCTCGGCCCCCCTGCTGACTGTGGTCCCGGAGCTGGCGTCGACGGTCACCGGGTGCTTCACCGGTGGCCTCGGCCTGGTGCTCGAGCCGATGGCCGACACCGTCGTGCGCCTGCTCACCAGGGTCCCCGACACCGCGCTGGCGATGGTCGACGTCAACTGCCGGCCGCGGGTGGTGGCCGATCGGGAGGCCTACCTCGGGCGGGTCGACACCGCCCTGGGGTGCGCGAACGTGGTGAAGGTCAGCGACGAGGACCTCGAGTACCTCGACCCCCACCACGAACCGTTCGATGCGGCCGTGTCCCTGATCGACCGTGGCATCCCGGTGGTGTTGCTGACCCGCGGTGGTGCCGGCGTGACCGTCCTCGGCCAGCGCGGCCAGCGTGACGTCGCGGTGGACCCCGTCACCGTGGTCGACACGATCGGTGCCGGTGACGCCTTCGGCGGCGGCTTCCTGGGATGGTGGACCGCGGCCGGCCTGGGCGTCGACGACCTCGACGATCTCGACCTGGTGGCCCGCGCCGTCGAGGCGGCCAACCAGGTGGCGGCCATCGTGTGCACCCGCCGCGGCGCGGACCCGCCGTGGCGCGACGAGCTGCCCGCAGGCTGGAGCTGAGCGTCGTCGTTCAGACGAGGTAGTGGCGCACGGCCAGCCGTTCGGCGCTGTCGTCGCCGGGCACCGGCAGCTGGCAGACCACCCGCAGCTGTGGCCACTCGACCGGTGCGAGCTGCTGGTACTCGAAGGTCAGCTCGCCGGCAGCGCGGTGGTGGAAGCGACGGAGCCGGGTCTCGAACCGCGAGACGTCGTGCTCGGGCCACCACGCACGGAACTCCTCGCTCGCCGCGCTCACCAGCTCCACCAGCTCGCGCAGCCGCGGGTCGGCCCGACTGGCCGAGGTGGCGGCGCGGAACTCGGCGAGGGCCTGGCGGGCGTGGATGTCCCAGTCGACGATCAGCTCGCGGGTGTCCGGATCGGCGAAGAGCACCCAGATCAGGTTGCGCTGCACCCCCTCGAGCTCGACGATGCGCGGGTAGAGCCGGGCCTGGGCGGCGTTCCAGGCCAGGAACTCCCAGTGCGGCCCGAGCACGTACGCGGGCGCCGGGTCGAGTGCGTCGATCAGGCGGACCAGCGCCGTCGGCGCCTCGGTCGGCGCATCGACGGGCTCGCTCGACGGTCGGGCGAGCGCCAGCAGGTGCTCCTGGCCGGCCTCGTCGAGTCGCAGGGCCCGACCGATCGCCCGCAGCACGTCGGGCGAGGCATTGATCCGTCGTCCCTGCTCGAGCCAGGTGTACCAGGTGATTGAGACCCCGGCGAGCAGCGCGACCTCCTCGCGACGCAGACCGGGCGTCCGCCGCCCCCGACCGCGGGGCAGGCCGGCCTGCTCGGGCGTGACGGCATCGCGCCGTGCCCGCAGGAAGGCCGCGAGCGCGGCCCGGTGGTCGTCTGCCCCCATGGGTACCAGTCGACCACATCGCGGACCGGGTGTCCCAGGTACGAACTCCACCCTCCACCGCTCTACCGTGCAGCGGGTGACCACTCCGTCGTCCGCCGATGCCGCCCACGCCGATGCGCGGCTCCCGCTCCTGCTCGACGACCTGCGCCGGCTGGTCGAGGTCGAGTCACCCTCGCGGGAGCTCGACGCCCTCGCCCGGTCGGCCGAGGTGCTCGCCGAGCTGATCGACGAGCGACTGGGTTCGCGACCCGAGCTGATCGACGGCCCCGACGGTCCGCACGTGTGGTGGCGCGGTGGCGGTGACCCCCGGGTGCTCCTGCTCGGCCACCACGACACGGTCTTCCCCCTCGGGGCGCTCGCCGAGCGCCCGTTCACGGTGGCCGACGGCCGGGTCACGGGCCCGGGCGTGTTCGACATGAAGGCCGGGATCGTGCAGGCGATCCACGCCATCGCCGCGCTCGACGACGCGAGCGGGGTGGAGCTCCTCCTGACCTCCGACGAGGAGGTCGGCTCGACCACCTCGCGGGCGTTCCTCGAGGAGCGGGCCCGCGCCTGTGGCGCGGTGCTCGTGCTCGAGCCGAGCGGGGACGGTGGTGCGCTCAAGACGGGCCGTAAGGGGGCTGGGCGGTTCGAGCTGCTGTTCCACGGTCGCGCGGCCCACGCCGGCCTCGAACCCGAGCGTGGCGTGAACGCGCTGGTCGAGGCCGCGCACCGACTCCTCGCCGTCGCGGCCCTGGCCCGGCCCGAGGCGGGCACCACGGTCACCCCCACCGTGCTCACCGCGGGCACCGCCGAGAACGTCGTGCCTGCCGGGGCGCGCCTGCTGGTCGACGTCCGCGTCACCTCCGCCGAGGAGCAGGAGCGACTGGAGCAGGCGGTCGGATCGATCGAGTCGGTCGACCCCGAGGTCCGGGTCGAGGTGCGGGGCGGGATCGGTCGCCCGCCGATGCCCGAGTCGGCCTCGGCGAGCCTGTTCCCGCTGGCGCAGGCGACCGATCCGACGGTGGCCGGTGTCGCCGTGGGTGGGGCCAGCGACGGGAACTTCACCGCGGCGATCGGCGTGCCGACCCTCGACGGGCTCGGCGCGGTGGGCGGCGGGGCGCACGCCGATCACGAGTACGTGCTGGCCGACACCCTGCCCGGTCGGGTCGATCTGGTGGCCGGGATCCTGCGACGGCTCCTGACCTGACGGGCCGTCGGTGCCCCTCAGTCGTCGTTGGTGCCGAGCTCCAGCATCGAGCCGCCGGTGAGCGTCCCGGCGCCGCGGTAGACGT
>CAYRXQ010000106.1:0-7419 GCA_964428115.1 uncultured Ilumatobacteraceae bacterium
AGGTACCCGACGTAGGTCACGAACAGCAGCGCAGTGGTGGTGAGTCGGGCGTCCCACTGCCAGAACACACCCCAGGTGATGCGGCCCCACAGGGCACCCGTGACCAGGGTGAGCGCGAGGAACACGACCGCGATCTCGGCGCTCGCGCCGGCGACCCGGTCGAGGTGGAGCGACTTCTTCTTGCCGAACAGGTAGCCGCCCGAGGCGAGCGCGGTGACGACGAACCCCAGGTAGGCGAGCCAGATCGTCGGCACGTGCACGTAGAGGATGCGGACCGACTCCTCCTGGTCGCGGTCGGCCGGCGAGAAGCCGAGGCCGAACGCCACGAGCCAGCCCATCGTGACGATGGTGGCGATGCCGAGGAGGCGGGTGGCGCGGGTGCCGGTGCTGGTGACCACGGGCGCCGCGAGCGGGGTCTCGGTCGTGGTGGTCATGCGGCGGGGGCGGTCATCGGGAAGTCGGTCCTCTCGTTGGCTCCGTCGGCCGATGCGACCGGCCTCAGTCGTCGAGCAGTGGCCCGAAGGCCAGCGAGCCCCCGACGCCGTACGCGACGGCGAAGACGGCGAGCAGACCCACCCAGGGCCAGCCCTCCGACACCACCGCCCCGCCGGTGCCGAGCGCCGATTCGACCGCTCGAGTCGCTCCGATGAGGACGGGCGCCACCACCGGGAGCACGAGGAGTGGGAGCAACGTCTCACGACCCGTGACCCCTGCGGCGAGGCCTCCGTACAGCGTACCGACGGCGGCCAGACCACAGGTAGCGGTGCCCACGGTGGTGACGAGGAGCACGGCACCGCTGGCGCGGATCTCGGCGCCGTAGAGGATCACCGCCGCGGCGACCAGCAGCGCCTCGAGCACCAGCAGCTGGACGGCGAGGGCCATCGCCTTGCCCCAGTAGATGCCGGTGGGGTCGATGCCCGCCAGGCGCAGGGCATCGAGGGCGCCGTCCTCGGCCTCGATCGCGAACGAGCGCTGGACGAGCACGAGCAGGCTGAACATCGTCGCCAGCCAGACCAGGCCCGGCGCCACCCGCTCGAGGACGGCGTCGGCGTCGAGGGCGAACGCGAACATCACCATGGTCACCCCGGCGAAGGGCAGGACCTGATTGGTGACGACGCGGCTGCGCCACTCGATGGCCAGGTCCTTGCGGGCCACGAGCCGGGCGATCCGCCAGCGGCTCACGTCGCACCCGCCTCGCGCACCTGGCCGGCCACCACGTCGACCACCCGCGTCGCCAGGGATCCGGCCCGCTCGAGCTCGTGGCTCGCCACCATCACGGTCGCCCCGGCCGCGACGGCATCGCGCAGGGTGCGGTCGAGCTCGTCGCGTCCCTCGGCGTCGAGGCCGGCGTGCGGTTCGTCGAGCAACCACAGCTCGGCGCGCCGGGCCACCAGGCACGCCAGCGCCGTGCGCCGCTTCTGTCCCGCCGACAGCCGCTTGACCTGCACCTGAGCGAGACGACCCGACACACCCAGACGCCCGAGCGCGTCGGCGACCTCGGCCTCGCTCGCCCCCACCGTGGCACCCCAGAACCGGACGTTCTCCACCACCGTGAGGTCGCCGTAGAGGCCGTTGCGATGCCCCAGCACACCGACCCCGGCTCGCACCGCCGACCGGTCGACCGCCAGGTCGTGCCCGAGCACCCGACCCGTGCCACGGGCCAGCGGCAGCAGGCCGGCGCACAGCCGCAGCAGGGTGGTCTTGCCCGCCCCGTTGGGGCCGCGCAGCAGCACGATCTCGCCCCGACCGACCGACAGCGTCGCCCCGGCGAGCGCCGGGAAGCCGCCGAGCACGGCCACGGCGTCGACCAGGTCGACGACCGTGCCCGCAGGTGGTCGGTGCGGGTCGACAGACATGACGTCGCCAGACGCTACTGGCGCCCGACACCGACCTGCCTGGCCGCCGGGTCCCCGGTAGCGTGCGGCCCGTGTTCGGGCGGCGGCGGGATCGGGTCTCCAAGTGGGACCGCCCGCGGGCGCCACGCGACTGGCGCACCGTGGTGGGCGGGATCGGTCGGATCCTCATCGCCACGGGGCTGCTGATGTTCGGCTTCGTCGCCTACCAGCTGTGGGGCACCGGCCTCGAGACGGCGCGGGCCCAGCGAGCCCTCGAGAGCGAGTTCGAGCAGCTCCTGGCCGGCACCACCACGACCGTTCCCACCACCACCGCACCGACCACCACGACGCTCCCCGAGGAGCAGCCCGAGGAGCCCGTCGAGCCCGAGGAGCCCGTCGAGACCGCGCCGCCCGTGACCGAACCCCCGGGGGTCGACCAGGGCATCACCGGCCTGGTGCCGGGCGATCCGGTCGCACTGCTCGAGATGCCCAGCATCGGCGCCTCCGACGTGGTCGTCGCCGGGGTCGGGGTCGGCGAGCTCCAGCAGGGACCGGGACACTTCCCCGACACCCCGCTCCCCGGCCAGCTCGGCAATGCGGCGATCGCCGGTCACCGCACCACCTATGGCCAGCCGTTCCGCAACGTCGACCGGCTCCAGCCGGGGGACCTGATCGTCGTCACCACGCTCGCCGGCCGCTTCGTGTACGTCGTCGAGGGCACCGAGATCGTCGGGCCCTCCGACTACTGGGTCATCGCCACCGAGGACCCCGAGGTCGCCACGCTCACCCTGGTGTCGTGCCATCCGGCCTTCTCGGCCGCGCAGCGCATCGTCGTGCGCGCCACGTTCATCGCCGAGGAGTCGGCCCCGATCGGTCGCCCCACCCCCTACGGCGAGGCCGCGGGCAGCCTGCCCGACGAGCTGATCCCCGAGACCGTGCCCGAGAGTGTTCCCGAGACCGTCCCCGAGACCGTTCCCGAGACGGTGCCGACCGACTCGAGCCCCGACACCACACCGAGCACCGCGGCGCCGACGACGGCGGCACCGACGACCGCGGCACCCGTCGAGGGCGGCAACGGCGGCGACGGCAGCGGCTTCGACGAGAGCGACGACGCGTTCGCCCGCGGCTGGTTCCACGATCGGGCGGCCATCCCGCAGGTCGCGCTGTGGGGCGGCATCGTGTCGCTGATCGCGATCGCTGCGTACCTCGTCAGTCGCCGGACCCGCCACGACCTCATCGGCCTGGCCGTGGGCATCGTGCCGTTCACCATCGGCCTGTTCTTCTTCTTCCAGAACGTCAACCGTCTGCTGCCTCCCGGCCTCTGACGGGCCGCAGGCGTCGCGAGGCCGGCCCGCTCGTCAGCGGCGGGCGTCGCGCAGGTTCACGAACCGGTAGGGCAGGCCCGACTGGAGCACCTGGTCGACGAGGGCGCCGAGCCGGGGTGTGACGCGCAGCTCCACGTCGGCCGCCGCGTGGGCCGCCAGCAGGTCGTCGAGCACCACCACCCGCTCGATGGTCGGCTCGGTGGGTGAGAGGTACTCGCCCGGCGCATCGGCCGAGGTGGAGAACCCCGCCGCGTCGAACTCGTATCGGTAGAGCACGGCGCTGCGGAACGCGTCGAGCCAGCCGGTCTCGATCGCGCAGACCCGATCGGTGGTGGTGCCGAAGCGCTCGGCCAGCGTCGCACGCTGGTCGCCGTCGGTGGCCCACACCATCACCAGCGGGCAGCGCCGCGGCGCCCACTGCACCGGCTCGAACCAGGGTGCGACGGCCCACACCATCGGTGGGCGGCCGGGATCGGAGGGCGCGACGCGCGGCACGAACCGGGCGATCGTGCCGTCCTCGCTGATGTGCCCGACGCGGCGGATCGCTCCACCGGGACCGGGGGGCGCAGCCGGCGACCCCGTCGGGTCGAGACCGACGCGATCCACCGATGAGCTCCAGGCGGTCATCTCGGGTGACACCGTTCGTCGCGCATCAGACCGTGGTGCATCAGACCCGCCTCACCGACCCGTGAACCGCGGGGCGCGCTTGTCGAGGAAGGCGGTCCGCCCTTCGACGGCGTCCGCACTGGCCCAGGCCGCGGCACGCGCCTCCTCGTAGTCGTGATCGGCGAGCGGCGGTGGTGCGGATCGCTCGAGGCCGAGCTTGTGGGCGGCCACCGTGAGCGGCGCGAGCCCGGCCAACCGTCCGGCCCACTCGAGTGCATCGTCGAGATCGCCCAGGCGGTGGATCCCGCCGGTGTCGTGCAACCGCTCGGCCCCGACCGGGTCACCGCCGACGAGCATCAGGCGCGCCATCGGCCAGCCGAACTCGCGGGCGACCCGCTCGACGGTCCAGTGGTCGACCACGAGACCGAGCTTCGCGGCCGGGATCCCGAAGGTGCTGCGCGGCGTGGCGATGCGCAGGTCGCAGGCCACGGCCAGCTGCGTCCCGGCTCCGAGCGCCGGACCGTCGACCGCAGCGATCACGGGCACCGCGAGCGCCGTGAACCCGTGCAGGACGCGACCGAGATCGCGGGTGAACGCGCCCTCCTCGACCCCGGTCAGATCCGCGCCGGCGCAGAAGGCCGGCGGGGCGCCGGTGAGCACCACGGCTCGCGCTCCGGTGAGGTCGCGCTGGACCTCGAGCAGGGCGAGGAGCGTGGCGTGGTCGACGGCGTTGCGCCGTTCGGGCCGATCGAGGGTGACGAGCACGACGCCGGCGGCGATGTCGTCGCGCATCTCGACCCGTACCATGGCGCCCACTGTATGGCCACCGACCAGCCCAGCACCGATCCCGTCCGAGCCCGCCGAGCGCAGGTCGCAGCCTGGACCCTGCTGGCCAACCGCGTCGGCTACCTCGTGCTGGCCTTCGCCGTGGCGCTGTTCGTGATCGCGTTCGTCGTGGGCTTCTCGCCGACCATGGCCACCATCGTCGTCGTGGCGATGGTGGTGTCGTTCGTGCTCCTCGCCCCGTCGATCGTGCTCGGCTACGCCGTCAAGGCCGCCGAGCGCGAGGACGTGGAGCGGGGTCTGTGACCCTTCGGCGATGGATCCCGGGTTACTGCGCGGTAACGTCCGCGTTCCAGCCCGGCCGCTGAGGCCAGCGCCAGCCCGTCCGACGACCCGCACCATCGACCCGCACCATGTCCGCTCCCCGCCTCTCCGCCACCGAACGACGCGAGCAGATCCTCGACGTCGCACTCGAGGTCCTCGGTCGCTCCGGCTACCACGGCACCTCGATGAACGACATCGCCGAGGCGGCGGGAGTCACCAAGCCGGTGCTCTACCAGCACTTCGACTCCAAGCGCGACCTGTACCTGGCGCTGATGGACGAGGTCGGCAACCGGCTGATCGCCGAGATCTCCAAGGCCACCGCCGACGCCGCCGACGGCAAGTCGCAGACCGAGCGCGGCATCCAGGCCTACTTCCGCTGGGTCTCGAACGACCACGACGCCTTCATGATCCTGTTCGGCGGTGGGCTGCGACGCGACGACGAGTTCCGCGACGCCTTCCGGCGCATCACCGACGAGGTCGCGACCGCGATCGCGCCGCTGATCGCGGTCGACCTCGACGCCGAGGACCGACGCACCATCGCACACGCGCTGATCGGGCTCGCCGAAGGCGCCTCGCGGCGCCTCGTGGAGCGCGGCGAACCCTTCGACCCCGACGAGGTGGCGCGCACGCTCAGCCGCCTCGCGTGGGCCGGCCTGCGCGCACTCGGCTGAGATCGGACCGAGCCCGGCCGGTCAGACTGGGCCGATGCCGTCCGACACCGCCGCTGCCCCCGTCCCCTCCGTGCCGACGATCCCGAGCCGGGTCACCGAGCTGCTCGGGACGCGCTACCCGATCGTGCAGGCCCCGATGGGGTGGATCGCCCGGTCGCAGCTGGCCAGTGCGGTCTCGAACGCCGGCGGCCTGGGCATCATCGAGACCTCCTCGGGTGAGCTCGACGCAGTCCGTGGTGAGATCGAGAAGATGCGCGATCTCACCGATCAGCCCTTCGGCGTGAACATCGCGCAGGCCTTCGTGCGCGACCCGGGGATCGTCGACTTCGTGGTCGACCAGGGCGTGCGCTTCGTGACCACCTCGGCGGGCGACCCCAACGCGTACACCGCCCGCCTCAAGGAGGCCGGGCTCACCGTGTTCCACGTCGTTCCCACGCTCGCCGGGGCCCTCAAGGCGGTGGCGGCCGGCGTGGACGGGCTGGTCGTGGAGGGCGGCGAGGGCGGCGGCTTCAAGAACCCGCGCGACGTCGCCAGCATGGTGCTGCTGCCGCTCGTGGCCTCCAAGGTGGGGGTGCCGATCATCGCGGCGGGCGGGATCGTCGACGGCCGTTCCATGGCGGCGGCGTTCGCCCTCGGCGCCGAGGGGGTGCAGCTCGGGACCCGCATGGTGTCGGCCGCCGAGTCCCCGGTGCACGAAGCCTGGAAGCAGGCCATCGTCGACGCCGCCGAGACCGACACCGTGTTCCTCAACCGCCACAGCCGGCCCGGCCTGCGGGCGCTGCGGACCGCTCGCTCCGAGGCCCTCGAGCGGCAGGAGCACGTGGGGATGGAGCTGTTCGGTCGGGTGGCCGACCTGTACTTCGGCGGCGATCTCGAGGCCTCGATCGCCCTCACCGGCCAGGTGGCCGGCCGCATCGAGTCGGTGGCGACCGTCGCCGAGATCATCGCCGAGCTCGTCGACGGGTTCACGGCCACCATGCGCGACCTCGCGGGCCGCTTCGCCACGTGATGTGACGATTCGTCGCAAGATCGACGCAAAAATGACACATTGCCTCGTTCGGCGGGGTGACGCTCGCTAGGGTCCCGGCGGGGCATTCGTGTGGCCCCGTGGTGGCGGGAAACCACCAACCCCGAGGAGCACCTCTCACATGACGACCCCCCGTCCCGACCGTCCCGCGATGCCGACCCCGGTGTCGTCCGACGAGATTCGATCGACGACCCGGACGCTGCGACGACTGCGCCGGCCACACCGACTCGGCGCTATCGCCCTGTCGCTCTCCGTCCTCGGCGGCGGTCTCCTGCCGCAGTGCGCGCCACCGCCGCCGCCCGCCACGGCCCCCGTCCCGGCGCCGACGGCGCTGCAGAGCACCACCCTCGACGCCGTCAACGCGCACCGAGCCGCAGCGGGCGTCGCGCCCGTCGTGCTCGATGCCCGCCTCAACCGCGCCGCGCAGGCCCACGCCAGCGAGATGGCGGCCCGGCAGCAGATGACCCACACCGGTGCCAACGGCTCGAACGCCGGGGCCCGCATCACCGCCGCCGGGTACACCTGGAGCACCTGGGGCGAGAACGTGGCGGCGGGCCAGACCAGCGCCACCAAGGCCGTGACGGCCTGGATGAACAGCGCACCGCACCGCCGTCACCTGCTCTCGACGGGGTTCGCCCACATCGGGATCGGCCGCGCGGTGGGCGCCAACGGGGTCATCTACTGGGTGCTCGACCTGGCCACCCCGGCCTGACGATCGCCGCCGGCCCTCAGGCCCGCACGACCAACCCGCGGTAGCCGTCGGCGAAGCCGGCGGCACGCAGCACCTCGGCCACCTCGAGTGGCACGGCGGCGCCATCGACCTTGCGGACCTCGACCGAACGGTCGCG
>CAYRXQ010000106.1:7429-7966 GCA_964428115.1 uncultured Ilumatobacteraceae bacterium
GGCCAAGGCTGCGCCCCACGACGGGTCGGTGGCCCCCGCCGGGAACCGCACCAGGTGGTGCCCGGCACGATCGAACCACACCAGCGGCACCCCCGCCCGGAGCACCACGAGCGCGCCGGCCGACCGGGCGGGGCGGCCGTCGGTGACCGGCCAGGCCAGCGTGGAACCGTACGGCTGGGCCGGGTCGGTGGCCGCGCGCACCACCGGCGGCGGCACGTCACCGGGGTGCAGGAACGGGTCGGGGGTCTCGCGTGCGGCGCGCAGCCGGTCGATCGCGCCGGGCACGGCGAACTGCGCCGCGCCGAGCCCGTCGACGAAGTAGCCGCGCCGGACCTGGCCCCGCTCCTCGAGCACCTTGAGCACGCCGTACACCGCGGTGAACCCGCCCACCACGCCCTCGGCCAGGACCCCCTCGCGGGTGACGACCCCGTGGCGTTCGAGCAGCTGCACCGCCTGCGCATGCGCGGCGGCGGTGGGCGCGGGAGACGGCTCGAGGAGCGGAGCGACCAGGCTCCACCGACCGGCACCGGCCGGTGG
>CAYRXQ010000106.1:7976-10188 GCA_964428115.1 uncultured Ilumatobacteraceae bacterium
AGCCGGCTCAGGCGGCCAGGGCGGGGACGACCGAGCCGACCGCGCGACCCCGACGCAGCCGAGCCCGAGGACCCGGCGCGTGCGCCACCGCCCGAGAGGAAGGCGCGCACCGGGGCGAGCGAGTCGTTGGTGACCTCCCCCGCCCAGACCAGATCCCACAGCGCCGCGAGCAGCTCGGCGTCCTGCACCCCGAGCGCGGCGGTGCGCAACTGACCCCAGAAGCTCGCGCCGCGGTCGGTGAGCTGGGTGCGGATCGCATCGTGCAGCGCGCCCTCGGGGGCCTCGCGCGGCTCCCAGCCTGGGGCCAGCGCGGCCACCTGGTCGGCGAAGCACAGCCGGATCCGGCCGTTCTTCGAGCCGATCGCACCGGCGCCCACCCAGACCACCTCGCCGGCGGTGCACAGCTCGTCGAGCTGGGTGGGGCGATACCCCCGCAGCCGCGTCGGGAGCACGTCGCGCTCGAGCACCGACGCGACGATCGCCGCACCCGACAGCAGCCCGAGGGTCTCGACGAGCGCGTCGGTGCCCCGCCGATCGGCGGGGATCCCGTGCCAGGCGGCGAGGAAGCGGGCGAACGCGGGTTGCTCGACGGGCTCGACCTCGCGGCGCAGCGAGGCCAACGACCGACGCCGGAGCTGGCGCAGCACGTCGACCTCGCACCACTCGCGGCTGACGCCCTCGGGCCGGAACTCACCGAGGACCACCCGGTCGGCGCCGGCGAGCGCCGCGAGGGCACCGGCGACCCGCTCGACGGTGGTGCCCAGCCGAGCAGCCACGTCGGTGGCCAGGAAGGGACCGTGCGTCCGGGCGTAGCGCGCCACCAGGTCTTCGAGTGGCCGGGGCACCGGGTCGGTGAAGGCCATCGGGAGCCCGAGCGGGAGCGAGCAGCCGAGCGCGTCGCGGTAGCGCGCCGCGTCGTCGGCTGCGATCCACCGCTGCTCACCGGCCACCGCGAGCTCGACGGCCCGTCGCTGGGCCACCAGCTCGGCGATCCACGCGCCGGCCACCGACACGCCCCCACCGACGGTGTCGGACACCGGACCGGGGACGCTGCTGCCGGCCGGGCCGGGGTCGACGCGCAGGTCGAGCTCGGCGGCCGAGAGGTCGCCGACCTTTCGCAACACGTCGTGCAGCTCGTCGACCGAGCGGGCCCGGCGGCCCTCGGTGAGGCATTGCAGCTCGAGCTCGACGTCCGCGAGCACCTCGGGGTCGAGCAGCTCACGGAGCTCCTCGGCGCCGAGCAGGTCGCGCAGCAGGTCACGGTCGAGCGCCAGGGCGGCGGCCCGGCGCTCGGCGAGCGGTGCGTCGCCCTCGTACATGTAGGCCGCGATCCAGTTGAACAGCAGGCTCGCCGCCATCGGGCTGGCCTGCGCGGTGTCGACCTGGACCATGCGGACCGTGCGGCTGCGCAGCTGGGTCAGCACCTCGCGCAGGGCCGGCACGTCGAACACGTCCTGCAGGCACTCGCGGCTGGCCTCGAGCAGGATCGGGAACGTGGGGTACTTGGAGGCGACCGCGAGCAGGTCGGCGGCCCGCTGGCGCTGCTGCCACAGCGGGGTGCGGCGGTCGGGGCGGCGACGGGGCAGCAGCAGGGCCCGACCGGCGCACTCGCGAAAGCGCGAGGAGAACAGCGCCGTCTGCGGCAGCGTCGACACGACGAGCTCGTTGATGTCCTCGGGGTCGATGAGGAAGGCCTCGATCGGCAGCTCGTCGGCCGACTCGGGAAGGCGGATGACGATGCCGTCGTCGCCCCACATCGTCTCGACCGGCAGGTCGAACGCGTCCATGAGCCGGCGCTCGATGGCCATCGCCCACGGTGCGTGGACCGGGGTGCCGAAGGGGCTCAGGATGCAGACCCGCCAGTCACCGATCTCGTCGCGGAACCGCTCGACCACCACGGTGCGGTCGTCGGGCACGGCCCCGGTGGCCTCGGCCTGCTCGGCCAGGTACTGGACCAGGTTGTCGGCCGCGAAGGCGTCGAGGGCGTGGTCGGTGCGGAGCCGTTCGAGTGCCTCGCCCTCGGGCAGCGCCCGGATCTCGCGGACGAACGCCCCGAGCGCCCGACCGAGCTCGAGCGGGCGCCCGGGGCGATCGCCGTGCCAGAACGGCATCTTGCCGGGCTGCCCGGGGGCCGGGGTGACGGTGACCCGTTCGAAGGTGATGTCCTCGATCCGCCAGGTGGACGCGCCCAGCAGGAACGTCTCGCCGGGCC
>CAYRXQ010000107.1:0-10125 GCA_964428115.1 uncultured Ilumatobacteraceae bacterium
TGCTCGTCGAGCATCCCCACGATCCCCGCCGGATCAGGGGCGGGCTGCCCGGAGATCGCGGCGAACACCTGGGCCGTCAACTCTGATCGCAGCGGCTCGGCGTCGATGCCCTCTGCAACGCCGTACACCGTGAGGTGCGCACGGCCGTCGACCACGCACAGGCTGACGTTCGGCTGGCGGACCGCGTTGTGCCACTTGGCGGTGTACGACTTGGCCGACACGAGCAGGCGGCCGGCGTCGTCGAGCGCGTAGCCGACCATCGACTGCTGCGGTGAGCCGTCGCGTCGCCCCGTCGCGAGCACGGCCCAGGTGTGGGCCACCAGGAAGTCGCGGTGGGCCGGCTCCCAGGCGAAGGCCCCATCGGCCCCGGCGGGCTCGTGGCGCTCGTCTCCCTCGTCGACCGGCGCGGGCACGTCGGGTTGCTGTGTCATGCGATGGCCTCCAGGAGGGTGTCGGTCAGCTCGGCGAGCTCGGTGTCGTTGGTGGCGATGCCGGCCACGTAGCGGTCGGGTCGGACCACCGCGACGGCGCCGACGGGGAGGACGAACTCGTGGATCACCCCGGCCGGGAGGTCGAGGTGGCGGGCATCGAGCGCCGCCCATCGGTCGCGCACCGCGTCAGGGAGCTCGGTGCCGCCGGCCGTCAGCAACACGGTGGTCGGGCCGAGCAGGTCGTCGAGCGGACGACCGTCGACGACGGGCTGGGGGAGCTGTCGCCCGACCATGGGGTGTGCGCCCCACAGCCATCCGGTGGTCAGGTGCGGGAAGGGGCGCTGCCCGCCGTAGGCGTCGTCGAGGTTCGGGCCGCTGCCGTCCTCGCCGTCCTCGCCGCCACGGCCGCTGAGCGCGTCGATCAGTCGACCGGTGTCGGCGGCGTGGGCCACCAGTGCGGCGGCGTGGGGCCGACGCTCGGCGTCGTAGGTGTCGAGGAAGGCCTCGTTCGCCAGGCCACGCGCGACGAGGTCGAGCTTCCAGGCCAGGTTCGCGGCGTCGCGCACGCCCGAGCACAGCCCTTGCCCGAGGAAGGGCGGCATCTGGTGCGCGGCATCCCCGGCAAGGAACACCCGCCCGACGCGCATCGTGCCGGCCACCGTGGCGTGGAACCGGTAGACCACGCCACGCACCAGCCGTCCCTGGGCGGGCGTGAGCCAGGGGGCGAGCAGCTCCCAGACGCGTTCGGGCCGGGTGATCTCCTCGCGGGTCTCCCCGGGGAGGAGCTGGAACTCCCACCGTCGCAGGCGCCCGAACCCGGGCACATAGGTCACGGGGCGGGCCGGGTCGCACCACTGCTGGGTGAACCGCGACAGCCCGGCTGCGTCGGGCTGGTCCGCGTCGTAGGTGGTGAGCTCGACGTCGATCACCAGCCACTCCTGGTCGAAGCCCTGGTCGTCACGGGGCACGCCGAGGGTGCGGCGCGTCGGGCTCGACGCGCCGTCGGCGGCCACGATCCAGCGTGCGTGGAGCCGCTCGGGCTCGGTCGCGGCGTCGCTGCCGAGCGGTCGGACGTCGATCCATGCGCCATCCCCGTGACCGTCCGCGCCCGTCCCGGCGTCGAGGTCGACCATCTCGACCCCGAGGCGCAGCTCCACGCCGGCCTCGAGCGCGCACGACCGCAGGAAGGCCTCGAGCTGGGGCTGGTGGTACCGCACCACCGGGTGGTGCAGGTTGGCGAACTCCATGTCCTCGGTGATCTCGATCCCGATGATGCGCTCGCCGGCCGCGTCCACGAACTCGGCGCCCAACATCGGGCTGGTGATCTCGCGCAGCCCGTCGAACACGCCGGCGGCCTGGAACACGCGCTGGATCTCGTCGTCCATCACCACGGCCCGCGGCAGATCGTGGACCTCGTGATCGCGCTCCACCAGCACGGTCCGCAGACCGCGCCGGGTGCACAGCAGCGCGGTGGCCACCCCCACGGGGCCGCCGCCGACGACGATCACATCGATCGCGTCGGTCGACGCGCCGCGGTCGCTCGCTCGCTCGTCGCTCATGGCGTGCAGCGGTTGGTGAGCGTGCCGATGCCGTCGATGGTCGAGGTGACCACGTCGCCGGGCCGCAGGAAGCGACCGCTCGCCGCGCCGACCCCGTCGGGGGTGCCGGTGAAGATGACATCGCCGGGCGCCAGCGTGAGGATCCCCGACAGGTACGAGATGAGCGCCGGGACGCCGAAGATCAGGTTCGAGCTGCGGTCGTCCTGACGGGTCTCATCGTTGACCTCGCACCGCAGCGCGACGTCGTCGGGGTCGGCGACCGCGTCCACCGACACGAGGACCGGACCCATCGGCCCGTAGCCGTCGCGCGACTTGCCGAGGTCGAAGTGGGGCGGTGAGGCAGCGAACTGGAGCGCGCGGTCGGAGATGTCCTGGCCTACGGTCAGGCCCACCACGTGCGACCAGGCGTCGGCCTCGGCGATGTCGCGTCCGCCCCGGCCGATCACCACGACCAGCTCCACCTCGTAGTCGGCGGCCTCGGCGGCGAGGGGGACCTCGGCGTCGGGGCCGACGATGCAGCTCGGGAACTTGGTGAAGATCAGCGGAGTGGCCGGCAGCGCCATCCCCGACTCCTCGGCGTGCGTCCGGTAGTTGAGGCCGACCGCGAAGACGTTGCGCGGCCGCGGGACGGGTGAGCCGACGATCCCGGCGGCGCGGGCCGCGTCGAGGTCACCGCCCGGCGCGGCATCCGCGAGCCCGGCGCTCAGCTCGTGCAGCTCGTCGGCCGCTCCGAGGACGGCCATCGGGTCGGGTCCGAGCCGGCCGTCGGTGAGCGTGGCGAGGTCGTACCACTGCCCGCCCTCGTCGACGAGTGCGGCGCGGTCGGAGATGGTGGCGAGGCGGTAGGTCATGTGTGGGAGCTCCCAGGTCGGTGGTCGGTGCGGGTGGTGGACAGGAACATGCCGACCAGTGCGTCGGCGTGGGCATCGACGAGCGCGTCGTCGATGAGGTCGTCGCGCCCGGTCAGCAGCCGGGCCTCGGGCGCGTTCGCGTACAGCAGCGAGGCCGCGCCGACGAGCGAGTAGAAGACGATGGTCGGGTCGAGCGGTGGGACGAGCTGCTCGGCGCGCAGCCGCTCCCAGGCCCGGCTCACCAACTCGTAGCGGTGCCGGACGTGGCGCTCGACGATCCAGGTGAGCCGATCCGAGGGGCTGGTGGCCTCCTGGACCATGATCCGGTTGAGCTCGGGGTAGCGGGCCGCGGCCCGCACGAAGGTTCGGATCGCCCCGGCGAACACCGCGACCGGATCCGGCTGCGGGGTCTCCGGAGGCTGCGGGGATGCGCCCTCCTGGCTGTGGGTCGTCGCTGCCGGCTCACCGAGCTCGGCGTCGAGCCGGGCGAAGAGGTGGTCGACGGCGGCCTGCCACAACGCCTCCTTGGAGTCGAAGTGGTAGTTGATCTGTGGCTGGTGCACGCCGGCACGTGCAGCGATCTCGCGGGTGGAGGCAGCCTCGAACCCGTGTGCCGAGAACTCGGCGAGGGCGGCGTCGAGGATCGCGCTGCGGGTCGTGTCGGATCGTCGTTGGCGGGCCATGACGGTTGACATTCTTTATCATCTGATATAGAAAATCAACCCCATGGGACTCCATCGCCTGACCGGCATCACCCTCGGGACACCCGACCCCGAGGGGAGTGCGCAGTTCTTCCGGTCGTTCGGCCTCACCGAGACCGCGCCGGGTCGGTTCGCCACCCGTGACGGGGGCGAGCAGTTGGTCCTCGAGCCGGCCGCCCATCGAGGGCTGCGCCGTCTCGGCGTGGGGGTCGAGGATCCCGACGACCTCGACCGCGTCCAGCACCGCGCCGCCGCGGCCGGGGTTGACCACCAGCGGGTCGACCCGGGAACGCTGGCCGTCGTCGACCCGGTCAGCCGCGTGCGCTTCGAGCTCACCGTCGCCGCGCCGCTCGTGGTCGATCCCGTCGCCTCGGCCCCGGTGAACCGACCGGGGCACGTCGCCCGCGTCGATCGCCCCGCGGACGTGATCCTGCGTGATCGGCCCGTCCAGCCCTCGAACCTGACGCACCTGGTGCTGGGCTCCACCGACCAGCCGGCCACCCTGCGGTTCGTCACCGAGGTGATCGGCTTCCAGGTCAGCGACGAGCTGCCCGGGATCATCGCGTTCACGCGGTGCGGCGAGGTCCACCACAACCTGGCCGTCCAGGCGGCCCCGTGCACGTTCGTGCACCACGTGGCCTTCGAGGTCGACGACGCCGACGAGGTCGCCCGGGGTGGCACCTCGATGATCCTCGAGGACCCGGCCCGCGACCTGTGGGGCCTCGGCCGGCACGCGATCGGCTCGAACTGGTTCTGGTACCTGCGCGAGCCGGGCGGCACCTTCGTGGAGTACACCGCGGACGTCGACCGGGTCGCGTCACCCGCGAGCTACACGCCCAAGCAGTGGCAGGGCCACGAGTTCCTCTACGCGTTCGGCCAGCCGCCGCCGCACGCATTCCTCGAGCCGCCGGATCTCACCGAGCTCGTGGCGGCCATGGCAGCCGGCGACGACTGACCTCGACCGGTCGAACCGGCACCGAGAGCCTGGTTCAGCCGGGCAGGGCGGCTTCGATGGCCCCGATGATCTCGGGTGCCTCGGGATCGACCTGCGGGGCGAACCGGGTGATCGACTCGCCGCCCGGGGCCACCAGGAACTTCTCGAAGTTCCAGCGGATGTCACCGGTGTGCCCGCTCGCGTCGGCCACCTCGGTGAGCTGCGAGTAGAGCGGGTGACGGCCCTCGCCGTTCACCTCGACCTTCTCGAGCAGCGGGAAGGTCACCCCGTAGGTGGTGGAGCAGAACGACTGGATCTCCTCGGCCGAGCCGGGCTCCTGCCCCATGAACTGGTTGCAGGGCACACCGACCACGGTGAAGCCGCGGGCGCCATAGGTCTCCTGGAGGCGCTCGAGCCCCGTGTACTGCGGGGTGAGGCCGCACTTGGAGGCGACGTTCACCACCAGCACGGCCTGGTCGGCGAGCTCGTGGAGATCGGCGGGGGTTCCGTCGAGGCGGTTGATGGCGACGTCGTACAGCGACATGGGCGGCATCCTCGCGCAGGAATCGGCACCCCGTCGTGTCGTGTCGGGGCTGTCGTCCACCACCGAGGGCACGACTCATCCTCCGGCGCCCGGCAATTTCCCACCAGGCACCCTCGATGCACACACGGGCACGGTGAGCGCACATCTCGATCCCTCTGCCGTCCCCCGACGGGGGGATCCGAGGGTGGTCGTGCGATGTCCCGTGGTCGCGGGTCGATGTCGTGGCTACCTTGCTGGATCAGTCCGGTCAGGTCACGTGCGTCGGCGGCGCATCGATCCGATCGGCACACCGGACACTCCGGCGGGGACGGCCGCCGCTTCACAGATCACCACGGATCTGACAAGGCGGTAGCACATGGGAGCGGAACGATGGTCGTCGCGCGCGGCGTCCGATCGAGCACGAGATGGCGGACCCGACACGGACGATGTCGTGGAGCCGGCCCGAGGGTTTCGGCCCTCGGCGCGCCGACGTCGCCGACTCGCCGTCGGTGTCGGTCTCGGTGCGATCGCGGTCGCCGGGAACCTCGCCGCCTACAGCTCCCTCGACGATCGGGCGAGCGTGCTCCAGGTCGTGACCGACGTGCCCGCAGGCGAGGAGCTCGACCAGGTCCTCGGGCAGTACGCCAAGGTGCGCATGGTGGCCGGCGCCCTCGTGGTCGTCGAGTCGCTGCAACCGGCACCGCTGGTCGAGGCCGGAACCTCGATCGTCGCGCTGCAGCTGCCCGCGGGGAGTCTGCCGGTCGGCCTCCGGGAGCGGTCGTCGATCCAGATCGTGCTGCCGGTGCGATCGACCTCGGTCGAGGTCGCACCGGTGGGGCCCATCGTGGTGACCGGTCGGGTCGTCGGGTTACCCACGGTGCCCGACGGCGTCGCCGGGACCGTCTCGCTGAGCGTCGAGGTCCCGAACCTGGATGCGCCTGCCCTCGCCGTCGGTGAGGGCATCCGGGTCGTCCTGTTGCCCCCGAGCGAGGCCGCTCTCGCCGAGGTCGCGGACGTCGCCGAGGTCGCCGTGGGCGAGGCCGAGGCTGCTGTGGCCGAGGACGCCGTGGCCGAGGACGCCGTGACCGAGGACGCCGTGACCGAGGACGCCGTGACCGAGGCGGTCGGGCCATGAGCCTCGTCGCCGTCGTCGGCGACGTCACCACCACGACCGCCGTCCTCCTCGCCGCGGCGTGGCCGATCGCCGACGGCCCGTTCGTGCTCGAGCTCGATCCACGTGGGGGCAACGTCGCAGCCTGGCTCGACCTGCCCGTGGAGCCGTCGGTCACCGCGGCGGTCACGCGTGCTCCCGACGGTGCCTGGCCGGTGGTGGCCCCGATGGTGCGATCGAGCGACAGCGGGGTCCGGGTGCTCCCGGCGCCGGTGTCGTCGCGGGAGGCAGCCCGCGCGATCGCCGAGTCCGACCCGCTCGTCGCCACGCTCGCAGCACTCGACGAGGTCGTCGCGATCGCCGACCTGGGGCAGCTCGACCTGTCGGGAGCCGCGCCACGTGCCGTCCGCTTCGCCGACCGGGTCCTCGTGGTGCACCGTCAGCGCGCCGGGTCACCGCGGGCCTCGGCGGTGCGCGTGCAGCGGCTCGCGGAGACCTGGGCAGCGGTCCGCCGTGCAGCGATCGACCCGTCGATGGTCGGCCTCGTCGTGGTGGGCGAGGATCCGTTCGACGGTGAGGAGATCGCCGGGTTCCTCGGCGCGCCGCCCGAGGCCCTGTTCGAGCGACTCCCCGTCGACGACCTCGCCGCAGCGGTCGTGGCGGGGCGTCCCGGCGTCCCGGCCAAGCGGTTCGATCGCCTCCCGCTCGCGCGGGCCTCCCGGACGTTGGCCCAGCAGGCCGCCGCAACGGTTCACGCCGGCCGGCTCGAGCGGCAGGGGTGTCGGACATGACCCTCGTCGATCACCACCGGTCTCCCGAGCTCGACGACCTCGTGCGAGTCCTCGTCGATCGCGTCGCGGCCCGGCTCGTCGAGGCGATCGAGCTCGACGATCACGTGCGCGACACGACCAGCTCCCACGGTCGCCACGCCGGCGTCGTGCCGCTCGCGGACGATCCCCGCAACCAACAGGTGCTCGTCGGCTCGTGGCTCGGTGAGGAGATCGCCTCGGCCAACCAACGTCGCCTGCAGCGCGGGCTCGTCCCCCTCGACCCGTCGGCCGAACGCGGCGTCCGCATCCGGGTGATCGCCGAGCTGACCGGTGCCGGGCCGCTCGATCCCTACATGCAGGATCCCGAGGTCGAGGAGATCGACGTCAACTCGGCCTCCTCCACCTGGGTCACCTGGGCCGACGGCCGCAAGATCGACGTCGGCGCCCTGTGGTCGTCGTCGGCAGAGCTGACCGCCTACCAGAAGCGGCTCGCCCGTCGGATGACGGGGACGGGGGAAGGTCGGCTCGACACCTCCTCGCCGATGCTCACCCTGCAGGCCGACGACGGCTCGCGGATCGTGATGGTGCTCGGTGGGAGCGGGGAGCACGGGATCTCGACCCATCCCCGCATCGCCATCCGCCGGTTCCTGGTCCGCCACGTCGGGCTGAGCGGGCTCGCCGACCGTGAGCTGTTCCCCCATCAGCTGGTGCCGCGTCTGCAGGCGCTCGTGCGCTGCGGGTTCACGATCCTCGTCTCGGGCCCGCCCGGTGCCGGCAAGACGACGCTGCTGACCGAGCTGCTCGGTGAGGTATCGCCGCGGGAGCGGATCATCACCGTGGAGAAGAACTTGCTCGAGCTGCGACTCGAGGAGGATCCCCGGCACCCCGACGCGCCAGCGCTGTTCACCCGCCAGGCCAACGCGGAGGGGGCGGGCGAGATCACGACGCGGCAACTCGTCGAGCTGACCCGCCGGCTCAACCCCGATCGCGTGGTGGTCGGCGAGCTCGTGGAGGACGAGGCCCTCGACATGCTCGACGTCGCCTCGATGTGCAAGCGCGGGTCGCTCGCCACCATCCACGCGCACGCCTCCGACATCGTGCTCTCGCGCCTCGCGTACTACGTCGCCAAGTCGAACACCAGCCTGCCGGAGTTCGCGGTGTGGAGCCTGATCGCCCAGACCGTCGACTTCATCGTCCACATCGACCTCGTCCGCAACGCGGCGGCCGATGAGGCGCCACGGCGTCGCGTCACCTCGATCATCGAGGTCGGCGGCATCGGCGAGCGCGGTGGGGTGGCGAGCACCGAGATCTGGGCCCTCGACGGACGCGGCCGGCTCGAGCAGCGCTCCCCGCTGTCGGTGCCACACCAACAGCGGCTGCGCTTGGCCGGCTACGACACCGGCCTGTTCACCACCGGCGGTGTCTGGTGAACGGCGTGCTCCTGGTCGTGAGCACGGCGATCGGTGTGCTCGCCCTGATCGTCGTGGCGACCCCTGGCGCCGAGCGCGGGACGTCGCGACACGCCCGGGCGGTCGGCTCCGAGATCCGGTCACGTGCGGCGATCGCAGTGCTCGCCGCGGCGGTCGTGCTGCTCGTCTCGGGCTGGGTCCTCCCTGCCACAGTCGTTGCTGGCGGTACCTGGTGGGCCGTGTCCACCTGGCAGGGCCGCGACCACCGCGATCGCGCCGAGATCGCGCGCATCGAGGCGTTGGCCACCTGGATCGAGCACCTGCGCGACGTCCTCGTCGCCGGTGACCAGCCGATCGGTGCCATCGGCTCCACCGTCGCCACCTGTCCGGCGATCATCCGGGGTCCCGTCCGTCGGCTGGCGACCGGGCTCGGCCAGCAGGATCCCGAGCTGGTGTTCCGACGGTTTGCCGACGAGCTCGACGATCCGACGGGCGATCTGGTGGCCGCCGGCCTGTCGATCGCCGTGCGTCGCGGTGCGAGGACGGTCGCCGTGCTGACCGCACTCGCCGAGCAGGCCCGCCACCAGGCCGAACGTCGGCGGCTGGTCGAGGCCGAGCGCGCCCCGACCCGACGCGAGGTCGGGCTCCTCTCGGCGATCATGGGGCTGCTCCTGGCCGCGCTGCTCGTGTTCGGACGCAGCGACTACCTGGCCGCCTACGACACCCCGTCGGGGCAGGTCTTCCTCGCCGTCGGACTCGCGGTCTACGCGGCCCTGCTGGTCCGGGTGCAGCACCTCGCCCGGTTCCCCCGACCGGCCCGCTTCCTCGGGCGGTCGACGGCGCCCGCTGCGACCTCCACGATGGGGGCGGGATCGTGAGCGGCGCCCGTGCGGTCGTGCTGTGGACCCTGCTGGCCGTGGCCGCGGTCGTCGTCCTGGCGGGCGCGCGAGTCGGCGCACGACCCTCACTCGCCCGCGTCGTCGGCCATCTGCAGCGAGTGCCACTCGGTGCCGGGGGTACGAGCCGCTGGGAGGACGCGATCGGCGGGAGGCTGGCGCACGCTCCGGTGTTCGTGCGGGTGCTCCCACCCGATCCCGACCTGCGGCTCGTCGGGACGACCGCCCCGGCCTTCGTCACTCGCCTGGTCACCGCGAGCGTGCTCGGAGCCGTTCTCCCGGTCGCAGCCCTCGGCGGGCTGCAGGCGGTCGGGCTCCTGCCCCTCGGCCTCGTGGTGCCGGTGGCGGTCGCGCTGCTCGGTGCCGCGCTCGCCCCGCTCGTGCTGCACACCGCAGTGGTCGAGCGCGCGGCGTCCGAGCGCTCCGACCTGCGACACCAGCTCTCGGCCTACCTCGACGTCGTCACCATGCTCCTGGCCGGCAACAGCGGGCACGAAGGCGCGCTCGAGCAGGCGGCGCGGGCCGGCGACGGACGGCTCTTCCGCGAGCTCCGGCGGCGGATGCGCGAGGCCGGTACGGCGGGCGACAGCCTCGTCACCGCACTCGCCGCGGCTGGCAGCGACCTGGGCCTCGCTGAGCTCGAGCAGGTCGCCGCGACCACCGCACTGTCGGCGGCGGAGGGTGCTCCGGTGGCCCGGACGCTCGCCGCCGCCTGCGCGTCGCTGCGGTCGACCCTGGCCACCGACCAGGAGACCGAGGCCCGGCTGCGCACCAGCAAGCTCACCCCGCCGATCGTCGGCATGGCCCTGGTCTTCATGGCGCTCGTCGTCTACCCCGCCCTGCAGTTCGGTTGACCCTGCGAGGTCGGGCTCCCTCGCGCCTCCGCTCCGTTCGATCGTCCACCACCACACACCACCCGCAGCCACAGCCACACCCATCA
>CAYRXQ010000108.1:0-10098 GCA_964428115.1 uncultured Ilumatobacteraceae bacterium
TGGTGGGCGAGCAGGTCGACGGTCGCCCGCGCGATCACCCCGCGCACGCCGCGTGGCTCGAGGGGTCGTTCCTTCAGCGGCAGGTCACGGGCCGCCGGCCGGCCGTAGATCGCTGCGGCCGGCACGGCCACCACGACCTTGGAGATGCCGTGCTGGCGGGCTGCGTCGAGCACCGCCACGGTGCGGTCGAAGGCCGCCGAGAGTTCGCGTGCCGAGGCCCAGCGGCGGGGCACGGCGGCCAGGTGGTACACGACGTCGGGTCGACGCATGCCGAGCAGCGAGAGCCCCTCGGGGGACGCGGCGTCGACGTGGTGGAACTTGAGCCCGGCACCGGTCGAGCGGGCCGCCGCGAGGTTGCCGAGCGACCCGGTCGAGAGATCGTCGAGCACGTCGACGCCGTCACCGTCGAGCAGCAATCGGTCGACCAGATGCGAGCCGATGAACCCGGCACCGCCGACCACCGCCGCGTGCACGGTCACCTCAGACCGGCTCGGGGATGCGCCGGCCGGTCACCTCGGCACCCGACTCGACCTCGCCTGCGGCGCCGATGACGGCGTCGCGCACGACAGCACCCGCCCCGATGGCGCCCATGACGATCGAGCGCTCCACGAGCGCGCCGGCACCCACCCGGGCACCGTCGAGGAGCACCGAGCCGATGAGCCGCGCCCCGGCGCCGACCACCACGTCGGACCCGACGATCGACTCGTCGAGGACGACGTCGGCGGCGACCACGGCTCCTGGCGCCACGGCCTCGCAGCCGACCGTGCGACCGGGCTGCAGCAGGTCGAGGTTGGCCCGCCGGTACGACTCGGGGAGGCCGGTGTCGAGCCAGTAGTCGTCGGTCGCCACGGCCGCGAGCACACCGTCGGCGACCATCGCCGGGAACGTCGCCCGCTCGATGGACACCCGCTGGCCGGTGGGGATGCGCGCCAGGACCGAGGGCTCGAACACGTACGTGCCGGCGTTGATCAGTCGCGACTCGGTCTCGCCCGGTGCCGGCTTCTCGACGAAGCGCTGCACCCAGCCCTGGTCGTCGACCTCGACGACGCCGAACGCGGAGGGATCGTCGACCGGGGTGAGGTGCAGCGTCGCCTCGGCCCCGAGCCGACGGTGCTCGGCCACCAGCGCGACGAGATCCGCGTCGCTGACGACGTCGCCGTTGAGCACGAGGAACGTGTCATCGATCCCGGCGTGGTCGGCGGCGAAGCGGATGGCGCCACCCGTGTCGAGGGGCTCGGGCTCGACGGCGTAGACCAGGCGCACGTCACCGCACATGCCGTCGGGGAACGCCTCGACGAAGGGTTCCGGACGGAAGCCGAGGGCGAGCGTCACCTCGGTGACACCGGCAGCCGACAGCCGATCCACGAGCCGGGCGATCATCGGCCGGTGCCCGATGGGCAGCATCGGCTTGGGGATGTCGTCGGTGAGGGGCCGCAGCCGGGTGCCGAAGCCCCCGACCAGGACGACGGCCCGCATCACTCCCCGGCGGTGTCGGCGGTGGTCGTCTCGGGCGTGGTGGCGACCGGGGTGCTGCCGTCGGTCGACAGCGGCGGGACGATCCCCTGGTCGATGGCGCCGAGCACGGGCAGGTCCTTGGCCCACGGCGGCATCGAGACGTCGGTGTTGCGCGGGTTGAAGGAGATCGCGAAGACCATCCCGTCGTTGCGGACGCGGATGTCCTCGAAGTCGGTGATGTAGGTGGTGCCGTCGTCGGTGTCCGAGAAGCTGTCCCAGACCACGACGCTCACCTCGGCGTCCTCGCCGTCGCACTGCGTCTCGCCCTCGACGTACTCCTGCTCGGCGGTGCCGCCGCTCTCGCCGATGGCCGGCTGGCCGTCGGGGAAGCGCAGGCGGTCGCCGTTCACCTCGATGCCGTAGACGTCGAGGAAGACGCCGAGGTCGGCGTTGTTGCCGACGGCCTTGGAGGTGAAGGCGTGCCAGTGGATGACGCCGTCGTCGTGGCTGTGGACTCCGGTGGTCAGGTAGTCGGTGTTGGCGAGCTGCCCCTGTGCGTTGACCTCTTCCTTGTCGCCGGTGAGGCGGAACCACTCGCCGCAGACGAAGAAGCCGTAGGCGGCATGCCAGTGATCGTCGATCCCGGGCTGCGAGGCATCGGCGGTGGGCTGGCTCTGCCGCGCGTAGACGATGGTTCCGAGGCCGAGCACGACGGTGATCGCGAGGATCATCGGGAACACGGTCCCACCCTGGAAGCGCACCTTGGTGCCCTTGGAGCGCGAGGTGAGCCTGGCGGCCTTCTTGGTGGAGGACGACGACTTTGCCACGGGCGAAACGCTATCGGGGCTGCCGACCGATGCCGTGGCGCCCCCGCGCCACCGCACCCAGCAGCTCGTCGTACCGGTCACCCACCGCGCCCGGCGAGGCGTTCGCCTCGACCCAGATCCGACCGCGACGGCCCATCTCGGCGCGCCGGTCGGGGTCCGCGAGCAGCGTCCGCAGCGCCGCGACGAACGCCTCGAGGTCGTCGGGGGCCACCGCGACCCCGCCGCCGGATGCCGCGAGGATGCGCGGGATCTCGGTGCCCGGGTCGATGGCGGCCAGCACCGGCCGGCCGGCGGCCAGGATCGAGTAGGTCTTGGACGGCACGCTCACCGGGCCCAGGCCGGCGCGCAGCGGCACCAGGTGGACGTCACCGGAGGCGAGCACCTCCGCGAGCCGGTCGGCCGGCTGGTAGCCGACGACGCGCAGGTTCGCGAGACCCGCCACCGACTGCTCCAGCTCGGCCCGTGCGGCACCGTCGCCGTTGATGACGAACGTCGCGTCGGGCAGCAGCCGCGCCGCCTCGACCACCATCGGGAGCGACTGCGAGAACCCGACGTTGCCGGCGTACAGCACCACCGGCTCCTCGCCGATGCCGAGCTCCCGGCGGTACCCGGTCGCCCGCTCCCCCGGCCGGATGCGATCGGTGTCGACGAAGTTGGGGATCACGTGGACCGCGCCGCGGTGCGACGGGCGGACCTTGGCCCGGACGTTGTCGGCGAGGTCATCGCTGAGCACCGTGACGGCATCCGCCGCGTGGTAGCTGAGCCGCTCGAGCCAGGCCGCCACGGCGATGATCCGTCGGTCGGTGATCGCTCCGGTCCGCACCGCGGCATCGGGGAACACGTCCTGGATGTTGAACACGAACCCGCCGCGCCGCAGCCAGGCCACGACGCGCCCGATCGGCCCGAGGGTCAGCGGCGGCGACATGGCCACCACCGCGTCGACCCGACCGAACCAGCCGCCGGCCCGCAGGCCGGCCACGGCCGCGAGGGCCGAGAACCCGAGGAAGCCGGCCGCCCGGCGCAGCAGGTCGCGCTTGTCGTCGCCCGGGAAGGGGTGCACACGGGTGATCGACCCCCAGGCCACCCGCTCGGTCCGGATCCACCGACCCTCCCACCCGGGTTCGATCGCGTGTTCCCGGTACCAGGGCAGCGCGGTGACCACGTGGACCTCGTGGCCCCGCTCGACGAGCTCGGCCACGATCCGCGACATCACCGTGCCCGTCGGTGCCGTGTCGGGGTCGAAGTGCGGGCACAGCACCAGCAGGCGCATCAGTCCACCGCCCGTCGGTAGGCCCGGGCCAGCGCTGCGCCCGAGGCGGCCAGGTCGAAGGTCGCGGCACGCCGATGGCCGGCAGCGACCAGTCGCGCCCGGTCGCGGCGGGCCTCGTCGAGCGCGTCGGCCCAGGCCTCGGGATCGTCAGCGCGCAGTACCCCGGCCTCGCCCACCACCTCGCGCACCGCCGGGTGGGATCCGGCGATCACCGGGGTCCCGAGGGCCATCGCCTCGACCAGGGGAGCGCCGAACCCTTCGTACCGGCTCGGGAAGACGAGCGCGTCGGCCGCCGCGACGAGCGCGTCGCGGTCGGTGTCGGGGACCCGGCCCGGCCGCACGACCCGATCGCGCAGGCCGGCGGTGTCGATGGCCGCCTCGACCGCCTCGTCGGCCAGCCCCCGTCCGCCCAGGAGCACCAGGCGCAGGTCGGGGTCGGTCCAGTGGTCGCGCAGCACCGCCACCAGCAGATCGTGGCCCTTGTGCGGATGGGTGATGGCCGGGTACACGACGAAGGGTCCCTCGCCCAGCCCGTAGCGCCGGCGCACCTCTCCTGCAGGCGTGACGACGCCCGACGGCGCCGGCACACCGTGGGGCACCACGACGACCCGATCCGCATCGAGGCCGAACGCGTCGAGCACCGTGCCGCGCACGAACTCGCTCGGGGTGGCGACGACCGCGGCGCGCCGCACCGAACGGGGGACCACCTGTCGCAGGTAGGCCAGTTTGACCGCCGACTGGTACTCGGGGTGCTCGAGGTACTGCAGGTCGTGGATCGTGAGCACCACCGGCCCGCCACCGAGGGCCGGCACGGTGCCGCCGCCGTGGTGGACCACCTCGGCCCGTCGGGTGCGCCGGGCGAGCCAGGTGTGCTCCACGGCCAGCCGCACCGGTCGACGGTCGACCCGGATCGGGGGCGCCGCCGTGGCCCCGACGGCGGCCAGCTCCGGGTGCGCCGCCGCGAGGTCGGCCCCGGCGTAGAGGGTCAGGTCGAAGGCCGCCGGCTCCACCTCGTGGAGCCCGAGCAGCTGGCGCGCCAGGTACTCCTCGGAGCCGCCCACCCGACCCGGCAGGCACCACAGCAGGTTGACCGCGACACGCAACCCAGCGCTCATCCGATCGCCTCGTGGTACGCCGCCACCGTCAGCTCCGCCGTGCGCTCCCAGCTGGCCGCCGCCGCCCGGGCCCGCCCTGCGTCCGCCAGCTGCGCCGTGGACCCGAGGGCCTCGGCGAGCCCTGCGGCGATCGAATCGACGTCGAGCGGGTCGACGAGCACGGCCGCGCCACCCGCGACCTCCTCGCAGGACGTCGCTCGTGAGGTGACCACCGGAGCGCCCTGGGCCATCGCCTCGAGCACCGGCAGACCGAACCCCTCCCACTCGCTGGGATAGGCGAAGGCGCTGGCAGCCGTGTACAACCCGGCGAGGTCGTCGACGAAGCCGAGGAATCGGACGTCGACCTGCCCGCGCGCTGCACCGGCGGCCGCCTCCCGGGCGGTCTCCCCCCACCCGTCGGCACCGGCCACCACGAGCGGGATCGACTCGTCGAGGCGGCCGACGGCCTCGACCAGCCGGACCAGGTTCTTGCGCGGCTCGAGCGTGCCCACGAACAGCACGAAGCGATCGGGCAGCCTGTACCGGGCCCGTACCGCCGCGGCCGCGCCGGTGGGCGCCGGGGTCGGGTCCACCCCCAGCGGGACGAGCCGCAGCCGGTCACGATCGAGGCCGGCGGCGACGGCATCGGCGAGCGTGGCCTCGCTCGAGCACAGCACCAGGGCCGCGGTCCGCCTGATCCGGTCGAGCGCGGCGGTCATCACCCGCGCCCCGTGGCGGCTGAACCGCTCCGGGGTGCGGACGAAGGCGAGGTCGTGGAGCGTGACCACCGACGGGGCCCGACTGGCGGCGGGGATGACGGTGGTCGAATGGCAGACGTCGACCGGGCCCGTCGCCGCCTCGACCAGCGGCCAACCGGCCCGGATCCAGGTCTCGTAGAGCCACGGGCGGGCGATCGGCAGGGCTCGGACGCGCGTCGGCGGTGCGAAGGCTGCCGCCGGCGGTCGGCGGTGCCGACCCGCCACCGCGACGAGCTCGATCCGGGGATCGGCCACGAGCTGCTCGGCGACGCGCAGCGCGGCGATCGCGGTGCCGCCGGGGACGTCGTGCCACAGCTGTTCGAGCGTGTAGGCGACGCGCAGCGGTCCGGGCACCGCCCCATGATGCCCGGGCGGCCCTAGCATCGCCCGCATGTCGGACTTCTGGTCAGGTCGCCGCGTCCTCGTCACCGGAGGGTCGGGGTTCCTCGGCCGACGGGTGGTCGCCCTGCTCGAGGCGGCCGGCGCGGACGTCGTGGTGCCGCGCAGCGCCGACCACGACCTGACCGAGCCCGGGGTGGCCGATCGCCTCGTGGCCGAGGTCGCACCGACCCACATCGTCCACCTCGCGGCCCGCGTCGGGGGGATCGGCTACAACCAGGCCGAGCCGGCCCCGCTCTACCTGTCGAACCTGCTCATGGGCACCTACGTCATCGAGGCCGCCCGGGCCTGCGCCACGGTGGAGAAGACCGTGCTGCTCGGCACCGTCTGCTCGTATCCGAAGTTCACCCCGGTGCCCTTCGCCGAGACCTCGCTGTGGGACGGCTACCCCGAGGAGACCAACGCCCCCTACGGCATCGCCAAGAAGGCGCACCTGGTGCACGCCGCGGTCAACCACGAGCAGTACGGCCAGCGCTTCTCGTATCTCATCCCGACGAACCTCTACGGGCCCGGCGACAAGTTCCACCCGAGCGTGTCGCACGTGATCCCGGCGCTGATCAAGAAGTGCGTCGAGGCCAGCGAGCGCCAGGCAGATCACGTGCCGGTGTGGGGCACGGGCACGGCGAGTCGCGAGTACCTCTACGTCGACGACGCGGCCCGTGCGATCGTGCTGGCGGCCGAGCTCCACGAGGGCGTCGACCCGCTCAACCTGGGCACCAACCACGAGGTCACCATCCGTGAGACCGTCGAGACCGTGGCGCGCCTGGTGGGCTTCGAGGGCGAGCTGCGGTGGGATCCGACCAAGCCCGACGGTCAGCCCCGACGCCGCGTCGACGCGACCCGCGCCGAGCAGGCGCTCGGCTGGCACGCCGAGATGCCCTTCGAGGACGGTCTGCGCCGCACGATCGACTGGTACCTCGCGAACCGCGCCGAGGCCGAGCGCCCGCCGAGCTGACCCGCTCAGCGCCCGAGCGCGGCGACGGTCTCGGCGAGCGGCTCACGGAAGTCGCGCAGCATCGGCAGCCCCGACATCCGCAGCACGGCGTTGTCGAGCACGCTGTTGGCCGGGCGGGGCGCAGGTCGCGGTGGCTGCAGCTGGGCGGTCGAGATCGGTGTCACCATCGACGGGTCGCGTCCGGTCGCGGCGACGATCTCGCGGACGAACTCGTACCAGCTCACCGCTCCCTGGTTGGTGACGTGGTGCACCCCGGGGCGCCGATCGACGGCGAGGCGTCGCAGGGCTGTGGCCAGATCGACGGTGAAGGTGGGGCAGCCGCGCTGGTCGTCGACGAAGGCCAGCGAGTCGCGCTCGGCCGCCAGGCGGACCACCGTGCGGACCATGTTGCTGCCGCGGGCACCGCACACCCACGAGGTGCGCACCACGGTGGCGTCGGGGCCCGCCTCGCGCTCACCGGCCAGCTTCGAGGCCCCGTACACCGAACGCGGCGCCGGCACGTCCCACTCGTGGTACGGGCGATCGAGGGTGCCGTCGAACACGTAGTCGGTGCTCACGTGCACCAGATGGGCGCCGGTGCGGTCGCAGGCCTCGCGGACCCAGCGCACGGCGAGCGCGTTTGCGGCGTAGGCCCGCGCCGGGTCGCCCTCGCAGGCGTCGACGGCGGTCCACGCCGCGCAGTGCACGACGGCGTCGGGGCGCCACGAGGTGACGGCACCGAGCACGGCGTCGCGCGAGGTCACGTCGACGACCGCACGGTCGACGCCGAGCACCTCGTCGCCAGCCGCCTGGCACGTCGCGACGACCTCGTGACCGAGTTGGCCCTGCGCGCCCGTCACGAGGACGCGCATCACTGCCCCGACTCGGCGTAGCGCGCCTCGGTCGCGGCCTTCTGCGGGCGCCACCAGTCCTCGTGCTGGCGGTACCAATCGATCGTCGCCGCCAGGCCGTCACCGAAGTCGGCGTAGCGCGGCCGCCAGCCGAGCTCGTCGCGCAGCTTCGACCAGTCGATCGCGTAGCGCAGGTCGTGACCCGGGCGATCGTTGACCAGGTCGTAGGCATCGGACGGCTGGCCGAGCTGGGTCAGGATCATCTCGACGACCTCACGGTTGTTGCGTTCGCCGTCGGCCCCGATGAGGTAGGTCTCCCCGAGCCGGCCGCGGTCGACGATCGCGAGCACCGCCGCGCTGTGGTCGTCCGCGTGGATCCAGTCGCGCACGTTCGTGCCGGCCCCGTACAGCTTGGGGCGACCGCCGTCGAGCACGTTGGTGATCTGGCGCGGGATGAACTTCTCGATGTGCTGGTACGGCCCGTAGTTGTTCGAGCAGTTGCTGATCGTGGCGCGCACGCCGAAGGATCGGACCCACGCCCGCACGAGCAGGTCCGACCCGGCCTTGGTGGCCGAGTACGGGCTCGACGGGTTGTACGGCGTGGTCTCGGTGAACCGTGCCGGATCGTCGAGCTCGAGGTCGCCGTAGACCTCGTCGGTCGAGATGTGGTGGAACCGCACGTCGTGGGCACGCACCGCCTCGAGGAGGGTGTACGTGCCGATCAGGTTGCTGTGCAGGAACGGCGAGGGATCGCGCAGCGAGTTGTCGTTGTGCGACTCCGCGGCGAAGTGCACCACCACGTCGTGTCGACCCACGAGCTCGCCGACGAGTGCGGCGTCGCAGATGTCGCCGCGCACGAAGGTCAGTCGGTCCTCGGGGAGCCCCGCGAGCGAGGCCAGGTTCCCCGCATAGGTCAGCGCGTCGAGCACCGTCACGTGGTGGTCGGTGTGGGCCAGGACGTGGCGGACGTAGTTGGAGCCGATGAAGCCGGCGCCCCCGGTGACGAGCTGTCGCACGACCATCGATCAGGTCCGCATCGGCCAGGACGGACGCCGGCCGACCGGCAGCTCGGCGCGCCGCGGGTTGGTGCGGTCGCGCTCGGACAGGATCGGTTCGGTGACGCCCCAGTCGGCGGCCACCTCGACGTCGTCCCAGGCCACGCCGAGCTCGTCGGCCGGGTTGTAGTAGCCGTCGACCAGGTAGGTCATGACCACGTCGGTGAGCGCGGCGAACCCGTGCGCCACGCCGGGCGGGATGAAGACGCCGAGGTGGTTCTCGCCCGAGATGTCGAAGCACTCGGTGGCCCCGTCGGTCGGTCCGCCCTCGCGCAGGTCGTGGAGGACCACCCGGATCGTGCCGACCGGGCAGTACCAGTAGTCGGCTTGGTGCAGGTGGTAGTGGAGCCCCACGAGGGCCCCGGCCTGCTTGTTCGACCGGTTCGCCTGGATCATCTCGCGGGCACCCGGGATCCACTCGCGGCGGTAGGTCTCGATGAACAGGCCGCGCTGGTCGCCGTGCAGGGTGGGGGTGACCACGTACACGCCGGCGATGGTGTCGGACTCACGGATGTCGGGCATCGGCTGCTCTCACTCGACGTCGATCTGGCAGTGGTCGCCGACCATGAGGCGCAGGGCTCGCGGCCGGGTCCGGGTGCGGGTGACCACGGCATCGCAGCCGATCAGGCTGTCCTCGAGGCGTGGGATGTCGAGCACCTGGCTGCGGTCCATGACCACCGAGTGCTCGATCTCGCTGTTGACGACCTCGCAGTCGGCCCCGACCGCGCTGAACGGCCCGATGAAGCTGTCGACGACACGGGTCCGTGGGCCGATCACCACCGGGCCGCGGATCGTGGAGTTGACGATCTCGGCACCGGCGTCGACCACGACGCGCCCGTCGATCACCGAGCGCCCGTCGATCGTGCCCTCGAGTCGCGGTTCGATCTTCTCGAGCAGCAACCGGTTGGCCTCGAGCAGCGGGGTGAGCTTGCCGGTGTCGATCCACCAGCCGCTCAGCAGCTCGCAGCGCACCCGGTGGCCGTGATCGATGAGCCACTGGATGGCGTCGGTGATCTCGAGCTCGCCGCGCGCCGACGGCTCGATCGCGGCGACCGCGGTGTGGATCGTGGGGTCGAACAGGTACACCCCCACGAGCGCGAGGTCCGAGGGCGGGTCGGTCGGCTTCTCCACCAGGTGGACCACGTTGCCCGCCTCGTCGAGGGTGGCGATGCCGAAGCGGTGCGGATCGGGCACCTGCTTGAGGAGGATCTGTGCCGCCGGCGGCGCGTCACCGGAGCGGGCCTCGCGGAATGCCGCCACGAACGCGCCCAGGTCCTGCTCGAGCAGGTTGTCGCCGAGGTACATGACGAACTCGTCCTCGCCCAGGAACTCTCGGGCGATCAGCACGCAGTGGGCCAGGCCGAGCGGCTCGTCCTGGGGCAGGAACGTGAAGTGGGCGCCGAAGCGTGAACCGTCGCCGAGGGCGGTCATGACCTCGTCGCGGGTGTCGCCGAC
>CAYRXQ010000109.1:0-10096 GCA_964428115.1 uncultured Ilumatobacteraceae bacterium
GTTCGAACAGCTCGCCGACCTCGTCGACCACCACGTGCTCGACGTGCCCGACCCCAACGCGACCCTGGCGATCGACGCCCTGCCGCTCCCCGTCGAGGTGGTCGTGCGCGGGCACATCACCGGCGTCACCGACACCTCGCTGTGGCGCCGCTACGAGGCCGGCCAGCGCCTCATCGACGGCCACCAACTGCCCGAGGGCCTGCGCAAGAACGACCAGCTGCCCCACCCCATCGTGACCCCGACCACCAAGGCCACCCACGGCGGGCACGACGAGCCGATCAGCGTCGCCGACGTCGTCGAGCGAGGCCTCGTCAACGCCGAGACCTGGGCCGAGGTGATCGACGCGGCGCTCGCCGTGTTCGCCCGCGGCGTCGAGGTCGGCGAGCGCGCCGGGCTCGTCCTGGCCGACACCAAGTACGAGTTCGGGATCGGACCCGACGGTCGGGTGCTGCTGGTCGACGAGGTCCACACCCCCGACTCCTCGCGCTGGTGGGTCGCGGCGACGCTCGACGAGCGCCGGTCGGCGGGCGACGAGCCCGAGAGCCTCGACAAGGAGGTCGTGCGGCGGGCCTTCGCGGACCTCGGCTATCGCGGGGAGGGGCCGGTTCCCGAGCTCCCCGCCGAGGTGTGGCGGGCCACCTCCGAGCGCTACGTGCGAACCTACGAACTGCTCACCGGGCTGCGCTTCGAACCCGGCGCAGCACCGGTGGGTCCGCGTCTGATCCAGAATCTGCGACGAGTGGGAGTGCTGTGAACCGTCCCGAGTCGAACCGCCCCGAACCCGACCGAACCGACCCGAGCCGTCCCGGCGGCCCGAGCCGGCGGCGATCGATCCCCGTCGCCGCCGATCGCCTCGCGAGCGGGCCCCGCGAGGAGTGCGGGGTGCTGGGGCTCTCGACCCCGCACGGCGAGGGCGTCGCCGAGCTCGCGTTCTTCGGTCTGTTCGCACTGCAGCACCGCGGCCAGGAGGCCGCCGGCATGGCCGTGAGCGATGGCCAGCGGACCCGGCTCCACAAGGACGCCGGCCTGGTCAGCAACGTCTTCACCCCCGAGACGCTCGCCCCCCTGCGCGGCTACCACGCCATCGGCCACACCCGGTACTCGACCACCGGGTCGAGCGCGACGCGCAACATCCAGCCCTTCCTCGTCGAGACGATGCACGGGCCGCTCGCGGTGGCCCACAACGGCAACCTGGTGAACGCCAACTCACTGCGCGACGAGCTGCTGTCACGGGGCTTCGGCCTCACCGCCACCAGCGACACCGAGGTCCTCACGCTGATGCTCGCCGCGGCGGGCGGGCGCACCTGGGAGGAGCGGGTCGAGCGCACCCTGCCGGCCTGGAAGGGTGCCTTCTCGTTGGTGCTGCTCACCGCCGACCAGGTGATCGCGGTCCGCGACCCGTGGGGGTTCCGGCCGCTCTCGGTGGGTCGGCTGCCCCACGGCGGCCACGCGGTCGCGAGCGAGACCTGCGCGCTCGCCACCCTCGGCTGCGTCGACATCGACGAGGTGCGCCCCGGCGAGATCGTGACCCTCCAAGGGGCCGAGCTGCGCCGCCACCAGGCCCTCGCCCCCGCGGCGTCGCCGGCCCGCTGCACCTTCGAGTTCGTCTACTTCTCCCGCCCCGACTCGGTGTGGGCCGGCCGCAACGTCCACCACGTGCGCCAGCGCCTCGGGCTCGAGCTGGCCCGGGAGTCGGCGATCGACGCCGACGTGGTGATCCCGGTCCCCGACTCCTCGATCCCCGCCGCCATCGGATTCGCCGCCGAGAGCGGGCTGCCCTTCAACGACGGGCTCATCAAGAACCGCTACATCGGGCGCACCTTCATCGAACCGACCCAGGACATCCGCGATCGCGGCGTCGCGCTCAAGTTCAACGCCCTCACCGAGAACCTCGCGGGCAAGCGCGTCGTGGTGATCGACGACTCGCTCGTGCGCGGCACCACGGCCGGGCCCCTCGTCAAGCTGATCCGCGACGCCGGGGCCGTCGAGGTGCACGTCCGCATCACCTGCCCGCCGATCACCCACGCCTGCCACTTCGGCGTCGACATGGGCCACGACGGCGACCTGATCGCGGCCCGGCTGAGCGTGGACGAGATGCGAGAGCACATCGGCGCCGACTCGCTCGCGTTCCTGTCGCTCGAGGGCATGCTGCGCGCCGTGGCCGGCGGCGACGTCCCCGCCGAGGGCTACTGCAACGCCTGCTTCACCGGCCGCTACCCGATCCCGGTCGACGCCGCCCAGGCGAAGCTCTCCTTCGAGGGGGTGCTCGCCTGATGCACGTGCTCGTGGTCGGCCGTGGCGGCCGCGAATCGGCGATCGAGTGGGCCTGCCACCGCCACGGTCACACCGTCACCACGGTCGACGACCCGAGGACGCTGACCACCGACGGCGTCGACCTGGTGGTGGTCGGCCCCGAGGCGGCACTGGTCGACGGGGTCGCCGACGAGTGCGCCCGGCGGGGTGTCCCGTGCTTCGGCCCGACGGCCGCGCTCGCACGCCTCGAGTCCTCCAAGGGCTGGGCCCGCGAGCTGGCCAGCTCCCTCGGCATCCCCGGTCCCCGCTTCGCCGTGTTCGACGACGCCGATGCGGCCCGGGCGTGGTGGCACGAGCTCGGCGCGCCCGTGGTCGTCAAGCTCGACGGTCTCGCGGGTGGCAAGGGCGTCATCGTGCCCGACGGGGCCGACGCGACCGAGGCCGCCATCGACGAGCTCGCCCGGCGCGGTCGGTTCGTGCTCGAGGAGCGGATGCGCGGGCCCGAGTGCTCCCTCCTCGCCCTCTGCGACGGGGCGACCGCCAGGGCGCTCCCCCTCGCCCAGGACCACAAGCGGATCGGCGAGGGCGACACCGGGCCCAACACCGGCGGCATGGGCGCCTACGCCCCCGCCCCGGTCGGCCTCGACCCCGCGGGGCTCGTCGCCACCTTCGTCCAGCCGGTCCTCGACCACTTCGCCGCCGCGGGCACCCCGTACGTCGGGGTCCTGTACGCCGGGCTGATGCTGACCGCCCACGGGCCCCGGCTGGTGGAGTACAACTGCCGCTTCGGCGACCCCGAGGCCCAGGCGGTCCTGCCGTTGCTGCGCTCCGACCTGGCCGAGCACCTGCTGGCCTGCACCGCCGGCCGCCTGGCCGACGAGCGTCTCGACCTCGACGACGGCGCTGCGGTCTCCGTGGTGGTGGCCGCGCCCGGCTATCCGACCGCGCCGGTCACCGGTGGCAGCGTGTCGGTGCCCGCCAGCACCACCGACGCCATCGTGTTCGCCGCCGGACTGGCCCCGGTGTCCCCCGGCCACGGCACGGTCACCGGCGGGCGCGTCCTCGCGGTCACCGGCCTCGGACCCGACCTCGCCGCGGCCCGCACGGCCGCCTACCGCTCGGTCGACCTGGTCGGCCTCGACGGCAAGCAGGTGCGCCGCGACATCGCCTGGCGGGCCCCCGGTGCGACCACCACGAGCTACGCGGCGGCGGGCGTCGACATCGACGAGGGCACACGAGCCGTCGACGCGATGCGCGCCGCGGTCGAGCGCACCCACGGTGCCGACGTGGTGCGCGGCGTCGGCAGCTTCGGTGGGGTCATCTCGCTGGCCTCGCTGCGCGACCTCGACGACCCGGTGCTGGTCGCCTCCGCCGACGGCGTGGGCACCAAGGTCGAGCTCGCGGCTCGCCTCGGCCGCGTGCGTGGCGTGGGCCACGACATCGTCAACCACTGCATCGACGACGTGTTGGTCCAGGGTGCCCGACCGCTGTTCTTCCTCGACTACATCGCCGCCTCGCGCCTCGACGCCGCGATGGTCGCCGAGGTCGTCACCGGGATGGCCGAGGCCTGCGAGGCAGCAGGCTGCGCGCTGCTCGGTGGCGAGACCGCCGAGATGCCCGGGGTGTACATGCCGGGCGCGTTCGACGTGGCAGGGACGCTCGTGGGGGTCGCCGACCGGGCGCTCCTGCTCCCCCGCTCGGATGTCGGCCCGGGCGACGTGCTCCTCGCGCTCGGCTCGAGCGGACCGCACACCAACGGCTACTCCCTGCTGCGACGCCTGTTCGAGTGGCTCCCGATGGACGTCACCCCCGCCGGGCTCGACCGACCGATCGGCGAGGCCCTCCTGGAACCCCACCGCTCCTACCTCCCGGTGCTGCGCGAGGTGCTCGCCACCGGTCACGTCAAGGCACTCGCCCACATCACCGGCGGTGGGCTGCCCGAGAACCTGCCGCGGGTGCTGCCACCCGGCGTCGACGCCCAGGTGCAGCTCGGCTCGTGGCCGCTGCCGCCGCTGTTCTGCCTCGTCGAGGAGCTGACCCCGACCATGCCGATCGAGGAGCGCTACCGCACGCTGAACATGGGCGTCGGCATGGTCCTGGTCGTCGACCCGTCCGAGGTCGACGCCGTGCGTGCTGCCGTCGACGACGAGCTGTGGCACATCGGCGAGCTCACCACCGCCGGTTCGCCCGACGACGCGCCGAGGGTGCACCTCCGGCGATGACGGTCGGCCGTCGGCGACTCGTGGTGCTCGCGTCCGGCACGGGCTCCAACCTCCAGGCCGTCCTCGACGCCTGCACCGACGGTCGTCTTGCCGCCGAGGTCGTCGCCGTCGTCAGCGACCGGGCAGACGCGTACGCCCTCGATCGCGCCCGCGTCGTCGGGGTGCCCGCGATCCACCTCGGCCGGCAGCCCGACGAGGGCCGCGCCGACTACGACGTACGTCTGGCCGCCGAGGTCCGCGCCCACCGCCCCGACCTGGTGGTGCTGGCCGGATGGATGCGCATCCTCACGATGTCGTTCCTCGGGGGCGTCGACGCGACGGTCGTCAACCTGCACCCGGCGCTGCCCGGGGAGTATCCGGGCACCCGTGCGATCGAGCGGGCCTGGGAGGATCACCTCGCCGGACGATGCGATCGCACCGGGGTGATGGTCCACGTCGTGCCCGACGAGGGCGTCGACGACGGCCCGGTGCTCGCCACGGCCGAGGTCCCGATCCTGCCCGGCGACACCCTCGACCGCCTCACCGAGCGGGTCCACGCCACCGAGCACCGGCTGCTCGTCGACACGCTCCACCAGCTCTGCACGCCCACGCTCCAGGAGGACGCACCGTGACCTTCCCACCCGACCCCGAGACCCTCTTCGGTAGCGGCGACGCACTCACGTTCGACGACGTCGTGATCGTGCCCGGTTGGTCGCAGACCCTGCCCGACGAGGCCGACACCTCGGCGCGGTTCGCCGCCGACATCCACCTCGCCGTGCCGCTGGTCTCGGCCGCGATGGACAAGGTCACCGAGGGCCGCATGGCGATCGCGATGGCCCGCCAGGGCGGGATCGGCGTGATCCACCGCAACCTGTCGATCGCCGATCAGGCCGCCGAGGTCCAGAAGGTCAAACGCAGCCAGAGCGGCATGCGGGGGAAGAGCCATTGAGGCCGCAAAATCCCGGTCGACGCGCTGGCGAGCAGCGATCGCTCTGCGCTTGGCGTCCTCGGGTGCGGCCAGCGTTGACGCCAATGCCTCGCACAGCACATGAGTATCGCCGGGCGGAACCAGAATGGCCTCACGGTCCGGCCGCGCGAGCTCGGGAACGCCGTGCACCGCCGAACTGATCATCGGAGTGCGGCACGCCATCGCTTCCAGGATCACCCGCGGCGACGATTCCTCATAGGACGAGCAGACGAATAAATCGGCCGCGGCGTAGTAGGGCAGATAGTCGGCCGAAGCCGGATGCACGACGAGGTTCGCGCGGCCCAACTGTTCCAGCAGGTCGCCGAGCAGGTCGTCGAAGACCGTCGTTCCCCCGCCGAGCATCACAAAACGCGTGCGAGTAGCGATTGCGGGGTGGCGCCGCCAAAGCAGATCGACGGCACGCGCAAAGATGTGCTGGCCCTTGCGGTCGCTCACCGTGCCGATGTTCGTCACCAGCAATTCGCCGGGTTGCAGCGCAAACCGCCGGCGCAACTCCTCGCGGACATGAGCGGCGAGCCAGGTGTCAATTCGCGCAACATCGATCCAGCCCGGAGTGATCCGCTGCCGGCCGGCGGGCACTGCGCCCGCATGGTAGCGCTGCGTCGCCGCCGTCGTGAAGGACACGCAGTCCGCTCGCTGCAGGGCGTCCTCGGCTAACTCGATCACGCCCGGAGCGACGCGGTCGCTGTAGAACGCCGCCGGGGTTGTGCTCTCGTGCACATAGACGGGCGTGCGGCCAACTTCGCGGCGTGGACCGCCCAGAACGTCGTGAATGTGTTGCAGACCACCAGATCGAAGCGGTTGAAATCCACTGCTCGCGCGAGCCGCGCGACTTCGGTCTCCGCCCGCTCGCGCGTCGGCGCGGCGAGAACGGGCGCCACGTCGGTCAGTTGCACGGGGATTCCACCGGCCTCGAAGCGTGCGCGCAGCGGTCCATCGGCGGGACTGAGGACAACGAGCTGAACCCCGCGCGACACGAGATGGAGCGCGTAATCGAGGAGAAAAAGTGGCGCGCCTTCCCAATCAAGATTGTGGGTTACCAGCAGCATCCCTCGGGGCAGCGGCGCGTCGACAATGGTCAATGGCGACTGTGCTGCGGGCACTGGCGCGGCGGGCGCCCGGATGGCCCGGTTGTATTCGGTTTCGATCCGGCTGACTTCGCATGTGAATTCGGGGTCCTCGCTCACCTCGATTCCCGCCAGCTTCATGGCGGCGAGCAACCGCCAGTGCGCGACATGAAAGAGATGACGGGTGGAGTCTGCAAACGCTGCTTTTTCCTCCTCGTCATCAATCCTCCGCACCCGCTGTGCCGCGACGAGGTGCAGACTGCCGTCGTTGAGCTCGGCATACAACCGCAGGGTGATGGGGTTTGGCAGCTGCGAGGGGACATCGACGAAGCCGGCGAGACCACAGCGTGCGGCCTGCGGCAGCGCCGAAAAATATCCGGCCGGTGCCGGCGAATCCCCGGTGTGCGCAATCGTCTGCCATGTTTGGAGGTCCACGGTGGCCAACACGCGCCGGATCGTGCCGTGCTCGTGCAACAAATAGCCGAAGACGGGCAGGCGGCCGAATCGACAGCGCGCGATCGCCGCCGGTTCGTCGAGGTGTCCGCGAAATGGCGGAGGCGGTTGGAACAGCTCCGCTGGATATGGCAGGTCTGCCAACAGCTCGCGCACGAGTTCCTCGAGCGGAACGTCGGGTTTTGTTGCCTGCCGGCGGAGCAACAGGCGAAGAACACGTCCATACTCGTGCCAGCGCAGGACGCCGGACGGAGTGGCGACTTCTGCGCGCGGTGCGGCAGACGCGACTTGCACGGGGATCACCTCCATTTCCCGCCAAATGCCATCGATGCCGAGCGCATCGACCGCGATGTCGATTGCACCGGGACGCAGATCGACGACGATGTGGAATTCCGCGAGTGCGCAGGTTCGACCGGTGCGGAAATGCTCCGCGAGGTCGGTCCGTGGATAGCCATGCACTCCCGCAAAGATCGCTCCACCCAGCCGTGCCCGCACATCGACAATGATGCCTCCGGGTTTTGGCCAGGCCCAGCCGCGGATCCGGTGCCGGCCCTCGGGCAGCGTCGCGCCGGCCTCCGGGAATTCGACGTGGCTGAAACTGATCGGCGTCTCGTGCATCCGCGCGGGGGCGCTCAACCCAGCCAGGTTTCACGCATCAACCGGAGATGCTCCGGGAGCGTGCGCTCGTGGTGAAAATCGCGGGTGGCGCGGGCGTGCGCCATCGACTGCATGCGGCGGTCGCCGGCGAAATGCGCGCTCAGAGCCGCTTTCATTGCAGCGGCAAGCTTGAATGGATCCCCCGCCGGCACGAGGTGTGCCTCGTCATTGTTCGTCAGCATCTCAGGTATCCCGTTTACGTCGGTGCTCACAATCCGCGGACCGAACACCATCGCCTCGAGCAGGACGCGTGGGAAGGATTCCTCGAAGCTGGTGCAGACGAGCACGTCGGTGAGGTGATAGAAATCGAAGATGTCCCCGGTCTCCGGAAAAATTTTCACGTGCTGCAGGCCCATCAGGGCGATGTCCTGCAGCAAAGTTTCCATGTAGAGTCCTTCGCGCGCGCCGACGATCACCCACTGGATTTTCTTCCCGGGCGGCAAACCGGCCGATTCCTTTTCCAGCAGATCGATGCCACGAATGTAAATGTGCTGGCCCTTGCGTTCGCACACTGAACCGATGTTGACGACGATCGCCGCGTCCGGATCGAGCCCGTGCTTGCGGCGCAATATTGTCCGGTCGTGCGCCGCCTTGAACTGGTCAATGCGCGCGAAATCGACCCAGCTGCGCAGCGTGCGGAAATTGTCGTTGGAATTCAGCTCCTCGTGGATGGCGCGTGTGGCGTGCGCGGTGAAGACAACGCGGGTCGCCAGCGGCAGCGCTGCGGCAGCGGTGGCGTGCATGGCCGGTGGCAACTGTTGCGCGAAGACGCGCTTTACGGCGTTGCTCTCGTGGATGTAGAGCGCGGAGGGACGTCCGAGGCGCGCGGCCAGGTGAATGCCCCAGTAAGTCAGCAGCGTGTTGCCGATGAAGAGTTCGGTGTCGTCCCACTGCCGGCTGCTGATGAAATCCGTGAGGGCGGATGAAAATTTTTCCGGCGACGTGGCCGAGGTCAGGGTGGCGACATCCCAGATCTCGACGCGCAAGCCGAGCTGCTCGTAACGGGCGCGCAGCGGTCCGTCCTGCGGAGTCGCGACCGTAACGCTCACCCCGGGCTGGCTCGCGAGAAAACGGGCGAGCTCGAAGATGAAGATGGGCGCGCCCTCGTAATTGAGGTTCTGCGTCAGGATCACCGCGCGGAAGGGCCGCGCCGCCTCGGCATAGCGGTAATGATAGGGATCGAGCGGCAGGCTGGCGGGCGGGAAGCGCAGTGTTTCACTGTGGTAGGGATCGCGCTTCGTGCCGTGACGCTCGAGATAAGCGACATGCTCCCGTTCGGCATAGGTGCTGCCGCGCGAGGCGCTGCCTACATGCCGCAGCGTCGGCTGCGGCGTGAAAACGGTGCGGAAGCCCGCCGCGTGCGCGCGCAGGCAGAAATCAACGTCGTTGTAGGCGACGGGCAGCCGGGCTTCGTCGAAACCGCCGAGCCGGCGATAAAGTTCGGTTGAAGTCAGCAGGCAGGCGCCGGTGACAGCCGCGACATTGCGCGCGGCGTGTGGCAGAAAAAGATAACCCAGGTCATCAGCGGGCTCCCGCACGAACAATCCGTGCGGCAATCCGTCGTCGCGGCTCAGGCCGATGGCGGCGTGGTTCAGGGTTCCATCGGGATACAACAGTTTGGCTCCAACAATGCCGACGCCGGTGATGGTGGACCAGCCCACCATGTCCTCGAGCCAGCCGGGCGCCAGGGCCTCGACGTCGTTGTTGAGATGCAGCACGAGCGGTGTTTGCGCCCGCGCCGTGCCGAGGTTGACGAGGCGCGAATAATTGAAACCGCCGCCGTCTGCCGGTGCGCGCACCACTTCCACCCGGAGATCTTCACGGTGTGGCAGCGTCTGCAAAAACGAGACGGCTTCCGCATCGTCGGATTGATCGTCCACCACGACAATTGACACGAATTCGCGCGGAGTGGTGCGGGCGAGGGAATCGAGACACGTCGCGAGCAGGTCCGCGCGGTTCTTCGTGGGAATGACGATCGTGACGGGATTTTCGCGCAGGAGATCCGGGTGCCATTTCACTTGGTGAAGGCAAAGCGCGTAATTCTTCGCGAACTCCGGCAGCATCGGCTCGGCGCGCAATCCGCGGCGCGCGACGGCCTCGGCGATGCTGCGGCGCGCGGCGTCGAAAAGATAATCCTTTTGGTCGCCGCGGGTGGCGGTGCTTTCCGCATGGGCGCGCCAGTGATAGCCGATGTAGGGGACGTGCACGACGTCGTCCGGTGCGATGTGCTCCCAGCAACGGAGGAAGAGATCGATGTCCTGCGCGCCATTAAACTCGGGTCGCAGACCGCCGACGCGCTCGACGATTTCGCGGCGGATGACGCTGAGGTGATGCGTGTAATTGTGGGTCAGCGCCATCTCCGGGCTCCAGCCGCCCTTGAACTGCGGATCAAAACGACGCCCGCTGTCGTCGATCTTGTCCTCGTCGGTATAGAGGTAGCCTGCCGTCGGCCGCCGCGCAATCGCCTGCGCCACGTG
>CAYRXQ010000110.1:0-4221 GCA_964428115.1 uncultured Ilumatobacteraceae bacterium
CCGGCGGGCAGGTTCTCCGTCTCGTTGCGGCGGGGATTGACCTCGCGCACCATGCCGCGCAAGGTCGTCAGCCCCGGGTCAAAACACTTGCCGCGGGCGACGCAGGTGGTATCGTCCATTTCGGTCCAGGCGATCATTTCCACCGTCACCGGCTCCCCGCGCTGCAGCTGTTCCACCTGATCCACCTGCAGCAGCTGCAGCTGCAGCGTGTCTGACACCGGCGCGTGGTCCGCCTGTCGCGGAGCTTCGACACGCTGGGGCGGCGGGGCACCTGCTCACATGGGACGATGCCCGTGCCGTCATCCCTGCCCGACTACGACGATCTGCCCCGCCGTGGCGGCTTCCCCGCCGCCTGGGGACTGTGGGGCGAGGGCAACGACGTCTACGGCTGCCTCAACCTGCTGACCCCCGAGCGGGTGCGTGACGCCGTCAAGGCCGTTCACCACGGCAACGTCCACGCACTCAACTGGTCGATGGGCCTGCCCGACCCGCCGCTGTTCGGGCGTGAGCCCTTCCGCCACGAGGTCACCGGCACGGCCACCAGCACCAGCCACGACGACGTCCTCCACAACTGGAACACGCAGTCCTCCAGCCAGTGGGACGGGTTCCGCCACGTCCGCCATCCCGTCGCGCTCGCCGACGAACCCGGCACCGGACACTTCGGCGGGGTCGACGACGCCGACCACGGCATCCACCACTGGGCGCAGCGGGGGATCGTCGGGCGGGCCGTGCTCGCCGACATCGGACGCTGGCGCGAGGCGCAGGGCCGTCCGCTGCGCTACGACGAGTCGGATCCGATCGAACCGCACGAGCTCGCCGACTGCCTCGAGGCCCAGGGCACCGAGCTGCGCGAGGGCGACATCCTGCTCGTGCGAACCGGATGGATCGGCTGGTACGAGCAGCAGTCGGCCGAGGTGCGGGTGCGGATCGCGGACGTCGCCACCCTGCGCACGCCCGGACTGCGATCGGGGGAGGAACTGGCCCGGGTGCTGTGGAACCTCCACATCGCCGCCATCGGCTGCGACAACCCGGCGGTCGAGGTGTGGCCGCCCGGAACGGCGCTGTCGGCCGAGGATCTCGCCGACGCCCGGGCCGACCGGTCGCGGATGCACGAGATCTTCACCAACACCCTGCTGCTGCCGACCCTGGGATTGACGCTCGGCGAGATGTTCGCACTCGTCTCCCTGGCGGCCGACTGTGCCGCCGACGGCCGCTACGAGTGCCTCTTCACCTCGGCGCCGCTCAACCTCCCCGCCGGCGTCGCCAGCCCCCCCAACGCCCTCGCCATCCGCTGACCCGGGGGGTGGCCGGCGGCCGTCCGCCCGGCCCGCCGTCCCGTCCGCCCGGACCCACGGGTGCATTTCCGCGACCAAGCCGTCTCGGTCGTCGTTCTGCACGCCTCAGGCCACACAGGCGCGACCGAAGCGGCCGGCCCGCTGGTGCAATCTGGCGACCAAGGCGGCTTGGTTGTTGTTCTGCACACCTCGGGAGACGGAAGGGCGACCAAGACGGCTGGACCGCCGGACCGCCGGGGCGCGCTGCAGATTGGCGACCAACGCGGCTTGGTTGCTGTTCTGCGTACCTCGGGAGATGGACGGGCGACCAAGGCGGCTGGGAAGGGTGCGGGCGGCGATCCGGGCGTCATTCGGTGAGCTGGCGGATGACCTGATCGGAGTGGACGAGCCGTTCGGCGAGGCTGCGGGCGAACGAGCGGTGGAGGTCGGCGGCCAGCGACGGATCGGTCGCCGCCAGATCGGCGAGCACCGCGGCATCGAGCCGTCGGACCTGGCACTCGCTGTCGGCCACGACGGTGGCGCTCGCCGGCCGCTCGAGGTAGTACCCGATCTCGCCGAGCACGGTCGGCCCCGTGATGCGCCGCCGACGGAGCGCCACCCCGTCGATCCCCGCGATCGACACCGAGACGTCGCCGCCCTCCAACAGGTACATCACCCCCGAGGTCGAACCCTGCTCCAGCAGCACCGTCCCCGCGGGGATCTCCTCCAACGGCAGCCGGGCGAAGTGCGCGGCCAGCTCTCGGCGCATCTCACCCGCTGGACCGGCACCGGCTGGGCCCAGACCCGCTGAACCCGCACCCATCGGACCTGCGCCGGTTGGACCTGCGCCGGTTGGACCTGCGCCGGTTGGACCCGTGGCGGTTGGACCCGTGGCGGTTGGACCCGTGCCGGTTGGACCCGTGCCGGCTGGACCTGCGCCGGCAGGGCCCGTGCCGGCTCGACCCTCCGCCGCGCCGCCCGCCGCCACCGCGGCGAGTACGAGGTCTTCGGCCTCCTGCAGCGCCCGATCGACGTCGGGCTCGAGCCGCAGCGCCCCGGCCGTCCGCTCGCGCAGGTGCTCCAGCTGCCGCTGCAACTCGTCCCGATATCCCGCGATGATCACCGTGAGGTCGAGCTCCCGGGCCAGACGCGCCACCCGTTCGAAGGCCACCACGGCCGACGAGTCGAGACCGGTGACCCGCCGGAAGTCGAGGATCACGACCCGCAGGTGCCGATCCGCGTCCCGGTCGCGCAGTGGCTCCACGATCCGCCCCGCCGTCCCGAAGAACAGGTACCCCTGCAACTCCAGGATCTCGATCGAATCGCCGTGGCGGTCGAGCAGCTCGTCCGCGGTCGTTGCACGTTGAACGTTACTTCGTCGAACGACCCCGGTGAGCCGGCGGCGCACCACCTCGATCCGGCTGTACCGGAGGACGAACAGCGCAAGCGCGACCACGATCCCCATCGCCACGCCGGGCAGGAATCCGACCACGCCGATCATCAGCGCGATCAGGATCAGCACGACGAGGTCGGAGGCGGGGAGGCGATGTCGGGCGGTCCACGTCCAGTCGATGATGAAGCCCAGTCCGAGGAAGATCAGGACCGCACCGGGGAGCATCATCGGGACGTACGCGAGGATCCCGCCGCCCGCCACGAGCAGCACCAGCGACGCCAACGACACGACGATCGCCGCCCCGCGATCGGGGCCGAGGAGCCGCTGCAACATGAGCGTCTGCGACAGGATCGTATACCCCGGTAACGATCCGAACGGCGCGGCGAGGACACCGGCCCCACCGACCACCCGCAGGTCGCGATCGACGTCGGTCTCCCGATCGGTCTCGAGCTCGATGCTGCTGTAGCGGAACAGCTGCGACACCGAGACGAGCACGAGGATCACGCCGAGCTCGGGGAGGTGCCCCGCGATCGCCGACCAGTCGGCGTCGAACGCGCTCGCCGCCTCGAGGCGAAGGTCGAATCGGCCCGTGTCGGCCAGGACCCACCCCCGCACGGCCGCCGCGTCTCGGCCGATCCCCGCCAGTGCGACCGCGAGGTCGAACGCGACCACGCTCCCGATCATGACCACCGGCATCGACCACACCGGGAGCCTCCGGAGCCGAACCACGACCGCCAGCAGCACACCGAGTGCCACGGCCGGCAGCCATCGGACCAGTTCGTCCGGGTCGAACCACCCGCGATCCTGGATCGGGCGGAGGAGGTCATAGGTCGACTCGAGCATCACCAGGCCGGTGCCGGCGATGAAGCCGCCCGTGACCGGGAACGGGACGAGCCTGGCGACGCCGCCGAGGCGGAACATCCCGAGGCCGAGCAGCATCGCGCCCGACGCGAGGGTGGCCACGAGGAGGTAGGTGACCACGGTGTCGACCGCGGCGCCGTCGGCGACCAGTTCCGCAGCGACCACGCCGAGCACCACGGCCGTGGCGTCCTGCGGGCCGGCCAGGTGACCGGGGATGTTGCTCCGCACGGCAACGAAGGTGCCGATCACCACGGCGCCGGTGAGCGTGAGCGCGAGGCCGCGGCCGAGGTCGGGCGCGAGGGGGCCTCGGAAGACGAGGGACGCGAACGAGACCATCAACGAGATCGCGAACACGGCGAGCACCGCCGAGGAACCGATCCGTGCGGTGAGCGATCGCCGTGATCCCAGCTCACCGACCGGCGGCGCCGTTTGCACGATCGCCGAAGCTACTCCTACGGGCGCCGACTCTCGACGGTCGTATCCGTGTGTAATACACTCAGGCGGTGAGCGGGTTGTTCGACCTCGACCGACTCGACGACCTCGAACCCTTCGAGATCGACCGGCAGGCCGCCCATCTCTTCAAGCACGACCCGCACGGCATCGACGACATCTACGAGATCTGGAACTCCGACCCGCTCTTCTACCCGGCCAAGCCGCCGGCCCATTGGTTGATGGTTGCCGACATCGGTGGGG
>CAYRXQ010000110.1:4231-10058 GCA_964428115.1 uncultured Ilumatobacteraceae bacterium
GCTACTCCTACGGGCGCCGACTCTCGACGGTCGTATCCGTTTGTAATACACTCAGGCGATGAGCCGGTTGTTCGACTCGCTCCGTCCGACCGCGGCGATGCGACGAAGTGCCGCCCGATCGGGTGCTACGTCGCCGCCAAACACCTCGCCGACCGATACAAGGAGGACCGATGACGAAGAAGATGACTCGCCAGGAAGAACACGACTTCTACGAGGATCCCGACAACCAGACGCCGCAGGGACCCGCCCGTCGTCGCCGCTCGAAGCTGTCCGAGCCCGTCCCCGTGCGGTTCCCCCCCGAGACGCTCGCCAGGATCCGCGATGCAGCCGATGCCGACGACCGGTCCGTCTCGGCCTGGATCCGCCGCGCCGTCGACCGTGAGCTCGAGCTCGAACACGGGACCAAGACCGCCTGAGCAACCGGGACGAGCGCCGGGCCTTGCGTCGACCGTGTCTTGCGGCGCGCCGGGTCGGGCTGGGCCGACGCCGCGGGCGTCAGTCCTCGAGTTCGAGGAGGTGCTCGAGGGCCGGGACGACGGCCTTGAGCGCCTTGACGTCCTTGGCGGTGAGCTGCTCGAGCTGACCGCTCAACCAGGTCGCCTCGGTCGCACGGTTCTTCTTCAGCCACTTCTCGGCGGCCGGCGTCAGCGCCACCGTGTGGCTGCGGGCGTCACGGACGTGCGGGGTGCGCTTGATGAAGCCCCGCTCCTCGAGCGCCGAGACGATCCGGCTCGCCGACGGCGGCTTGACGTTCTCGTACTCGGCGATCTGGCCGACGGTCGACGGCCCGTGCAGCGACAGGGTCGAGAGCACGGCGACCTGCGACGGCGTGATCGACTCGTCGGTGGACGTCCGGATCTTGCGCACCACGCGCAGGAGAGCGAGACGGAGACGGTCGACCTCGGTCGGGTCGAGCGTCGGGGCAGCGGGGGTGGTGGTGCTCATGTGCATGTACCTCGATAGGTGAGCTTGCCACACGAACCCGTGGGCGGGAGTCCCTTTGTATACATAGGACAGTCGACAGTCAACACGTTCCTGCGACGGAAATCGACTCGTTCCTGCGGTGGATGTCGAGATCCACTCCAGCACCGACCGGTTCGGTCGTCAATGACTTGGTCAGATGCCCTCGGCAGCGTCGATCCCGGCCTCGAGCGCATCGTCCTCGGCGCTCGCCGCATCAGGCGATTCGGCCGGCCCCGTCGCGGCCCCGGACGGCGTCGCAGCCGCGGCAGCAGTCGCAGCCGCCTTCTGGGCGGCCCGCTCAGCGGCCTCGCGCTGGAGGATGGCGAACACCGCCGGCGGCTCGCGCCACGGCGACGGCGGCGACCCGGCCTCGGCATCACGGATCGCCCGCCACACCCGCTCGGAGGTGCACGGCAGATCGAGGTGCCGGATCCCGAGGTGCGCCACCGCGTCGATCACGGCGTTCTGCACGGCCGGGGTCGAGCCGATCGTCGACGCCTCCCCGATGCCCTTGGCCCCCAGCGGGTTGAGCGGCGACGGCGTCTCGGTGGAGTGCACCTCGAAGCTCGGCAGCTCGGCCGCCGACGGAACGGCGTAGTCGGCGAAGTTCGAGGTGATCGGGTTGCCGTCCTCATCGAAGCGCACCTCCTCGTAGAGCGCCTGGCCGACGCCCGCCGCGATGCCGCCGTGCTGCTGGCCCTCCACGAGGAGCGGGTTCAGCACCGTGCCGCAGTCGTCGACGGCGACATGGCGCAGGAGGCGGACCGCGCCGGTGTCGGCGTCGACCTCGACCACGGCGATGTGCGCACCGAAGGGGAAGGTCGCCCCACCCTGGTCGAAGACGAACTCGCCGCGCAGGCCGACGGCGGTGTCGTCGTCGGTCGCGGGGTCGCTCGACGGGCCGTTGTTCGCGTCGGCATCGGCGCCGCTCGCGGCGCCATCGTCGCCGACGCCGGGGTCCGCGCTTCCGGTGTCGGCCGACGCATGTCCGGCGAGCTCGGCCCAGGTGAAGGCTCGGGCCGGGACCCCGGCCACACCGATGGTGCCGGCAGCGAGGTCGACGACCACGTCGGACACGTCGGCCTCGAGCAGTCGGGCAGCCAGCTCCCGCGCCCGATCCACGAGCACCTCGGTCGCCCGATGGACGGCCGAGCCGCCGAGCTGCAGCGACCGGGATCCACCCGTCCCACCGCCCGAGGGCACCCGATCGGTGTCGCCGTCGACCAACGTGATCCGATCGACCGGGATGCCGGTCTGTGCGCTCACCAACATCGCGAACGCCGTCTGGTGGCCCTGCCCGTGCGCCGAGGTGCCGGCGAACACGGTGGCCGACCCGTCGTCGTGCACCTCGACGGCGCCGAACTCGCTCGCCCCGCCGCCGGCCGTGATCTCCACGTACGCCGCGACGCCGATGCCGAGGAGGCACCGATCGCCGCTGGCCCGGCGGCGCGCCTGCTCGGCCCGCAGCTCTGCGTACCCGATCGCCTCGGCGGCCGTGTGCAGCGGCAGCGCGTAGCGACCCGAGTCGTAGGTGTTGCCGGTGAGCGTGGTGAACGGGAAGACGTCGTCGCCGAGGAAGTTGCGCAGCCGCAGCTCGATCGGATCGATGCCGAGCTCGAGCGCGGCCTGATCGACCAGCCGCTCCAACAGCGCCGTGGCCTCGGGACGGCCGGCACCGCGGTAGGCGCCCATCGGCGTGGTCGTGGTGACGGCGACCGCCACGTCGAACCCGATCTCCGGGAAGCGGTACGTCCCCTGGGCCATCCGCTTGGTCCCGGCGGGGAGGAACGCTCCCACCGTGGGGTACGCGCCCGCATCGCCGACCAGCCGAACACGCAGGCCCGTGAACGTCCCGTCGCTGCGACAGCCGAGCTCCGCGTACTGGATCTGGCCGCGGCTGTGCGGCAGCGCCTTCATGTCGTCGCTGCGCGGCGGCACCCACACCACCGGTCGACCCAGCCGCCGAGCCGCCGCTGCGACGACCGTGTATTCCGGGTGGATGCCCGCCTTGCCGCCGAACCCGCCGCCCACCTGCGGGGTGATGAGGTGGATCTCGGCCGGCTCCATCCCGAGCGCGGCGGCGAGCTGGCCGTGCAGGGCGTGGGGCATCTGGGTGGACGGCCACACCACGAGCCGCCCGTCCTCACCGGGTGCCGCTGCGCAGCAGTCGGGCTCCATCGGCGCGACGGCCATTCGTTGGTTCACGTATCGACCGCGGACCACGACGTCGCTGGCGGCCTCGAGTCGCGCGCCGAGCGCGTCGGTGTCGGCGTCGAGCATCACCAGGGCGCGGTTGTTGAGGTGCTCGGGGAAGATCGCCGGCGCGCGCTCGTCGAGCGCGGCCTCGGCGTCGACGATCGCCGGCAGCGGGTCGATGTCGGCCCAGATCGTGGCAGCTGCGTCGGCGCCCTGTTCGAAGGTCTCGGCGAACACCACGGCGATCGGTTCGCCGACGAAACGAACCCGTCCATCGGCCAGCGGCGCTCGGGCGAAGTCGGGGTGCACCGCGACGAAACCGTGGTGCGGCGGCACGGCGAGTTCGGCGGCGGTCCACACCTCGACCACGCCCGGCATCGAGCGGGCCTCGTCGACGTGGATCGTGCCGAGCATCCCGTGCGCCGCGTCGGAGCGGGCGAACACGGCGTGGAGCCGGCCCTCGAGCGGAAGATCCGCGACGTACCGACCCTGGCCCAACAGGAGGGCCGGGTCTTCGGTGCGCTGCACCCGCGTGCCCAGGATCGACCCGTGGAGCATCGAACCATCCGTGACCGCACCCGTCGTCATCGCCTCAACCTACGACACCCTCCGCCACCCCCGTCGGCCCGGGCGTCGGACGGGCGGCGTCTGGCGGGGCGGTCTTGGGGTGGCATCATCCGGGGATGGCGACGTTCGAGCAGTTCATCGACGGCATCGACTTCGGCGAGGGGCCGCGCTGGCACGACGGCCGGCTCTGGTACTCCGACTTCTACCAACACACGGTGAACGCCGTGTCGCCCGACGGGCGTCGCGAGACGATCGTGACCTTCGACGACGGCGGCCAGCCCTCGGGCCTCGGCTGGATGCCCGACGGGTCGTTGCTCATCGTCTCGATGCTCGACCGCAGCGTCCGTCGACTCGTCGACGGCAAGCTCCACCTGCACGCCGACCTGTCGGCGATCGCCGAGTTCCACTGCAACGACATGGTCGTCGACCGTCGGGGCCACGCCTACGTCGGCAACTTCGGCTTCGACCTCTTCGCCCTCGGTGTTGGCGGCGCCCGTCCAGCCACCCTCGCCCACGTGCGCCCCGACGGCACCGTGGCCGCCGCCGCGCACGACCTGCTGTTCCCGAACGGCGCCGTCATCACGCCCGACGGGTCCACGCTGATCGTCGGCGAGACCATGGGCGCCCGCTACACCGCATTCCACCTCGATGCCGGCGGCAACCTCGGGCCCGGCCGGGTCTGGGCCGAGGTGCCCGGCATGGCTCCCGACGGGTGCACCCTCGACGCGGCCGGCGGCATCTGGTTCGCCGACGCCGTCGGCGCCCGGGTCGTGCGGGTCGAGGAGGGCGGCCGCATCACCGACGACCTCGACGTGGGGACCAACGTCTACGCCTGCGCCCTCGGCGGCGACGACGGCCGCACCCTCTACGTGCTCGCCGCACCCGATGCCGAGCCGTCCCAGGCCGCCGGCACCGCACGCGGCTCCATCCTCACGACCCGGGTCGAGCACGCCCACGCCGGACTGCCGTGAGCATGGTCGGCACCGTCATGGGACTCACCCCGGTGGAACTGCCGTGAGCATCGTCGAGCAGATCATCGAGCCGCGCCGTCGATCGATCGGGAGCGACGAGGTCGACCGGCTGCTCCCGTTCCGCACCCGGCGGACCCTCGGCCCGTTCGTCTACGCCGACGTGATCGGTCCGTCGGAGCTGCCGGCCGGGGTCGGTGTCGACGTGCCGGTGCACCCGCACATCGGCCTCGCGACCGTGACCTCGCTGTTCGAGGGAGCGCTCGTGCACCGCGACTCCACCGGCGCCGTGCAGCGGATCGAGCCCGGCGCCGTGAACTGGATGACCGCCGGCCGCGGCGTCGCCCACAGCGAACGATCACCTGACGACGAGCGGTCGGTGGCCTCACGCATCCACGGGCTCCAGACCTGGGTGGCCCTGCCCGACGGTGCCGAGGAGGTCGAACCGTCGTTCCAACACGTCCCGGTCGAGGAGGTGCCCGACTTCCGGCACGGGGACGCCTCGGTGCACCTGGTGGCCGGAACGTTCGCCGGGGTGACCTCGCCGGTGCGGGTCGCCTCGCCGACCGGGCACGCCGTGCTCACGTTCGCCGGCGAGGGCGAGCCGGCGCAGCGCGTCGACTCGGTCGGCGTCGCCACGATCGATGCCGAGCATCACGAACGAGGCGTGCTCGTGATCTCGGGGCGTGTCCTCGTTCGCAGGCCGACCGGCTCGGACCCTCGGGCCGGCGCGGTCGCCGAGGTTGCCGAGGTCGCCGAGCTCGCCGAGCTGGTGGCGATCCCCGAACGCCATCTCGCCGTGCTCCGGCCTGGCGTCGAGGTGGACCTGGTGGCCGACGGTCCAGCGCTCGTCGTCCTCCTCGGCGGCGCGCCGATCGGGCGGCGGCTCATCCGCTGGAACTTCGTGTCGAGCTCGCAGGAGCGCATCGACGCTGCAGCCGCCGCCTGGCGCGCCGGCGACTGGCCCGCCGTCCCCGGCGACGACGAGTGCATCCCCATGCCCTGACCGGGCCGGTGGGCGCTGGCCAAACCCCTGGGCAACCATCCGACGCCACAGAGGCGTCGAACGGTCGAGTTCCAACCATCCGACGCCACAGAGGCGTCGAACGGTCGAGTTCCAACCATCCGACGCC
>CAYRXQ010000111.1:0-2569 GCA_964428115.1 uncultured Ilumatobacteraceae bacterium
CCGGCAACCCGCAGAAGGTGCAGCGCTATCCGCTCGACTGGGCAGCCGCGCTGCGCGAGATGGCGGCCACGGGGGCCGAGCTCCTCGTCCCCGCGCACGGGTTGCCGATCGCCGGCGCCGACCGGATCGCCGGCGTGCTCGACGAGATCGCGACCGCGCTCGAGGTCCTGGTGCGCGAGGTGGTCGACCTGATGAACGAAGGCGCGACGCTCGACACCATCGTCCACAGCGTGACGGTGCCAGAGGCCGTGCTCGCCCGACCGTTCCTGCGCCCGTTCTACGACGAGCCCGAGTTCGTCGTGCGCAACGTGTGGCGCCTCTACGGCGGGTGGTGGGACGGTGCGCCGAGCCGGCTCAAGCCCTCCCCCGACGCCGTCCTCGCCGGCGCCCTCGCCGAGCTCGCCGGCGGTGCCGACCGGCTGGTCGCCCGCGCCCAGCAGGCGGTCGCGGCGGGTGACCTGCGGTTGGCGTCGCACCTGGTGGACCTCGCGGTCTGGGCCGCACCCGAGGACGGCGCGGTGCACGGGGCCCGTGCCGAGGTGTACCAGGAGCGACGGCGCCACGAGACCTCGCTCATGGCCAAGGGCATCTTCGGGGCGGCGGCACGAGAGTCGGCCTCGATCGCCGCACCCGAGACCGCCGGCTGAGCAGGCCCGCCGGCTCCCGGCACCGTACTCCGGGCTGGAACGGCGACGGGCCCCGCTTGCGCGGGGCCCGTCGGTGAAGGGTGCATCCGGGACCGGGTCCCGGGGAGTGCGGCGCTCAGGCAGCCGCGACCGGCTCGCTCGGTGCCACCTTGGTGGACCCGTTCGAGGCCTTGACGTGCCAGAGGAAGGCCACGCCCATGACGGTGCAGACCACACCGAGGCCCGCCAGCAGTGCGGCGACGCCGAGGGCGAGCTGCAGGGTGCTGTGCGTCGCAGCGCCGACGCCGAGCTCGGCGACGAGTGCGTGTGCGGTACCGCTCCAGGCCATGTCACGGGCCTGGCCCTCGACCGGATCCATCCGGTTGAAGCCGGTCCAGTAGCGGCCGTCGACCTCGAAGGCGCAGCTCACGCCCTCCTCGGGGAACGGATCCGGTACTGCCACGGTCTCACCGTTGCAGGTGAACTCGGCAGCGACGACGCCGTCGTCACCGGTGAGGTCATCGGCGGTCAGCGTGACGTTCTGCGTGCCGTTCAGCACGTGGTAGACGATCGTGGCCATCTGGAACATGTACTCACTGGCCGTGTTCACCAGCGGGTCGTTCTTGTCGAGGTCGCCGCCGACCACCGGGAAGCCCCAGTCGTCCTCGAGCAGCGACCGGATCGCCTGGGCGCCCTCGACCGTGCCACGGTCGATCAACTGGCCGTCCTCGTTGTAGGAGAGCTCGACGTTCTGGGCTTCGCTGAACGACTGCAGCGAGCCGTAGCCGCCCTGGACCTTGCTGTAGGCGACTCCGGCGCCGACGAAGTACCCGATGCCGACAACGATGAGGAAGATCCCCAGCAATCCCAACGGCTTCTTGAACATGACCGACCTCTTTCTCGATAGGGGCGTCCGTCGGAACTGCAACGGATGTCGCCATCGTGACGGGCGCCACCACCGGTCGTGAGTGCCATTGGTCCCACATGCATGGGCCACATGGGGGTGATCTCGGCGGTCGGTCGGGTCGTCCTGCCACCGCCATCACGGCGTCGGAGCGGCCACGGAGCGGCCACGGAGCGGCCACGGAGCGGCCAAGGGAGCGCCAGGCCCGAGAACGACGACACCCCGGCCAGCTGGCCGGGGTGCTGTGCGGGGTGGGCACGACGGGGCTCGAACCCGGGACCTCCACCGTGTCATGGTGGCGCTCTAACCAACTGAGCTACGCGCCCTCGCGGGCTCGAAGACTACCACCGCGTCCTGCCGTCACCACAGGTCATCTGAGGCGAAGTGCCACCTCGTTGGCCAACAGCCGTCCGGTCCGGGTGAGCACCCAGCGGTCGGCCCGACGCTCCACGAGCCCGGGCAGCTCGTCGCCGTCGAGGACTCCGAGCGGCACACCCTCGCGCATCCGCAGAGCGAGCTGCAGGCCCTCGATCCGACGCGTCTCGTCGTCGAGCGTCTCGCCGGCGGTCTCGGTGGGCGCGCCACGTCCGACCAGGTCGACGTAGCGATCGGGGGTCCGGACGTTCCACCACCGGCGCCCGGCCCGATGCGAGTGGGCGGCGCAGCCGAAGCCGACGTAGTCCTGCTGGCGCCAGTAGAGGAGGTTGTGGTGGCACTCGTGGCCGGGACGGGCCCAGTTGGAGACCTCGTAGTTCTGCAGACCGGCCGCCGACAGCCGCTCGTCGACGAGCTCGTACTTGTCGGCCTGATCGTCGTCGTCGGGGTGCCGATCGGGCTGCCCGGCCAGCACCGTGCCGGCCTCGACGGTGAGCGCATAGGCAGACACGTGCGGCGGGTCGAGGGCCAGCACGGCGTCGACGGTGCGCTCCCAGTCGCGCAACCGCTCCCCCGCGCCGCCGTAGATGAGGTCGAGGTTGAAGGTCGGCAGCCCGGCGCGACGGACCGCCTTTGCCGTCGCCACCGTCGATCCCGCCGTTCA
>CAYRXQ010000111.1:2579-9985 GCA_964428115.1 uncultured Ilumatobacteraceae bacterium
GCTCGACGTTGCCCGGGTCGTGCCGTCGCCCGAGGCTGACCAGCACGTGGTCGGTCATCGACTGCACCCCGATGCTGACGCGGTTGACGCCACCCTCGACGTAGCCCGCCACGAGGGCATCGTCCACGTCGTCGGGGTTGCACTCGACGGTGACCTCGGCGCCGACGACGGTGGGGATCTCCGCGAGCACGGCCATCAACCCGGCCGCCGGCACCAGCGTCGGTGTCCCGCCCCCGACGAACACGCTGGTCGCAGCCGGCATCCCGGCATCGACGGCACGGGAGATGTCGGTCCGCAGCGCTGCGAGGTACGCCTCCACGAGGTGGCCCCGATCGGTCCACGTGGCGAACGCGCAGTAATCGCACTTGGACGCACAGAACGGGATGTGGACGTACACCCCGAACGGTGTCGCCGCTGGGTCGACCACCGGCCGTGGGGGGACGGCGCCCGGTGCGGGCACGGGGCTCAGCCCGGCCGGTAGACCAGGTCGAGCGCCACGAGTCGATCGGTGACCTGGTCGACGGGGATGTCGAGCATCGCCGCGATCGCCCGGTGGTCGTCGCTGCGGACCGTGAGGACCCGACCGTTGAAGTCCTGACGCTGGACCTGGATCATCCGCAGGAACCGCGTCAGCATCTCGAACGGGGCACCACTGAGCTGGCTGAGCTTGACGATGTCGATCGCGACCTTGTTCCGTGTGCCCCCTGCACCGCGCTCGGCGCCCGCATCACCGCGCGGCAGGAGCTGCTCGACGGGCACCCGGTAGAACTGCGCCAGGCGGTCGAGACGTGGGAGCGAGAGGGCGCGCTCGCCCCGTTCGTAGGCACCCAGCACCGAGGCCTTGAACTCCTGCTCCGACTGGGCCTCGACATCGTGCAACGACAACCGCTTCTGCTTGCGGATCGTGCGGAGTCGCTCGCCGACGAGCACGCTGTAGGCGCTGGAGGCGTCGTCGTCGTCGATGTCCATGTGGTCCACTCCTCGGCTCACCGCGCTGTGGACCCGGAGGAACCGGAGGCGCAGCAATCGGTCTCGATGTCGGTCTGGCGTCGGACGGCTGCCACGGAGCGTCGATCGGACGCTGCTGGACAGCCGCTCCCGGCGGCTGCGACACGCTACCCCTTCACGATCCGCAGGCAAACGGCCACCGCGGGTGATTCAGGATCACACCGGGTGCGCGCACGCCCACGCCGCGGCGGCCAGTGCGGCGGTCTCGACCCGCAGGACCGTGTCGCCGAGCCGCACGGTGTCGGCCGCGAGGGCGAGCTCGCGCTCGCTCCACCCACCCTCCGGCCCGATCGCGAAGCGGCGGTCACCCGGGAGCAGGGACCGACCCCCCGGTTCGGCCACGACCAGGTCACCGAGCACCGCGGTCGACGGCACCGGCCCGAGGACCTCGGGGATCCGCACCCGACGCGACTGACCGACCGCCTCGAGCGCCACCCGGCGCAGGCGCGCCAGGTGCTTGGCAGCGCGCGCCGGCTCCCAGCGCACCACCGACCGGTCGGCGTGCACGAACAGCAGCCGGTCGACCCCGAGCTCGGTGGCCTTCTGCACCAGCCACTCGGGGCGTTCGCTCTTGGGGATCGCCACCGCCAGGACCACCGGCACTGCGGGAGGCGGCACGAGCACGACCTCACCATCGGGCTCGACCGAGCCGGCGGCCCAGCGGCAGCGCCGCCACGCTCCGGCACCGTCGGTGACCGTCACCACCTCATCGAGCTGGAGGCGGAGCACCCGCTCGAGGTGGTGACGGTCGGCCTCGGTCAGCACCGGCACGGCCACGTCCTCGACGACCACGTGGGCTGCCGAACGACGCAGCTCCTCGTTCACGAGAACGCGGACTTGATCCGCGAGAACAGACCGGGCGACGACTCGCCGACCTCCTCGCCACGCCCCTCGGCGAAGCGGCGCAGCAGGTCGGTCTCGGCCTCGCTGAGCGCGGGCGGGATCTCGACCACCACCACGGCGACGAGATCACCGCGCCCGCGACCCTGGAGCCGTGGCACGCCCCGCCCCCGCAGGACGAACTCGCGACCCGGCTGGGTCCCCGCCGGGACCACGAGCGGCTCGTCACCGTCGAGGGTCGGCAGGGTGAAGCGGGTCCCGAGCGCCGCCTGGGCGATCGAGATCCGGACCTCGGTGACCAGGTCGTCGCCGTCGCGTCGATAGCGCTCGTGGGGCGCGACGCGCAGGTGCACGTACAGGTCGCCCGCGTGACCGCCGCGGGGGCCGGCCGCGCCGCGCCCGGTCAGCCGCAGCGTGGAGCCGGTGTCGACCCCGGCCGGCACGTCGACCTGGTAGGTCCGGTCGGAGGTGACGCGGCCCTCGCCACGGCAGGTCTCGCACGGCGTGGCGATGACCTCGCCCAGGCCGCCACAGCGTGGACAGGTGCTGGTCGTGACCATCTGGCCGAGCACGCTCTGGCGGACCCGACGGACCTGCCCCGAGCCGCTGCAGTCGGCACACGTGACGGGCCGGGTGCCGGCACCGGCCCCCGAGCCGCTGCAGGTCTCGCATCGCTGTGGGAGCTTGAGGGTGACCGCGACCTGGGCGCCGAACACCGCCTGCTCGAACGTGAGATCGGCCACGACCTCCATGTCCTGACCGCGCGGCGGGCCTGCCGGACCTCGGCGGCCCGCGCCACCGCCACCACCGAAGGGACCGCCGCCGCCGAAGAACGCGTCGAACAGGTCGCCCAGACCACCCGCTCCGAACGGGTCGCCACCGCCGGCTCCGGTCCCGCCGATGCCGGCCTCGCCGAAGCGGTCGTAGCGGGCGCGCTGCTCGGGGTCGGACAGCACCTCGTAGGCGCGAGCGACCTCCTTGAAGCGCTCGGCCGTCGCGTCGTCGCCGGGGTTGGTGTCGGGGTGCAGCTCCCGGGCGCGCTGCCGGTAGGCCCGCTTGATCTCGTCCGCGCCGGCCTGACGCGACACACCGAGGAGCTCGTAGAAGTCGGCCATCGGGTCAGCCCTCTCCGAGTCGGCGGCCGAGCCGCTCGCTCACCACGTCGACCGTGGCCAGCGCCTGTGGGTAGTTCATGCGGGTGGGGCCGAGCACACCGATCGACCCGAGGTGCTCCCCGTCGACGATCACCGGGGCGACCACCACCGAGCACGCGGCGAGCGGTTCGACGCCGTGCTCGACGCCGATCGCCACCGACATGCCCCGGTCGACGATGTCGCGCACCAGTGAGACCACCACGAACTGCTGCTCGAGGGTCTGCAGCACGTCGCGCACGACCTCGACGGCGTCGAAGGCGGACGCGACCGAGGAGGCGCCGCCCAGGTAGACGTGGTCGTCGCCGGAGACCCCGCGGATCGCGTCGAGCGCCACCGAGCAGAGCTGGTCGACGACCGCGTCACCCGACGGCGGGAGGGGGGCGACGGCGTCGAGCGTGGCGCCCACCAGGGAGGCGGCGAGGTGCGAGGTGGCGGCGGCGAGCTGCGCGTCGCTCACGTCGGGGCCGGTCTCGACGACCTGGCTCTCGACCGAGCCATTGCCGAAGACCACCACGACGGTCGCGTGGCTCGACGACAACGAGACGATCTGGACCGTGCGGACGATCGCCGCGGCGGCCTTGGGCCCGAGGACGACCCCGGCGTAGTTGGTCAGCTCGTTGAGCAGGTTGGTCGTGCGGTGGAGCAGCTCCTCGAGCCGTCCGTGGGCGGCGTCGAAGAAGGAGCCGACCTGGGCGACGGTGGCCACGTCGAGCCGACCCGGCGAGGTGAGGTGGTCGACGAAGAACCGGTAGCCCTTGTCGGTGGGGATCCGCCCGGCCGAGGTGTGCGGCTGGACGAGGTAGCCCTCCTGCTCGAGCACGGCCATCTCGTTGCGGACCGTCGCCGGGGACACCTTGACCCCGGGCGCGTCGGCGATGTGGCCGGAGCCCACGGGTTGCGCCGTCGCGATGTACTCCTGGACGACGGCACCGAGGATGGCGGTCTTTCGTTCGTCGAGCATCGTGACACTCAAGGCTACCGAGTGCTAACGGCCGCCGAGCGACTTGTAGCGGGCCAGCGCCTCGAGCCGCTCCGCCGAGTGGTCGACCATCGGCGACGGGTACGGCGAGCGCGACGAGGTGCTCCCGAGCTCGGGGATCCAGCGGTGGACGTAGCCGCCGTCGGGGTCGTAGCGCGCCTGCTGGGTCGCCGGGTTGAAGACCCGGAAGTACGGCGCGGCGTCGGTCCCGGTGCCCGCGGCCCACTGCCAGCCGTGGCTGTTCGAGGCCAGGTCGCCATCGATCAGGTGGGCCATAAAGTGGCGAGCACCCCACTGCCAGGGCAGGTGGAGGTCCTTGACCAGGAAGCTGGCCACGATCATGCGGACCCGGTTGTGCATCCATCCGGTGCCGAGCAGTTCGCGCATCCCGGCGTCGACGATCGGGAACCCGGTCGTGCCGGCGGCCCAGCGCTCGAACCGCCGGCGGGCCGCAGCGTCGGTGTCGACCCGCATCGCGTCCATCCGGGAGTCGAGGTTGGCCCAGCCCGAACGTGGGTGGTGCAGCAGCACGTCCGCGTAGAAGTCGCGCCAGGCCAGCTCGCTCGCGAAGGTGCGGTGGGCCTCGCCCACGCCGGGGTCGAGGGCGGCGGAGCCACCGGCGGCTCCGGCCAGCTCGGGATCGTGGAGCTCGGCGAGAAGCTGCCGTGGGTGCACCGTGCCCCACTTGAGGTCGACCGACAGGCGGCTCGTCCCGGCCACCGCCGGGAGGTCGCGCTGTTCGTGGTACCGGTCGAGCCCGTCGTGCCGGAACCTCGCCCACCGCTCGAGCGCCGCGGCCTCGCCGAGGGCCGGCAGCTCGAACGCGAGATCGGGGGCGGCGGGCACCGGATCGGATCGCAGCGGATGCCACTCGGGATCGCGGGGTGCCTCCAGCGGCGGCGCGGCGGCCACCGCGCGCCAGGCACGGAAGAACGGCGTGAAGACCTTGTACGGGGTGCCGTCGCCCTTGGTGATCGAGCCGGGAGGCGCGGCGTGGGGCCACCCGATGCCGCGCAGCCGGCGATCGGCCTCGCGCAGGCGCACGGCGACCGCGTCGTCGCGCCGTCGTCCGTACGGCCCGGCGTCGCGCGTGACGTACACCGTGTCGGCACCGGCCTCGGCGGCGACCGAGGGCACCACGTCGTGCGGATCGCCGACGCGTACCACCAGCGCGCCGCCGGTCGCCCGGCCGAGTGCGGCGAGTGCGCCGAGCAGGGCCGCTCGACGCGCGGCGCCCGACGGGACGAGCAATGCCGGGTCGAGCACGAACAGCGGCACCACACTCGGGTGATCCGCGAGCGCGGTCGCGAGCGCCGGGTGATCGGCGAGCCGGAGATCCCGGCGGAACCACATCACGGCGGGGGCGGACACGGCGACAGTGTGGCCGCTCAGGCGACCGAGCGCTCGACCGTCCGTGCCGCCGGATCGCTCAGCGCCCGTCCCGACGACCACCAGGCCAGCACCAGCACGGCCAGCAGCGAGATCACCGCGCCGTACGCGATCGACCAGCCGAGCCCGACCACGTCGCCCACCAGACCGGTGAGCGGCCCGCCGATCGGATACGAACCGAGGAACGCCACGGCCGTGAGGGCCAGGATGCGCCCGCGCATCTCGGGCGGGCAGTGCTCCTGGGTGATCGCGTTCATCCCGGCCACGAACCCTGCGCCGCCGACGCCGAGCGGCACGGCGACCGCCATGGCCACCGGGACCTGCCGGGCCATCGACATCGCCACGCCGGCGACCCCGAGCAGCACGCCGCACCCCACCATCCAGCGCAGGGTCACCCGGGTCCGCCCGGCGGTGAGCAGCGACCCGAGCAGGCTGCCGACGCTCACCACGGCCAGCACCCAGCCGTACCAGCGGTCGGATCCCCAGGTCTGGTCGGCCACCTTGGGCAGCGAGACGTTGTAGTTGAACCCGAAGGTCGACACCACGGTGAACGCGACGAAGGTGGCGAGCATGACCGGGTCGCCGCGGAGCCACGCGAGCGCGTCGCGCACCGGGGTGCCGCCACGCGCCGCGCGCGGCGCCGGGTACAGCTCGGCGCGGTCGATGACGAGCAGCGACACCAGGATCGCGGTGAACGACAGCCCGTTGATGGTGAACAGCCAGCCGGTGCCGAGCGGGCCGACCAGGAGCGCGGCCACGGCCGGTCCGAAGATCCGCGAGCCCGTCATGACCGCGGTGTTGAGCGACACCGCGTTCGAGATCTCCTCGGCCGGGACCAGCTCGGTCACGAAGCCTCGTCGGGCGGGGTTGTCGAAGGCGCTGACGATGCCGAGCACGAGGGTCGCGCCGTACACGACGGGGAGCGAGGCGTGCCCGGTCAGGTCGAGCACCCCCAGGGAGAGGGCCTGCACGGCGAGGGCACCCTGGGTGAGGATCGCCATCCTGCGCTTGTCGCGACGGTCGGCGACGGCGCCGGCCCAGGCCCCGAGGAACAGCATCGGCGCGAACTGGAGCGCCACCACGACGCCCAGGTCGGTGGTGCGACCGGTGAGCCGGTACACCAGCAGCGAGGTCGCCGTGAGCTGGACCCAGCTCCCGACGTTGGACACGAGCAGGCCGGCGAAGAACAGCCGGGCGTTGCGGTGCCGCAGCGACCGGAAGGCCGGGGATGCCGAGCGCAGGTGCACCAGGCCCACGCTCAGTCGTCGAGCTTGAGGGCCGAGATGAACACGTCGCCGGGGACCTCGACACGACCGATCGCCTTCATCTTCTTCTTGCCCTCCTTCTGCTTCTCGAGCAGCTTGCGCTTGCGGCTGATGTCGCCGCCGTAGCACTTGGCGAGGACGTCCTTGCGCTTGGCCTTGACGGTCTCGCGGGCGATCACCTTGCCACCGATCGCGGCCTGGATCGGGACGTCGAACATCTGGCGCGGGATCAGCTCGCGGAGCTTCTCGCACATCCGACGCCCGTACTCGAAGGCCTTGTCGCGGTGGACGATCGTGGAGAACGCGTCGGCGGCGATCCCGTTGAGCAACAGGTCGACCTTGGCCAGGTTCGATCGGCGGTAGCCGGCGAGCTCGTAGTCGAGGCTGGCGTACCCCTGCGTGCGGCTCTTCATCTGGTCGAAGAAGTCGACCACCACCTCGGCCAGCGGTATCTCGTAGTGGAGCTCGACGCGCTCGGGCGACAGGTACTCCATCTTCTGCATCTCACCGCGGCGGCTCTGGCAGAGCTCCATCAGCGCGCCCGTGTAGTCGGTGGGGCTGATGATGTTGACCCGGAAGTACGGCTCCTCGATGAAGTCGATCTTCTGCTGCTCGGGCAGGTCGGCGGGGTTGTCGACCGAGATCATGGTGCCGTCGGTGCGATGCACCCGATACTCGACGCTCGGGGCAGTGGCGATGAGCGCCAGACCGAACTCGCGCTCGAGGCGCTCCTTGACGATCTCCATGTGCAACAACCCGAGGAAGCCGCAC
>CAYRXQ010000112.1:0-7836 GCA_964428115.1 uncultured Ilumatobacteraceae bacterium
CGAACCCGACATGGCGGGCTGCTCGGCACGCATGCTGGCGGCGGTCGAGGCTGCGCTCAGCTGAGTCGTTCGTAGTCGGCGTCGCCGGGTACCGAGATCCCGAGGACGCGGCCGTCGCCGTCGACGCGCAGCTTGGGCAGGATCGCCGGCGGCGTCGGCAGCGCCGCGGCCGCGGCGAGCGCGTCGTCGGCCCGCTCGAAGGGCAGCAGGAACTCGAGGTTCGCGATGGTCGGCGGGATCATCGCCAGGTCGCCGGCCCGGAAGCGGTCGAGCGCATCGCCAGGGCGCACCCACAGGCTCTCGATCGTCTCGGTGTCGTCGTGGAGTGGCTCCTGGGCCTGCGGGGCGCGGGCCACGAAGAAGCGGGTGTCGAACCGGCGGGCCTCGCCGACCGGGGTGATCCAGTGGCTCACGTAGTGGATCGCGTCGGTCACGAGCAGCAGGCCCTCGGTCTCGCACAGGTGGGCGAGCGCCTCGTCGCCGGCGTGCACGGCCTCACGGGCGATCTCGAAGCGTGCCGCCACCGCGGGATCGTCGAAGCGCACCGCCTCGGGGTGATCGATCGGACGGGCCAGCAGCACCCCGGCCTCCTCGAAGCACTCGCGGATCGCGGCCACCCAGTACGCCAGCCCACCGCGCTCGATGCCCAGGCGGGCGCTGGCCACGTCGTCGTCGAGGCCGTCGCAGATCGGCTCGAGCTCCTCCGCGTGGTCGGCGTCGTCGACGCGCCCGCCGGGGAACACGTACATCCCGCTCGCGAACACCGCCGCGAGGGTCCGACGCAGCATGAAGACCTCGAGACCGTCGGCGGCGTCGCGCACCAGCATCACGGTGGCAGCCGGGCGGATCGGGACGGTGGTCGGGTCGAAGTCGGTCACCTGGGCGACCGTACCCAGCGCGACGCCGCGGGCAAGACGCGGAGGTGCCGCCACCTGGCCTACCGTGACGGGCATGACGACGACGTCCGCGGAACCGTGCTCGCCCGAACGAGTGTTGGAGCACATCGGTCCGGGCACCCAGATCATCATCCCGCTCGCCAACGGCGAGCCCACCGCGCTGATGGACGTCATCGACGCCGCCGGCCCGACCCTGGAGCACGTCCGCGTCCACCAGATGCACGCGATCCACGACCGGCCGTACCTGTCGGGCGCCTACGGCGACCAGCTCAAGCACATCTCGTACTTCCTGTCGCACATCACCCGGCCGTACTTCCGGAGCGGCAGCGTGGGGCTCGTCCCGGCCCACTTCTCCGAGGTGTACGCGATCATGCGCGACCGCACCGACGACCCGCTGGTCATCGCCGCCGCGTCACCCCCCGACCGGCACGGCTACTTCTCGCTCGGAGTCTCGGCCGACTACACCTCGTCGTTCATCGGGCGTCGGGCCCGGTTCTTCCTCGAGATCACCGAGCACATGCCGCGCACCTTCGGCCGCAACCAGCTGCACGTCTCCCAGGTGGTCGGGTGGTGTCGCAGCGACCGCGAGCTCGTCACCGTGCCGCCGCGCGATCCCGACGACACCGACCGCAAGATCGCCGCCTTCGTCGCCGAGCGCATCCCCAACGGCGCCACCATCCAGACCGGCATCGGTGCGATCCCGAACGCGATCATGGCGGCCCTCCACGATCACCGCGACATGGGCATCCACACCGAGCTGCTCTCCGACGGCGTGGTCGACCTGATGGAGTCGGGGGTGGTCAACGGCGTCCGCAAGGACCTCAACCGCACCAAGACCGTCGGCACCTTCGCGCTCGGCACCGAGCGGCTCCACCGATTCCTCCACGAGAACACCGCGATCGAGCTGTGGCCCGTTCGCTATGTGAACGATCCGCGGGTGATCAGCCGCGAACGGAACTTCGTGTCGATCAACGCCACCTTGTCGGTGGACTTCCTCGGCCAGTGCGCGTCCGAGACCATCAACGGTGAGTACTTCTCGTCGTCGGGCGGGCAGAACGACTTCGCCCGCGGCGCGATGTACTCCGAGGGGGGCCAGGGGTTCGTGGTCCTCCACTCCACCACCAGCCACGGCACCTCGCGGATCGTGCCGCAGCTCGCGCCCGGCGACGCCGTGACCACGCCGAAGAACACCGTCGACAAGATCGTCACCGAGTACGGCGTGGCCGAGCTCCGGGGCAAGTCGATCCGTGAGCGCACCCGGGCCCTCATCGAGGTGGCCCACCCGGCGCACCGGGCCGAGCTCACCGAGGCGGCTCACCGGATGCACTACCTCTGAGCGTCGACGGCCTCCGGGTCACCGGGCAGGGCCTCGCCGACGTCGTGCCCCGGCGCGACCTGCTCGTCGGGACCGGGCTCGTCACGGCGGAGCACCACGAACGCGATCGCTGCGAGCACGATGGCCGTCAGCACCACCGCGGCGATCTGCCAGTTGTCGTTGAGCCGCACGAGCACGTCGGTCTGCAGCCGCTCGACGGCCTGGGTGATCGGATCGGACCCCTCGTTGAGGTCGACGACGACGAAGTAGTAGACGAGGTAGACGCCCGACAGCAGGACGAACGCCGCCGCGATCGTCTCCACGTGCTGCATCCCGCCACGCAGCACCTTGAGCAGACCGGTGTTGGCCACCGCGAGGGCGACGGTGAGCGCCGTGACGAGCAGCGCCATGCCCGCGCCGTAGGCGACCACGTTGAGCACCCCCGAGACCACGCCGTCACGGCGGGTGGAGAACAGGGTCGCGAGGAACAACCCGATGGTGCAGCCGATCGACGCCACCGCGTAGGCGATGCCGTAGAGAAACATCGACCCGACCCCGGTGGTCCGGCCGCCGGCGTCGATCCGCGGGGTGGCGATCGGGAGCTTGAACCCGAACAGCATCGAGACGCCGAGGACGATCAGGCCCAACCCGATGACGACGGTGGCGTACTTGGCGTTCTCGTTGATCCAGTTCGTGAAGTGGTACGAGATCAGGCCGACCACGAGGAAGATCGACAGGAAGCCCGCAGACACCGCGGCGCTCACCACGAGCGCCCGACGCATGGTGGCGCGTTGGCTGCCGGGCACCGCGCCCTGCATGCCGAGGAAGTACATGAGGTAGGTCGGCAGCAGCACGAACCCGCACGGGTTGACGGCGGCGATCATGCCCCGCAGGAACGACAACCCCATCAGAGGACCTCCTCGATCGCCGTGCGCAGTTGGTCGGCGTCGAGCACGCCGTACTCGCCCACGACGGTGCCGTCGGCGGCCACCACCAGCGTGACCGGGAAGCTCACGACCCCGACGGCGTCGAGGAAGGTGCTGTCGACGTCGCGCAGCAGCTCGTAGCCGACGCCGCGCTCGCCGGCGAACCGCTGCATCGTGTCGACCGTGTCGAACGGGTTGACCCCGACGAAGCGGACCTGGTCGCCGAGCTCGCGGTGCACCTCGCCGAAGTCCTCCATCTCGCGCTCGCACGGCGGACAGGTCGAGAACCAGACGTTGATCACGAGGGGCGTGCCGACCATCGACGCGGTCGACACGACCTCGCCCGCGACCGTGGTGAGGTCGACGGTGGGAAGCGGATCGCCGCCGGCGACGAGCTCGGCACCGTCGATCGGTTCGTAGTACTCGCCCGGGGTGTCGAGGAGCACCTCGTCGTCGGCGGGCAGACCCTCGTCGGCGAACAACGAGGTCTGGCTGAGCGCCCACCCGCCGACCACCCCCACGACGAGCGCGAGGGCGAGGGAGGTGACGAGCAGCCGGGGCCGGATGGCCATGGCCCGCAGGCTATGGCCATCCGGCGCGCTCTGCCCATCGGGGCGTCAGGCCACGACGCCCATCTCGTCGATGACGAGCTCGGGTCGTGGGCGGGTCGGTGGGCGCCCGCAGGGTCGCTTGACGGCGACGATGCGGCCGCCCGAGAGCAGCTCACCGCCCCAGACGCCCCAGGGCTCCTCGCGTTGCAGCGCTTCGAGCAAACATCGCTCACGCAGCGTGCACTTCGCACAGATCGCCTTCGCACGACCGATGTCGACGATGTGATCGGAGAAGAACAGCGGGGTGAGCGTGCCGTTGCCGTCGGCGCAGCGGGCGAGACCGGACGGGATGTCGTCCGGAGCCTCGAAGGGGGTGGTCTCGGGGGCTTCGATGATGGTCATGTCGGTGGATCTCCGGGTTGGTGGGTAGTGGGAGCTGGCGGGGAAAACGAAGAAGGCCGCCGGGTCGGAACCCGGCGGCCTGCGAAGAACGATGCGACGTGTGGTTACGTCGCTCGGTCGAGGAACCGGGTGGGGAGGGGCTGCCAGATGCCGGCGGCCTTCGGCGTCGAGGTGACGCCGACGAAGGAGAGACCGGTGGCGTGTGCACGGGGCCGGGTGGACGCGGCGACGAACGACGCGTCACGCGCGCAGCCGGGGCGGAGCCCCGTGCGGTACGTGATGGCGTTCATGCGGTCCATTGTCGGTCGTCCTGTCCGTGCGCGTGACCCCGGTCGGGGCCGGTCGTCATCGGACCACGATCCAGGGGTCGAGGTCAAGGGGGTTTCGCGCGGTCGTGCGTGCGACGATCCACCCATGACCGGTTCGGCGACGCAGCTCCTGGTGGAGTTCGGCCCGTGGGGCGTCGGCTGGTGCACCGGCTGGTTGCTGCTGTGGCGGACGCGGCCGCTGCCACGAGTCGCCGCCGACGTCGACCGGCCCGCCGTCGCGGTGATCGTCCCCGCCCGCAACGAGGCCGACGCGCTGCCCGCGCTGCTGCCACCGCTCGTGGCCGCCCTGCGCGCCCAGGACGAGCTGGTGGTCGTCGACGACCACTCCACCGACGGCACCGGCCACGTCGCAGCCGGGCTCGGCGCGCGGGTGGTCCACCCCCCCGAGCTCCCGGCCGGATGGCTCGGCAAGCCGCACGCCTGCTGGCACGGAGCACTGGCCACCACCGCACCGGTGCTCGTGTTCCTCGATGCCGACGTCCGCCCCTCGGGCGATCTGCTCGACCGACTCGGCGCCGCGGTCGCCGCACGGCCCGAGGCGCTCGTCTCGGTCCAGCCCTGGCACGTCGTCGAGCGACCCACCGAGCACCTCAGCCTGCTCTGCAACGTCACGGCGCTGATGGGCGTCGGCGCGTTCTCGATCCTCGGCGACCGGGTGCGGCCGCGCGCTGCGTTCGGGCCGGTGATTGCGCTGCACCGCGAGGCCTACGACCGCGTCGGCGGGCATGCGGATCCGGTGATCCGCCGGATGCACACCGAGGACATCGGGCTCGCCCGGGCGGTGGGGGCCGTCCGCCTCCACGGGGGTCGGCCCGACATCGCGTTCCGCATGTATCCCGGTGGCTGGTCCGACCTGTGGCGGGGATGGACCCGCAGCCTGGCCACCGGGGCCGGATCGGCACCCTGGTGGGCAGCGCTGGGGACGCTGGCCTGGATCTGGTCGCTCGCCGCGGGCTGGCTGGTCTGGCCCGGGCTCGCCGTGGCCTCGGCAGTCCAGCTGTGGGTGCTGGGCCGGCGGGCCGGACGGTTCTCGCCGTGGCTGGCGGTGCTCTTCCCGATCGCGCTCGCGGCGTTCCTGGCGGTGATCGTGCGCAGCCTGTGGCGACTCGTGTGGCGGCGTCCGGTCACGTGGAAGGACCGGGCCGTCCCGTCGCGTTGAGCCGCGTCAGGCGGCCGGCGTCACGTCGAGCAGGATCTTGCCGACGTTGGCGTCGGCCTCCATGTACCGGTGGGCATCGGCGATGCGCTCGAGCGGGAAGCGGGTGTCGATCACCGGGCTCAGCGCGCCGGTCTCGAACAGGGGGAGCACCTCGGCGGTGAACCGTTGGCACACGGCGATCTTCTGCTCGAGGGGACGAGCCCGCAGGGTGGTCCCGATCCAGGTGACCCGCTTGACGAGCAGGAGCCCGAGGTTGACCGGGGTCCGGGCGCCACCCATCAGCCCGACCTGGACGATGGTCCCCTGGGGTCGGACGACCGACAGGTTGCGGTCGGCCTCCTCGCCGCCGATCACATCGAGGACGACGTCGACGCCCTCGGGCACCGCGCCGCGCAGCGCGCCGGCCCAGTCGGCCGGGCTGCGCTCGAGCACCAGATCCGCGCCGAGGGCTCGGCAGGCCTCGGCCTTGCCGGCCGAGCAGGTCACGGCGATCCGCGCTCCGATGGCCGTGGCGATCTGGATCGCGGCCGTGCCGACCCCGGAGCCACCGGCGTGCACCAGGGCCCAGCGACCACTCGTCAACCCGCCCTGGACCACGAGCGCGTCCCAGGCGGTCAGGAACACCTCGGGGATCGCGGCTGCGTCGGCCAGGTCGACCGCGGCCGGGATCGGGAGAGCCTGTCGCTCGTGGGTGACGACGAGCTCGGCGTGGCAGGCGCCGGCCTCGATCCCCATGACGCGGTCGCCCACGGACCACCGCGTCACCCGCTCACCGACGGCGGCCACCGTCCCGGCGAACTCGAGGCCCGGGATCTCGACCGAGCGTCGGACCGGATCGGGGTAGCCGCCCTGTCGCTGCAGGGTGTCGGCACGGTTCATCGCACTGTGGGCGACGCGCACCAGGATCTCGTCGGGCCCGGGGACCGGGTCGTCGACCTCGGCGAGGGTCAGGACCTCGGGTCCACCGTGGGAGGGCAGGGTGACGGCGCGCATGGTTCAGCCTCCGTCGGCCTCGTCGCCCGGGAGCACCTCCGGTGCGGCCGGGATCGGCAGGAAGACGCGCTCGCGGTAGTAGCGCAGCTCCTCGACGCTCTGGCGGATGTCGTCGAGCGCCCGGTGGTTGCCCGGGCGGTGCGGCCGCTTCGCGTCGACCTCGGGGTACCAGCGCTTGACCAGCTCCTTCACGCTCGACACGTCGACCGAGCGGTAGTGCAGGAAGTTCTCGACCTCGGGGAGGTACGCGGCCAGGAAGCGTCGGTCGGTGCCGATCGAGTTGCCGCACAGCGGCACGCTGCGCTCCTCGGGCACGTGCTCGCGGATGAACGCCAGCGTGGCCGCACCGGCATCGGCGAGCGAGACGGTCGATGCCTTGATCGCGTCGAGCAGCCCCGAGCGGGTGTGCATCTCGACCACGAACGGATCCATGAGGGCGAGGACCTCGTCGGGCTGGTGCACCACGAGGTCGGGCCCCTCGGCCACGATCTGCAGGTCGTCGTCGGTGACCAGGGTGGCGATCTCGACGATCACGTCCCGGGTGTGGTCGAGGCCGGTCATCTCCAGGTCCATCCACACGAGCACGAGAGCGGACTCTAGGCGGCTCGTCGCGGCGCGAGGCCACGCAGCGTGGGAGCATTCGATCGTGGTCGGCGCGGTCGAGGTGGTGCGTCACCCCGACGTGGGGCTTCCCGAGCTGCTGGCCACACCCGGGGTGGAGGAGGTCTGTGAGCTGCGCTCGACCTTCGGGCTGATGGCCTTCCACGGCGGCGCGCTCGAGGAGATGACCGACGTGATCGCCCGGGCGGTCGCGGCCCGCACCGGCGCGTCCTACTACGGCGTCCACCAGCCGGTGGGCACCCGCATGCACGTGGCGTCGACGCGCTTTCGACCCGAGCACTCCGCCGCCCTGGCCGGGTTCCTCGGTCACGTGCGCACCGTGATCACGGTCCACGGGTTCGGCCGTCGCGGCCACTTCACCTCGCTGCTGCTCGGCGGTCGGAACCGTGACCTCGCCGAACACGTGGGCGAGCACCTGCGCGAGCGACTGCCCGCCTACGACGTCATCACCGACATCGACCGGATCCCGGCCGAGCTGCGCGGCATGCACCACCACAACCCGGTCAACCTGCCCGCCGAGGCCGGGGTGCAACTGGAGCTGCCACCGCGGGTCCGCGGGTCGAGCCCGCTGTGGTGGGACTGGGAGGACGGGCTCACCCCGCACACGCTGGCCCTCGTCGACGGGCTCGTGGCGGCGGTGTCGT
>CAYRXQ010000112.1:7846-9898 GCA_964428115.1 uncultured Ilumatobacteraceae bacterium
CTGAGCCGATGGGGATCCTCGACGGTCAGGTCGCACTCGTCACCGGCGGCGGCAGCGGCATCGGTCTGGGCTGCGCTCGGGTGCTCGCCGCCGACGGCGCGACGGTGGTGCTGACCGGTCGCAGCGTCGAGCGACTGACCGAGGGCGCGGCGGAGGTCCGGCGACTGGTGGGCGACGACGCGCAGGTGCACACCGTGGGCTGCGACGTCACCGACGAGGCCAGCGTCGAGGCCGCGTGTGCGCAGGCCGCCGCGGCCGGTCGCTTCACGATGGTGGTGGCGAACGCCGGGTTCGGATCGGCCGGGCCGTTCCACCTGACCACGCTCGAGCAGTGGAACTCGGTGCTGGGCACCAACCTCACCGGTGCGTTCCTGACGATGAAGCACGCGGTCGGGCACCTCGCCGGCAACGGCGGCGGGTCGATCGTGGCCGTCTCGTCGATCGCCGGTGTCCGCACGCACCGCTACATGACGCCCTACGACGTGTCGAAGGCCGGGCTCGAGATGCTCGTGCAGCAGGTGGCCGACGAGCTCGGCCACCGGGGGATCCGGGCCAACGCCGTGCGCCCCGGCCTGGTGCCCACCGACGCGTCGCAGGCGCTCATGGCGACCCCCGAGATCCACGCCGACTACCTCGAGCAGATGCCACTCGGCCGGGTCGGCACGGTCGACGACGTGGCGGCCCTGGTCCGGTTCCTGCTCGGCCCCGAGAGCGCGTGGATCACCGGCACCTGCGTGAGCGTCGACGGCGGACATCACCTGCGACGCGGCCCGAACCTCGACCCGGTGATGCGCGCCGTGCTCGGCGACGCCGTCGCACCCTGACCCGGAACGGAGGCGACCATGATCAGCTTCAAGCTCGCGTTCGGCATCGGGGCGGTGATCGGCGCGATCGGCGCCGTGCTGGCGGCGGTCATCGTGCTGGTGATCGACGGCAGCGTCGACACGGTCGACACCGACGAGTTCGGTGGGAGCAACAGCGGTGCCATCGTGCTCGGAATGCTGGTCGGCGCCGGGCTGATCGCCGTCGCGTATCTGGCGATGGGGTTCGCGAGCGGCTGGTTCGGCCGCGATCGCGACACCCCGGTCGTCGCCGCGGTCGGCACGGTGCTGGGCACGGCTGCCGTCCTCCTCGTCGTGTCCGTGGCCGCCGGGGCCTTCGCGCTGCCGATCTTCGTGCTCCCGGTCGTGATCGGGTTCGCCGCGGCATTCCTCGCCCGCACGGCGTGGTTCGTCGGCAACCTGTTCTGCGACGGGCCGAACCGCCCGGAGTACGGCGCCTACGTCGCCCCGGCCTACCCGTCGGAGACCCCCGGCCACACACCGTTCACCACCACCGCCGGCCCTGCACTGCGGCGCACGATGGACGAGCTCGCCGAGTGGCTCGCGCCCGGCGCGCCGGTGCAGGGGCGCGCCGTCGGCATCGTCCGGCGCCTGCCCCGCGACCAGATCGTCGTGGTGGTGCTCGCTGCGGATCGCCTGGCGCTCGCCCCGGTGAACCTCGAGGGCACCCCGGTCGGCGAGGCACAGGTGCTGACACCGCCCGATCTCGCCCAGGTGTCGATCATCAGCAGGGCCACCGACGGGTCCGAGCGGCGCCACATCAACGCGTTCGACGACACGATCACGGTCGTCGGGCGCGACGGCGTGCGGGTCCGCTTCGCGCTGCCCTACGGCACCAGGGGCGCCGGGACGACGACCGGCGGGCCCGACGTCATCCTCGACTGGCTGCGCACCAACGCAGCCACCTACGTCTGACCGACGACCCACCGACGACCCGGCGGCACCGCACTAGTTTTCGGCCATGCCCGGGCAACACATGACGGTCCACATCAGCATCGACGACGTGACACCGGCCCTCGCGCTGCTCGAGGGAACCTCGGGCATCCCGCATCAGCCGCTGATGACCACCCTCGAGCTGACCGCCGAGCGGCCGGCGACGACGCGCAAGTTCTTCGGATCCCGCGCCCCGAAGGCCATCGAGTTCTACGTGCGAGAACCGCTCGAGCCGGGTGGCGCGAAGGGCGAGGCCTCTTCGTAGCGTCGGCGCGCC
>CAYRXQ010000113.1:0-9816 GCA_964428115.1 uncultured Ilumatobacteraceae bacterium
TCCGCGCGTCGATCTGCGGCGCCTCGACGCGAAGATGACGGCGTGGGCCGAGCGCAAGCTCGTCCCCAAGGTGCTCGTGGCCAACCAGACCCGCATCGTCGAGGCCGTCGCCGATCCGACCGGGGCCTGGCTGCCCGGCGTCCCCACCACCGCGGTCACGCCGCGCACCAGCGACGTCACCGTCGAGGAGATCGCGGCGGTGCTGACCTCGCCGGTCGCGTCCCTGGCCGCGTGGCACGCGGCGGCCGGGACCGGGCTCTCGGCACGCAGCATCCGGCTCGGGCCGGCGATCCTCGGCGCAATCGCGTGGCCGGCCGGGCCGCTCGATGATGCCGTCGCGGCCCTCGACCGCGGCGACCTGGTGGGCTGCGCCCGCGCCGTCACCGCGGCCTACGGGGTGGTCGTGGCCGAGGTCGAGGTGCTCGTGGACTGGTGGCTCGCCCAGACCGAGGGCGTCAGCGGGCCGGGTGGCGATGCCAGGGCCACCACCGCTCCCACCCCGGCGAGCCGGCGATCATCCACAGCAGCACCAGGCCGACCAGCTCGGTGAGGTGCACGGCCTCGGCCACGGGCGTGCGCACCGAGCCGGCCACGTCGAGCACCGCGCTCACCATCGTGGTCGCCACGAGCGCGAGCGCGAAGGGCAGCAGCCCGAACGCCCGGTGCGGCTTCCACGCCGCGTAGAGCAGCCCGACCGCCAGCGCCAGCGCGAAGGCGCCGAGGTGCCGGGCGACGTGCTCGGTGGCACCCGACTCGTCGCCGAACAGGAGGGCGGGGACGCTCTGCACGCCGATGACCACGGCCACCCAGGCCAGCGCCGGGCGCAGCCAGCCGCCACGGCCGAGGCGCGGCGGTCGGGCACGGTCGAGCACCCGTTCGACGAGATCGGGCGCACCGGTCGCCGAGCGCAGCCGGACCTGCCGCGTCAGCACGGCGAGGCGTTCGGCGTGATGGCGGCAGCCGACGCAGTCGTCCAGGTGCCCGTCGAGGGCCCGCTCGTCGGCCGCGAGCAGCTCTCCGTCGATCGATGCCGACGCCAGTTCGCGGGCGGTCCCACAGTCCACGAATGTGACGGTCGGCCCGGCGCGTCGGATGGTTCCCCGGCGATACTGACCGTGTGGATCACCTGACCCGCCAGCTGCTCGCCGCCCGCGACGGTGACCAGCGTGCGCTCGAGCGCTTCATCGCCGAGACCCAGGCCGACGTGTGGCGCCTGTGCCACTACCTGGGTGATCCCGACATCGCGGACGACCTCGCGCAGGAGACCTTCGAACGGGCCATCGGCTCCCTGCACCGCTATCGGGCCGACGGCCCAGCCCGGCACTGGATCCTCACGATCGCCCGACGGACCTGCGCCGACAGCGCCCGCCGTCGCAGCCGACGCCGACGACTCGACTCCCGGGTCGCCCGCGAGCCGCTCGCGCCGCCGACCAGCTCGGCCGGCGACCGCGTCGAGCTCGACGAGCTCGTCGAAGGCCTCGATCCCGACCGGCGCGCCGCGTTCGTCCTCACCCAGGTGCTCGGACTGCGCTACGACGAGGCCGCCGACGTGCTCGGATGCCCGATCGGCACGATCCGTTCCCGGGTGGCGCGAGCCCGCGCCGAGCTCCTCGAGGCGGTCGACCAGTCACGGCGCGACGTCGGATGACGGGAACCCGACCGGCCGACGCGACGACCTGGACATCCGTGCACCCTCGTGCGGCCCGTGGGGCCTCCCGCGTCCTCGCCGTCGCCGCAACCGCGGCGGTGGTGCTGCTCGGTGCCGCCTGCGGCGGCGACGCCGCGGACGGCGGGCCCGAGCTCTCCCCCGAGGCCGCGACCGGCCGTCGGCTGGCCACCGCGGCCGGCTGTGCGAGTTGCCACGGCGCGAACGGCGAGGGCAACGTCGGCCCGGCCTTCGTCGGGTTGTTCGGCAGCGAGCGCGAGCTGCGCGACGGCACCACCGTGATCGCGGACGAGGACTACCTGCGTGAGTCGATCCGCGATCCGAGCGCGAAGATGGTGGCCGGCTACTCCCTGCGGATGCCCACCAACAACCTGACCGACGCCGAGATCGACTCGATCGTCACCTACATCGTGGCGCTGTCGTCCCCCTCCCCGGAGCCCACCCCGTGACCATCCCCCACCAGCACCGTCCCCGCCCACCCCGTCGCCGGACCGGCGCCGCCGTCGCGCTGCTCGCCGCCGCGAGCCTGCTGCTCGGCGCCTGCGGGAGCGATCCGCCGCGCGAGCTGGCCGGCTACGTGCGCGAACCGGCGCCCGTGGTGGCCGAGATCTCGCTGCCCGACGTCAGCCGCAACGGCGAGGAGTTCACCTTCCAGGCGTCACCCGGGTCACTGCTGCTGGTGTACTTCGGCTACACGAACTGCCCCGATGTCTGCCCGACCACGCTGGCCGACGTCCGCACCGCGATGCGGGGCATGGATCCGGCCGACGCCGAGCGGATCGAGCTCGCGATGGTCACCGTCGACCCGGCCCGTGACACCCCGATCCTCACCGAGTACGTGCAGACCTTCGTCGACGACGCGCACGCCCTGGCCACCGACGATCCGGCCGCACTGCGCCGGGCCGCCGATCCGTTCGGGGTGTCGTACGCGGTCGAGGAGGCCGACGACGGCACGAGCGAGGTCGCACACTCCTCGCAGACCTTCGTCGTCGACGACCAGGGTCACCTCGTGCTCACCTGGCAGTTCGGGATCCCCGCTGCCGATCTGCGCGCCGACCTCGAACAGCTCCTCGACGCCTCGGAGGCCACCGCATGAAGCGCTCCCAGTGGATCACCCTCGCCGTCCTCGCCCCGATCGTCGCCGTCGGGGCCCTCCTGGTCGCCACGCTCGCCGGCGGCGACGACGCGCCCGACCGGCCGACGATCTCGGCCGCCGACGACGGGATCGTGGCCGACCACGAGTTCGTGATCCCGGCCGGCACCGGCGACCGCATCGACGACGGCGAGCTCGTCGAGATCGTCCCCGCGGAGCTGGTCGTCTCGGTCGGTGACGTGCTGCGGATCATCAACGAGGACGACCGCGGCCACGCCGTCGGCGCCTTCTTCGTCGCCCGAGGCGAGACGCTGACCCAGACCTTCCAGTCACCCGGGGAGCTCTCGGGCGACTGCTCGATCCATCCGAGCGGATCGTTCACCCTCACCGTCCGGGCATGACCCGGTCGGCGCTGGCCGTGGCCGTCGCCGTCCTCCTCGGCGTCGTGGCGCTGCCGGCCGGCTCCGCGGCCGCCGACGCCGCCGGACCCACCGACTACCGAACGGTCGTGGTCGAGCTGACCCCGCCGACCGACTCGGTCGAGGTCACGATCGAGGGCGGTGACTCCTTCGTCCTGCTCAGGGCCGCCCCCGGCACCGACGTCATCGTCCACGGCTACGCGGGTGAGGCGTACCTGTGGTTCCGCGCCGACGGCTCGGTGGCCGAGAACCGTCGCTCGCCAGCCACGTACTACAACGAGGAGCGCTACGGCGCCGAGGTGCCCGCCGAGGCCTCGGCGACGGCCGAACCCGAGTGGGTCGTGGTCGCCACCGATGGCGCGTTCGCCTGGCACGACCACCGGGCCCATCGGATGGAGGACTTCCCGCCGCTCAACGTCGAGCGCGGCGACCAGATCCTCGACGACGTGATCCCGATCCTCGTCGACGGCGAGCCCGTCGAGATCCACGTGGCCAGCACCTGGATGCCCGCGCCCTCGCGGCTCCCGGTGATCGCCGGCGGGCTCGCGGGCCTCGCGCTGGCCGCGCTCGGCCTGGCCGCGTGGCGCTCGGCCGACTCGATCCGGTGGCTGGGCGCGTCCGTGGCGGGCGTCGCAGCGCTGGCCACCGTCGTCGGCGCGGTGCAGTTCCGGTCGCTGCCGGCGAGCACCGGGCCCGAGCTCACCTGGTGGCTGGTCCCCGCCGTGGCGATGATCCTCGCCGCGGCCGGCACCGCCCTGGCTGCACCGTGGCGGTCGGCGGCCGTCGCGATCGGCGCGGCGCAGCTCGGACTGTGGGGGTTCGCCCGCCGGTCGGGGCTCGGTGCCGCCGTGCTGCCCACCGACGCGCCGTTCTGGCTCGACCGCGCCGTGACGACGGCGGCGATCGCCATCGGGTTGGCCGGCACCGCGGTCGCGCTGGTGGCGATGGTCGACGAGGTCAGGCGGCCGGCATCACGATCAGCCGCCGGCCTCGGTGGCCCCGGTGGCCTCGGCGATCGCATCGCGTAGACCCTGCTGGTCGAGCGGGCCGAGGTGCTCCACCTGGATCGCACCGTCGGCGTCGAGCACGAGGGTCACCGGCAGCGTCGCCGTTCCCAGCTCCGCGCTGAGCGCACCATCGAGATCGAGGTACTGCTCGAAGCCGATGCCCAGCTCCTCGATGAACGCCGACGCGTCCGCGGCCCGATCCGAGACGTTGACGCCGATGAAGCGGACCTCACCCGCGGTCTCGGCGGCCACGGCGTCGAAGTCGGGGAGCTCGCGACGGCAGGGCGCGCACCAGGTGGCCCACAGGTTGACCACGGCGGGACCCTCGAGCTCGTCGAGGCGCAACGTGCCGGAGCCGTCGAGCGTGGGCAGTTCGAGCGCGGGCAGTCCGGCGTCCCCATCGCCGCCCCCGCCGCAGGCGGCGAGCGAGAGCGTCGCAACGGTGAGCGCAACCGCTGCGAACGCTCCCCGGACGCGCGAGGCGCGTCCGATCACGGGGCCTCGTCCCGCACCTCGACCGAGACGGTGACGTCGTCGGCCTCGGCGAAGTCGAGGGTCAGGTCGAAGCTGGCGCCGACCTCGAGGGGCTCGGCGAGACCGATCAGCATCAGGTGCAGACCACCCGGCGCCAGGGTCACCGTCTCACCGGCCGGAATCGGGATCTCGGTGACCTGCTGCATGGTCATGGCACCGCCCATGTCCGTCTCGCCCTCGGAGTCGTCGCCCATCGACTCGTCGCCCATCGACTCGTCGTCCATGGCGACCTCGGCCATCACCGTCTCGTGCATCTCGACGGTGGCGGCGACCTCGGACGACACCGACGCTCCGACGAGCTGATCGTCGGTGTCGCTCTCGAGCACGAAGTAGGCAGCGCCGACGTCGGTGGCCATCGGGCTCGTCCGGGCCCAGGCGCCGGTGACCGAGGGGCCGGAGGCGGCGTCGTCACCGCAGGCGGCGAGGGCGAGTCCGCCGATGGCGGCGAGAGCGATGATCTTGTTCACGGGTTGCCTCCTGGCACATCGTCGTGCAGCCCTGGTGCGGGCACGTTCTGATGGTCGCCGGGCGGCGGGGATTGGTTCCCGGCGTCAGCGGTTCCAGGGAGCCGTGGGCGACACCGCACCCGGCCCGCCCGTGAGCACCTCGAACCCGTCCTCGGTCACGAGGATCGTGTGCTCGTACTGCGCCGTGCGCTTGCCGTCGGCGGTGACCGCGGTCCACCCGTCGTCCCACATGCGGTGCTGCCACGCACCGAGGGTGATCATCGGCTCGATCGTGAAGGTCATGCCCGGTCGCATCACCGTGCTGGCGCGCGGGTCGTAGTAGTGGAACACCTGGATGTCGGTGTGGAACTGCTCGCCGATGCCGTGCCCGATGAAGGCCTTGACCACGCCGTAGCGGTGCGCCTTGGCGTGCTGCTCGATGGCCCTGCCGATGTCGCTGATGGGGCGACCGGGCACCACTGCTTCGATGCCGTGCCACATGCACTCCTCGGTCACCCGCACCAGGTCGCGGCTGACGGGGTCGACCTCCCCGACGAAGAACGTGGCGTTGGTGTCACCGTGCACGCCACCCAGGTATGCGGTCACGTCGAGGTTGACGATGTCGCCCTCCTCGAGCACGCGCGAGTCGGGGATGCCGTGGCAGATCACCTCGTTGACCGAGGTGCACACGCTCTTGGGATAGCCGTGGTAGTTGAGCGGGCTCGGGTACGAGTTGCGCTCGACGTAGAGCTCGTGGACGTAGACGTCGAGCTCGTCGGTGGTCATGCCCGGTCGCACGGCCGCTCCGGCCAGGCGGAGGATCTCGGCCGCGACGGCACCCGCGGTCCGCATCCGTTCGATGATCTCGGGCGACTTGACGCGGGGCTCGTCCCAGGAGTCGACCTCACCGGTGTCGGCATACGGCGGGCGGGCGATGTGGTCGGGCACCGGGCGCATCGGTGAGATGTCACCGGGCAGGACGCGACCCTCGGAGCGCTTGTGGCAGCGCTTGTACTTGCGTCCGCTCCCGCACCAACAGGCGTCGTTCGCCTGGGGCAGGGTGGTCGGAGGATTGGCCAGGCTCCGCATGCCGGAAGTCTACGAGCCGGCGGCCCGGCACCGACCCGGGGTCGCGGCCCTAGGGGGCGAGGCGCTCGAGGAGCCAGGCCTCGGGCTCCCCGACGTCACCCGCGGGCCGTCGCGCCGCCAGGCCGAGGCGCCGGTACCGCAGTCGATCGTGCAGGCGGCTCGGTCGGCCCTGCCAAAACTCGAGCTCGTCGGGCACCAGGCGCCAGCCACCCCAGTGCGGTGGCCGTGGGACGGGGCCGTCGCCGAATCGGGCTGCGGCCTCGGCCACGAACTGGTCGAGCTCCTCGCGATCGGCGATCACGTCGCTCTGCGGCGACGCCCAGGCCCCGATCTGGCTCTCCCGAGGCCGGGACGCGAAGTACTCGTCGCTCGCGGCGGCCGCGATCCGCTCCACCCGGCCGCGGACGCGAACCTGGCGGTGCAGGTCGAGCCACCCGAACACCGCCGACGCGGCCGGGGTCCGGGCGAGCTGACGGCTCTTGGGGCTCTGGTAGTTGGTGAAGAACGTGAAGCCGCGCTCGTCGGCGCCGCGGACCAGCACGATCCGGGTGTCGGGACGACCCGCGGCGTCGACCGTGGCCAACGTCATCGCGTTCGGCTCGGCGAGCCCGGCCTCGTACGCCTCGTCGTGCCAGCGATGCCACTGCTCGATCGGGCCCGGCGCGAGATCGTCGACGTCGAGGCCGGCGGTCTCGTACTGCACCCGTCGATCGCGGATGCGGTCGCGGTTGTCACCGGTCATCGCGCCTCGATCCGTGCCAGGCCGCGCATGTACGGGCGCAGCACCGTGGGGACGTTCACCGATCCGTCGGGTTGCCGGTGGTTCTCGACGATCGCGGCCCACACCCGGGGCACGGCCAGCGCCGAGCCGTTGAGGGTGTGGACGAACTCGGTGCCCTTCTGCGCGACACCGTCGGCATCGACCGGTCGGTAGCGCACGTCGGCCCGTCGGGCCTGGTAGTCGCTGAACCAGCTGATCGAGGCGACCTCGAGCCACTGGTCGCATCCGGGCGCATAGACCTCGACGTCGAAGCTGCGATGGTGGCTCTGCCCCATGTCGCCGGTGCAGATCTCGATGATGCGATACGGGAGCTCCAGCGCAGCGATGGTGCCCTCGGCGCGACGCACCAGCTCCTCGAGCATCGCCGGCGCCTGTGCCGGGGTGGCCAGCGCAAGGATCTCGACCTTGTCGAACTCGTGGGCGCGCAGCATGCCGCGGGTGTCACGTCCGGCCGAGCCGGCCTCACGGCGGTACGAGGGCGAGTAGGCCATCATCCGCTTGGGCAGCTCGGCCGCGTCGAGGAGCTCGCCGGCGTAGATCGAGGTGAGGGGCACCTCGGCGGTCGGGATGCACCACAGGTCGTCGCGCTCGATCGCGTAGGCGTCGTCGGCGAACTTGGGGAGCTGCCCGGTGGCGGTCAGCGTGGCGGTGGTGACCAGCGACGGCGGCCGGATCTCCTCGAAGGCGTCGGCGTTGCGATCGAGCGCCAACTGGCACAGGGCTCGGGCGAGGGTGGCGCCGGCGCCGCGCTGCATCGTGAACATCGCGCCCGAGATCTTGCCGGCGCGCTCGTTGTCGAGGATCCCGAGTGCCGCGCCCGTCTCCCAGTGCGGGACCCGCTGGTGCTCGGCGAACCCCGCGGGCAGGTGTGGCTCGACGACCACCGGGTTGTCCTGGTCGCTGCGGCCGTCGGGGGCCTCGGCGTGGGGGATGTTGGGGATGAGCAGCAGCAGGCCGCGCAGCTCCGAGGAGACCTGCTCGTGCTCCGCGGCCAGTCGGCGCTCGTCCTCGCCCAGGGCACGGCTCTCGGCCTGGAGGGCTTCGGCGGCAGCCACCTCGCCGGCTCGGCGCAGCGCTCCGACCTCCTTGGAGAGCTCGTTGACCCGTGCCCGCAGGGCGTCGCGGTCACCGGTGATGCCGCGGAGTCGCTCGTCGAGCCCGGCGGCCCGGTCGACCTGGTCGAGCAACTCGGGCGAGTGACGTCGCGCCAGGGCGGCTCGCGTGGCGTCGAAGTCGGTGCGCAGGAGTCGGACGTCGATCACAGTGGCCCGAGGCTACCGCGGGCACCCCGACGGGCTCTCGCCGGTTCTCGCCGTTCCGGGTGGGGTCAGGACTCGGGGGAGGCCGGGACCCGGGCGAACGCCCGCTCGACGTCGGCGGTGGTGAGCGGCACCTCGTCGTGACCGGTGATCTCGGAGGTCGGCATGCTGGCGCCGCGTCGATACTGGTGCTCGTTCGCGTAGCCGGCTGCGAACTTCTTGAAGAAGAAGTAGACGACGATCGACCACAGGAAGATCGCGCCGCCGACCTTCATGATCGCTCCGGCGAGCTGCTGGTCGGTCGTGACGTCGATGCCCCACAACCGGACCGCCTGCTCCCCGTAGGGGGCATAGACCACACCCTCGGCGAAGACCAGCCATCCGGCGGGGATCGTGGGCACCACCGACTGCAGGAACAGGTAGATGCTCGATGCGAGCGGGCCCATGCGGAACTCGGGGAGTGGCCCGACCACGGGCATCCACATGAGGAGCGAGGTGGTCACCACCATCACGTGCAGCGAGTAGTGGACGGCGCCGTTGGAGACCGAGAGGCTCACCGCGCCGGGGATGTGGGTGATGATGACGGCGGCATTGAAGATGACCGCCGCCGTGATGGGCTTGCACAGCCAGCGGACGGCGCCGTAGAGGCGGCCTTCACCGAGGAGCACCCGCAGCAACCACTCGGGCGTGGCCAGCAGCACCAGCGGCGGGAGGAAGTAGCTCAGCATCATGTGCTGGAGCATGTGCACCGAGTACAGGTACTGCTCGCCCACGTCGTGGATCGGCCAGTCGCTGGCGATCCACAGCATCGCGATGGCCGCCACGAAGAACAGCCAGTGGCGACGCGTGACCGGAGGTTCGCCGGCGGGCACGGCCTTCGGGCCGATGACCCGCACCATGTACACGTAGGCACCGATGAGGAAGGCGACCAGGCCCCAGACCTCGGGGTGCCACTGGAACGCCAGGGGATCGATGGCCAACACGGCGGTCGGCATGCTCGTCACCTCCGGGGTGACCGTAGAGATGCAGGGATCGGGGGGATCAGGAGTTGAAGAACTTGAACGTCGTGAGCGTCACGACGTACACGCCCAGCGCCAGGAACAACCCGGCGTAGAACATCCACGAGAAGACCTTGGAATCGAACTTCAGGTGCATGAAGAACAGCGCCACCATGACGAACTTGGCGACCATCATGAAGATCAGGAGCGGGATGAACGCGGCGCCGAGCCAGTCGGCGTAGCTCGCGTATACCTCGAGCGCCGTGATCACCGCCAGGATGATCGCGATCTGGATGTACTGCTTGTCGGAGAACCCGTGATCGTGGGCCCCGTCGTCGGCATGGTCGTGCGACTCGTGGGCCGTGGTCTCGGTGACGGTCTCGGTGCTCATGTGATGATCCTCAGGCCGGGATGAGGTAGACGAGGGTGAAGATCAGGATCCACACGATGTCGACGAAGTGCCAGTACAGGCCGACGAGCTCGACGACCTCGCTCTTCTCCCCGGGGATCCGTTCACGACGGAT
>CAYRXQ010000114.1:0-9658 GCA_964428115.1 uncultured Ilumatobacteraceae bacterium
GGTAGACGGCACCCGCCGGCACCGCCCGGGCGACCTGCCGACCGGCACCGGGATTCGGATCGGGCGAGCAGTTGGCAGGGCGAATCCCGGCAGATAGCATCTCTCAGGCTATGTACGCAGTGATCGCCTCTGGCGGCAAGCAGGAGAAGGTGGCCGAAGGCCAGCGGGTCGAGCTCGAACTGCTCGAGGGGGAGGCCGGTACGTCCGTGTCGCTCACCCCCGTGCTCGTCGTCGATGGGGACACCGTCCTCGCGACCGCCGATGAATTGCAGGGCGCAACGGTCACCGGCACGATCGTCGGTACCGCGAAGGGCCCCAAGATCAACGGCTTCACCTACAAGCGCCGCACCAATCAGCGCCGTCGGTACGGACACCGTCAGCACTACACCGTGGTCGAGATCGACTCGATCACCCGTTCCTGATCGTTCGCCGAACGGCGCGATCGAACTCTCTCCGAGGAGCGACCCGATGTCGAAGACCAAAGGTGGCGGTTCAACCCGCAACGGCCGCGATTCCAACGCGCAGCGCCTCGGCGTGAAGGCGTTCGGTGGCACCGCGGTGACCGCTGGCACCATCATCGTCCGCCAGCGCGGCACCAAGTTCCACCCCGGCAAGAACGTCGGCATCGGTGGCGACGACACGCTCTTCTCCCTCGTCGACGGCGCCGTCAAGTTCGGCGAGCGCAAGGGCCGCAAGGTCGTCGACGTCGAACCCATCGCCTGATCCCGGCCCCGCCCGAGCGGCGGGCCGAGCAGCACCTCGACACGAAGGGACGGTCTCCGGGCCGTCCCTTCGTCGCGTGCGCCGTCACATCTGCCGTCACGTCGACCGGTCGTCCTCGGGTCGATGCCGGCGCGCCACGGCCCCGGTGCCCGCCGCCATGAGGACGAGCCCGAGGGTGACCAGCACGGCCGCCGCGTCGGCGGCGCGCCCGGCGAGATCGGCGCCGGTGCGCGGGAGTCGTGGAGCGGGCGTGGGAGCCGGCGGCGCAGGCGATGCGGGCGCGGACGCGATCGGGGCCGTGACCACCGCGGTGGTCGCCGTGGTGGTGCTGGGGATGATGGTCGTGGTCGTCGTCGTGGTCGTCGTCGTCGTCGTCGTCGTGTCGGCCGGGGGAACCGTCGGCGCCGTGACGAGCACCAGGTGTGTGGTCGTGGGTGCCACCTCGGTGGACGGCGGCGCCGGCTCCGGTGCGGTCGTCGTCGTCGTGGAACTGCTCGTCGTGGTCGTGCTGGACGTGGTCGTGCTCGGCGTCGTCGTGCTGGACGGTGGCGGTGCGATGGCCGGGATCGTCATGACCGGCGGAGGGTTCGTCGTCGTGGTCGCCGTGGTCGTCGTGGTGGAGGTGGTGCTCGTCGGTGTGGCCGGGAGGGTCGCCGTGGCCCGCACCGGTGCACTGGTGGGCGTGGCCATCCGCTGGACGGCGCCCGAGCCGTCCCAGTCCTGGCGTGGGCCCGGACCGGCGCCGGTGATCTCCACCGTCACGGCCACGTCCCCGGGGCCGGCGGGTCGCGGGATGCGAGCCCGCCCCTCGGTGTCGGTGACGACCACCTGGTCGGCGACGACCGTGGCCCCGGCTCGCACCACGAACCGCAGCGGCCGATCGGGTACCGATCCGCCCGGACCGCTCAGTCGTACTCCGACCCCGGTGTCTGACACCGTCGGGGTGGAGAGCGTCCACGGGCCACGACGTGCGATCGACTCGAGGTGGAGCGCGTGCACTCGGCGCTCGGCAGCGTCGAGGTCGGTGCTCCCGGCACGCAGGCCGACCGGATGTCCCAGCGACAGACGGGGGAGCGCGCTCCACGGCGTCGGCGCGAGGGGGGAGACGGCGGCGAAGCCGCGCGCCGGGTCGGACCAGACGGCCCCGCCGCCACGGCGGACCGCCCCCGTCTCGTACCAGGCGAGCGCGGCCAGCGCCACCGATGTGTCCCGATCGACCGGGCCGCCCGCGCCCTCACCCAGGTACCGCCACAGGAGGTAGTCGAGTCGCGGGCTGGGTCGGGCCGTCGCGACCGGGCGGTAGGCGCCGGCAGCGGTCGTGTGCGAGACGTCGGCCTCGACGCACAGCGCTGCACGGTCGCCGCCGGGGGTCCGCAACAGGAAGGTGCCGATGCCCTGCACGCCGTACCCGTTGACGATCGCATCGCGGTGGCCGCCCACGTACGCCGCCACCACCGTCGCGGTCCCACCTGCGCTGGCCGGTTCAGCCGTCGCTCCAGGTGCAGCGCCGACCACCGGTCCGAACGACAGCACCGTGATCAGCGCGGTCGCCGCGGACGCGACCGCGAGGGGCCGACCGGCGTGGCGGGCCCAGAGGCGTGCACGGGTGGGGCGGAGCGGTCCGATGGTCGCCATGTCGCCATGGGGACGCCGACCGGCGCGCCACGGGAAACCCCGAATCGGGGTGCGCTCCGGTCAGGTGTCGATGCCGACGGGAAGACGATCGCGGTCCCAGCCGAGCTGCGCCATCGCCTGGCGGCAGGCGAAGCGATCGGTCATGCCGGCCACGTAGGCCACGGCATGGTGCACCGCGGCGGCGCTCCCGGCGTCGACGCCGTGGATGTCGGGCACCAGGTAGGGGCGGTCGGCATAGTGCTCCACCAGTGCCTGCAACAGCGCGATGACGGCATCGGCCTGCGCCTGGCTGGCCGGGCGGAGGTAGACGTGGTCGTAGTTGAAGCGACGGAACGCCCCGAGGGCCTCGGCGATCTCGCTGGTCATCCCGATCCGGCCCGTCTCGGCCGTCGCGGTGATCATCGCCCGCACGAAGGTCCCCAGCTGGCTCGACCGGTCGGTGCCGCAGCGGTCGGCCACGATCGGCGGCAACTGCTCGGGTGAGACGATCCCGGCGGCGACGGCATCCTCGAAGTCGTGGCACACGTAGGCGATCCGGTCGGCCCACGAGACCACCTCGCCCTCGGGGGTCGCCGGAGCGGGCCGGCTCCAGGAGTGGTTGCGCACCCCGTCGAGGGTCTCGCTGCACAGGTTCAGCCCGGTCAGGGTGACGTCGGCACCCCACACGGCGTGGTCGTACCCACCGTCGACGTAGGGGGTGAGTGCGTCCTCGCTCGCGTGACCCCCGGGCCCGTGGCCGCAGTCGTGACCGATCGCGATGGCCTCGGTGAGGGCGAGGTTGAGCCCGAGAGCGCCGGCCACCGATCGGGCCACCTGGGCCACCTCGAGGGCGTGGGTCAGCCGCGTGCGCTGGTGGTCGTCGGGGAAGACGAACACCTGGGTCTTGCCGGCGAGTCGCCGGAACGCCGTCGCGTGGAGGATGCGGTCGCGGTCGCGCTCGAAGCAGGTCCGGAACGGGTCGGGCTCCTCCTCGTTCACCCGGTCACCCGCGCCGCTGGCACGCGTCGCAAGGGTCGACAGGTGCTCGTGCTCGGCGGCCTCCCGACGGTCCCGGGTCCAGGCGGTCGTGGAGCCCGGTCCGGCCCACGAGTCCTCGTGGGCGAGGGCGATGTCGCCGTGGGTGTGGCCGCGCATCGTCGCGGCCCAGCGCTCGGCACGGTCCCCGAGGTCGGTGTCTCGCTCGGCGCGCGGCGACTCGGTCACCCCATCACGCTAGGGCCGTCGCCGGGGCAGCGATAGCGTCAGGTGACGATGTCCCAGTTCGTCGACGAGTGCCAACTGAACGTGCGCGGTGGCGACGGCGGCGCTGGCTGCGTCTCGTTCCGACGTGAGGGCCCCGTGGTCTACGGCGGCCCGAACGGTGGCGACGGCGGCAAGGGGGGCGACGTCTGGCTGGTGGCCGACCACAACGTGGCCTCGCTGCTGTCGTTCCGCGATCACCCCCACCGGCGCGCCGACAGCGGGGTGCACGGCAAGGGCAAGGACCTGCACGGGCGTCGGGGGCCCGACCTCACGGTCACGGTCCCCGAGGGCACGGTGGTCAAGGACCTGTACACCGGGGAGGTGCTCGCCGAACTGCTCCACCACGGCGACCGCTGGCTGGCGGCTGCCGGCGGTCGGGGCGGCCGCGGCAACGCGAAGTTCCTCTCCAACTCGCGCCGTGCGCCCAACTTCGCCGAACAGGGCGAGCACGGCGAGGAGCGCTGGCTCAAGCTCGAGCTGCTGCTGATGGCCGACGTGGCGCTGGTGGGGTTCCCCAACGTCGGCAAGTCGACGCTGATCAGCGTGATCTCGGCTGCCAAGCCCAAGATCGCCAACTACCCCTTCACCACCCTCGAGCCCAATCTCGGCGTGGTCCGCCTCGACGAGGAGACCGAGTTCGTGGTCGCCGACATCCCCGGGCTGATCGAGGGCGCCAGTGAGGGCCGTGGCCTCGGCCACCAGTTCCTGCGTCACGTGGAGCGGGCGCGGGTGATGTGCCTGCTGCTCGACCTCGCGCCGATGGACGGGGTCAGCGCGGACGAGCAGGAGCGGGTGCTGCTCCACGAGCTGGGTGAGTACCGCCCCGAGCTGCTCGAGCGGCCGCGGGTGATCGTGGGGACCAAGGCCGACGCCGTCGACCCCGCCGAGCTCGTCGAGATCGGGTTCACCCATCCGGTGATCTCGGCGGTCACCGGTCAGGGCATCCGTCAGCTCGTGGGGACGTTGGCCTCGCTGGTGCACGAGGCCCGCACCGCGGAGCCCGACGTCGAGGGCGTCGTCGTGCTGCGGCCCGAGGCCAGCGGTGCGGTGGTGGAGCGCATCGGTGACGGGGAGTTCCGCCTGCTCGGTCGCGAGGTCGAACGCGTCGTCGCGCTCAACGACGTGACCACCCCCGAAGCCCTCGCCTACATCGACGGTCGACTCGAGCGCCTCGGCGTGCCCCGCATGTTGGCGCGGGCCGGGGCCGTCGACGGCGACGTCGTCTGGATCGCCGGGTTCAGCTTCGAGTACCGCCCCGACCTGTGATCTCGAAGGTGTCCTGATGCGCGTCGTCGTCAAGATCGGCACCTCCTCGCTCACCGACGACCACGGGGTCATCCAGCGCGCCGCGATCGCCTCGCTGTGCGACGGGGTCGCCGAGTTGCGCGCCGCGGGCCACGAGGTGATCGTGGTGACCTCCGGCGCGGTCGCCGCCGGGGTGGCGGCGCTCGGCCTGGCGAGCCGGCCCACCGACATGCCCACCTTGCAGGCCCTCGCGGCCGCCGGGCAGATCGGGCTGATGGAGACCTACCAGCACGAACTGCGCCGCCATGGGCTGGTGCCCGGGCAGGTGCTGCTCGACCCGCACGACTTCGTCGACCGCCGGCAGTACCTGCACGCACGCCAGACCATCGCCCGGTTGCTCGAGCTCGGCTGCGTGCCGGTGGTCAACGAGAACGACGCGATCGCGAACGAGGAGCTGCGCTACGGCGACAACGACCGGCTCGCCGCGCTCCTGGCGCACAACGTCGGCGCCCAGGTGTTGGTGCTGCTCACCGACACCGACGGCCTGTTCACGGCCGATCCGCGCACCGATCCCTCGGCCACGCTCGTCCGCGAGGTGGGTGCGGACGATCCGCTGCTGTCGATCCGCGCCGGCGCCACCGGCACCGGTCGGGGCCGCGGCGGGATGGCGAGCAAGCTGGCAGCCGCGCGGATCGCGTCGTGGTCGGGGGTGCGCACGGTGATCGCCCGTGCGGCACGGCCCGACGTGCTGGTGCAGGCCGTGGCGGGCCAGCCGGTGGGGACCAGCTTCGCCCCCCACTCCCGGCACCTCGGGGCCCGCAAGCTGTGGATTGCCTTCGCCGCCCGCGTCGCGGGCGTGATCGAGGTCGACGAGGGCGCGCGGCGAGCGCTCACCGAGCGGCACACGAGCCTGCTGCCCGCAGGTGTGGTCGGCGTGGAGGGCCAGTTCGGTGAGGGCGACACGGTCGACGTGCGCGACACGTCGGGCACGGTGTTCGCACGGGGCATGGTGTTCGTCGGCTCCGACGATCTGCGTCGGGTGGCTGGCAGCCGGACCGGCGACCTGCCCCCGGGCATCGTCCACGAGGTCATCCATCGCGACGACCTCGTGGTGCTGCCCGGCTGACGGGCCTGCCGACCCGGGGCTCCGCCGTCGGAGCTCGGCCGGGTCGGCGGTCAGCTGCCGAGGAGGATGACGACGAGCGGTGCGAAGGCGGCGAGCACGAGCCCGACGACGATGATCCACGCGGTCACGGTGATGGATCGCTTGCGCGGACGTGGGGCGTCGATGTCGATGGGCGCGGAGACGCGTCCCTGGTGGGTGACCCGGCGTGGCATGGCGCGGTCGTGTGACTGGGGCGGCCCGGCGGCCGGCTCAGGCCCCGGGCTCCGTCTCGCCGGACCCCGGGCTCCCGGCCTCGACGGCCGGTGCCGACCCGCCCGCGTTCAGGCCGAGCTCGGAACGCAGCTGCGAGAGACGGCTCTGGGCTTCGACGTTCGCGGTGGCCTGCTCGACCTCGAGGATCCGTGACTCGACCGATGCGCCCGTCAGCTCGGAGGCCGCGCTGGCCTTCGCGTAGCGGGCCTCGATCTTCTCCTTCACCTCGCCGAGGGTCGGCACGTCGTCGCCCACCGTCTGGGTGAGCTGGGTCATCGCCGAGTTCATCTCCTCTTGCATCTTGGCCTGCTCGAGCTGGCTGAGGAGCTTGGACTTCTCGGCGATCTTCTCCTGGAGGAGCCGGCTGTTCTGCTCGACCGCGGCCTTGGCCTGGTCGGCGGCGCGGGTCGCATCGATCACCATGGTCTTCAGGCTCTCGACGTCCTTCTCGACCTGGATGAGCTGCCCGGCGATGGTCTCGGCGGCGACCGTGTACTGGGTGGCCTTGGCGGTGTCACCGGCCGTCTCGGCGTCGGCCGCCATGACGAGGGCTTGGCGGGCGTTGCCGTTGAGCCGCTCGAGCTCGGCCATCTTGCCGTTGAGTCGGATCTCGGCCTGCTTCTGGCTGGCGATCACGTTGGTGGCCTGCTCGCGCAGGCGCTGGTGCTGCTCGCGGGACTCGGCGATCGCCTGCTCGAGCTGGACCTTGGGGTCGGCGTTGGCCTCGAACGAGCCAGTTGCCTTGGCCGTGAGGTACTTCCACCACTTCTTGACGAGCTTGATCATGTGCCGAGCCTAGTTGCGGGCCGGCCGAGCCGCTCCCGCGCCGCCCGCAGTTCGGGAGCGTCGAGAGCCACCAGCACCCCCAGGTACACCACCAGGCCGACCACGGCCCCCACCACGATGCGGACCAGGGCGTCGAGGCCGTCGTTGCCACCGACGGCGTTGGCCGCGAGCCACATCGCCTCGCCCATCAGGATCGTGGCGAGGACCATCCGACCGACGGCGACGAGGATCTCGCGCACCGGGAACCCCGGCACCTTGTAGCCCAGGACCTGGAGCGCCCACAGGGCGGCGAGCAGGTAGGCGAGCGCATGGGCGAGGCCGAGGCCGAGCACGCCGTATCGCCCCACGAGCAGCACCGCGAACACGATGTTGAGGGCGTTCTCACCGAGGTTCACCACGAAGGGCGTGCGGGTGTCCTGGTGCGCGTAGAAGCCGCGCAGCACGAACAGGTACACCGAGAACCCCACGAGACCCAGCGCGAACCCACCCAGGGTGCGGGCCGTGGCGAGGGTGTCCTCCGCGCCGAAGTTGCCGCGCTCGAGGGCGAACCCGATGATCGGACGGCGCAGGACGAACAGCATCATCCCGGCGGGCAGGGTCAGCAGCGCCACCATCCGGATGCCGAGCGAGGCATGGTGGATGAAGCCGGTCCGGTCGCGCCGCACCACGCTGCGCGCCATCTCGGGCTGGAACGTGGTGGCGATCGAGACGGCCAGCAGACCGTGCGGCAGGACGAAGAACGTGAACGCGTAGAAGTACGAGGACACCCCGCCCGAGCCGGCCTCGGCCAGGTTGCGGATCACGATGAGGGCGACCTGGTTGGAGGCCACGAAGCCGATCGTCCAGCCCGACAGCGTGAGCAGGGTCCGCACCGCGGGGTGTCGCCACTCCCAGGCCGGTCGGAACCGGTGCCCGGTGCGCAGCACGGCCGGGACCAGGACCAGTGCCATCGACGCGATCCCCGCGGTGGCGCCGAGCCCGAGGGTCCACCGCAGCCGGTCGTCGGTGAGGACCTCACCGAGCTCCCAGCGGCGGTCGCCCGCGCCGGGAAGGCTGAGCAGGGTGGCCACGATCACCAGGTTCGGCACGATCGGGCTCCATGCGGCGGCGAAGAACCGGCGCCGGCTCTGCAGGAACGCGTTCGCGATGCCGGTCACGCCGTAGAACAGGATCTGGATCAGGAAGATCCGGGTCAGCACCGTGCCGACCTCGCGCAGCAGCGTCGGATCGACCCCCTCGGCCGGGGTGAGGGTGTACAGACCGAAGATCACCGGGGCGGCGAGCACGGCGACCGCGGTGAGACCGGTCATGAGGGTCACCGAGATGGTCACGATCACGTTGGTGGCGTGCTCGTCCTCACGCTCGAGGAACTGGGTGAACAGCGGCACCAACGTGGCCGAGAGCACCCCGCCGAGCAGGAGCTCGTAGACGATGTTCGGTGTCTCGTTGGCGATCATGTAGACGTCGGCGAGCGCGGTGCGCCCGATGACGTAGACGAAGACGCCGATGCGCACCAGGCCCGTGAGCCGCGAGAGGGCGGTGCCCGTGGCGACGACGAGGTTGGCGCGCAGCAGCCCGCTCACGACCCGCCGGTCTCGTCGAGCGCGAGCCGCAGCGACTCCACCTCGATCACCAGGTCGTCGACGTCATCCGCGTAGGCCTGGGTGTCGACCGCCCCGATCGCCACCTCGCTGGTGCGGGCGACCAGCTCGTCGAGGCGGGCCTGGGAGAGCCTCAGCCGGTCGGCCGCGTCGGTGGCGCGCTGCTTGAGCCGGTCGGCCGACTCGAGCTGGCTCTCGACCGACGCGATCGCCGCGGTGAGCTGCTCGGTGGGGGCGGTGTCGGACTGCTTGCGCAGCGTCTCGAGCTGCGAGCGCAGGCGCGTCGGGTCGAGCCGCCGCACCGCGTCGTCGATCTCGTCGCCTCGCCGGGCGATGCGCCAGGTCTCGTCGACGGCGTGATCGAGCCGATCGGCGGTGGCCGTCAGCCGCTCGCGCAGCGGGCCCGCGTGGAGGCCGTCGACCGTGGCACGCAGGCGGGTGCGCGACCGCTGCGCGCTCTGCACGAAGTGCCGCCACGGTTCGCCCAGCGCGAACGGATCGACCGACGGGCGTGCCGGCCCGATGCCGCTGCGTCCGGGACGGAACATCGCACCCGCCACGAGGGCGGTCGTCACGGCCAGCCCGACGGCCAGGGCGAGGACCGGGGTGACGTCGGCGACGAGCAGGGCGACCACGACCGCCAGACCGACCGCGGGCCGCCACGAGCGCAGGTGGTCGAGGAGCGGGGCGGACGCGGACCGAGCGGGGGTGGCCATGCGTGCAGCACGTTAGGCCGCAGGCTCGGCCCAACGCGTTCCGCTTGTTCCGGCGACCGGGGCACTCGGTAGCGTGCCACGCATGACAGCCAGTCCGACCGAGGGAGCCACGGCCAACGCGGTGCCGCGCTTCGAGAGTGTTCAAGCCGTGCGCGAGGCCCTCCGCGAGGTCGACTACCTCGCCGACGACGGCATCGCCGGGGTCGCGTTCCTCGCCGATCGCCTCGGCAAGCCGATCCTGGTGGAGGGTCCGGCCGGGACCGGCAAGACCCAGCTGGCGAAGTCGATCGCCGAGATCACCGACGCCCGCCTCATCCGTCTGCAGTGCTACG
>CAYRXQ010000115.1:0-6164 GCA_964428115.1 uncultured Ilumatobacteraceae bacterium
ACATCGAGCTGTCGGGGGTGGTGGAGCACGTGTGGATGGCCGACGTCGCAGCGGTGCTGGAGCTGCCGGCCAGCGAGGTCAACCATGCGCTGGTCGCGACGACCGAGCAGCTCCGGTCGACTCGGCCGGCGGGTCGGATCGTGCTGCGTCCCGTCACGGCGGACGATCTGAGCTGGATCCACGAGCTGCACGAGCTCGAGTTCCCGAAGTCCTACGACGACGCCGCCTCGCTGCTGGCGCGGGTCGGGGAGTCGGGGCGGACGATGCTGGCGGCCGAGGACGACGCTGGCGAGCCGCTCGGCTATGCGGCCGGGCGGATCCAGCCCGACGGTGAGGGATACCTCGACTTCGTCGCCGTGCGGCCGGTGGCTCGCGGCCGGGGGGCCGGCGAGGCGCTCGTGGTGGCCATCACGCAGTCGCTGCTGTCCGAGGCGCCCTCGGGCCGGGTGTCGCTCACGGTGCAGGAGGGTCGAGCTGCGGCCCGTGCGCTCTACGCGCGGCTGGGGTTCGAGGTGGAGCTCTCGATGGTCGGGTACCGCATCCGGGCGTGACCCTCAGCCGGGTTCGGCCGGGACGAGCACCTCGTCGCGCTCCTGGACCGCGACGCCGACCAGGACGAGGCCGATGCCGACCAGGTCGATGACGGCCGGGCGCTGACCGAGGGCGATCCAGCCGACGAACACCGCGGTCACCGGCAACAGCGCGAGCAGCAGGGAGAAGCGGCGGATCGGGATGCGGCGCATCACGAACTGGTCGATGCCGTAGCCGATGGCGTTGGAGAACACGCCGGTCACCAAGCACAGCACCAGCAGGGTGGGGGAGACCCAGACCGGGCCGCTGCCGGGCGCCCCGATCGGCGTCAGCACCAGGGTGCCGATCGCCAGACCGACACCGAGGCCGGCGACGCCGCGGCCGAGCTGCGCCACCCGGGAGCCCACCACGATGTACAGCGCCCACATCGCCGAGGCCAGCAGGATGAAGACGAGGCCGAGCGTGTTGTCGCCGAGCTCGACCCCGCCGAGGGTGACGACGCCCGTGACGGCGAACAGGAGCGCACCGGCGTTGCGCCAGGTCCGCGTCATGACGGCCGCCACCGCGATCGGGCCGATGAACTCGATGGCGACGCCCTTGCCCAGGTCGATGCGGGCGATCGCCAGGTAGAAGAACAGGTTCATCAGCGCCGTCGCGATGCCGAACACGGCGGCGGCGAGGAGCTGTCGTCGGGTCCAGCCCTGCCACCATCGCCGGGAGATCGCGAGCAGCGCGAGGGTCGCGCCCATGACGCGCAGCCAGGCGACGATGCGCGGATCGACCTGGTCGAAGAGCGACACCGCAATGGCGGCCCCCACATACTGCGAGAGCGCGGAGACGACGAACAGCGCCTCGGGGGTGGCCGTGTCGAGGTACCGGCCGACACGGCCGGTGGACGAGCCGGTGTTCAGTCGAAGAGCTCCGGGTCGGTGCGGCAGATCTCCTGCCAGAGCGGCTGGAACTGCAGCCAGCCGGCGAGCGGGTGGCCGGTCTGCTCGAAGGTGTAGCGGGCGTACTCCTCGCGGATCTCGATCGGCGTGCCGGCGGCCATGGCCGCGAGCTGGACCTGGCAGTTGCGCTCCATCGTGATGAACCAGAACGCCGCGGCGTCGACCGACTGACCGACCGTGAACAGCCCGTGGTTCGGGTGGATGGCGGCCTTGCCGGTCGGGAAGGCCGCGGCGAACTCCTTGCCGGCCTCGACCTCGAAGACCACGGCGCCGCCCTGCGCGGCGATCACCGTGTGGTCACCGTAGAACGCGCAGGCATCCTGGGTGAGCGGGGCGAGCGGGATGCCGAGCGAGCTGAACGCCTTGCCGTAGGTGGAGTGGGCGTGCGCCGCGGCGACCACGTCGGGCCGGGCGGCGTGGATGGCGGCATGGAGCACGAAGGCCGCCCGGTTAACGGGCTTGGTGCCGTAGACGACCTCACCCGCGTGGTTGACCAGGATCAGGTCGCTGGCCCGCATGTGGCGGAAGCTCACCGCGAACGGGTTGACCCAGAAGTGATCGGTGAACTCGGGGTCGCGCACCGTCATGTGGCCGGCGACGCCCTCGCCGAACCCGAGCCGGCCGAACACGCGCAGGGCGCCGGCGAGCTTGGCCTTGCGGTGGGCGCGCTCCTCCTCGACCGACTCGAAGGCCGTCGGACCCTCGTGTCCGACGGGCTTGGGCGTCAGCTCGACGCCGTCGATGGTGGGGACGCGGGTCTCGGTCGTCGACATGGCCCGAACGCTACTCCCGGGCCGTGCTGCGGGCGGCCCCGCGCGACGATGCGTGCATGAACCGTGAGCTCCGTCCCGCCTCCCTCGCCCCGCCGGCGGCCCGCTACGCCCACGCCGTGGAGAGCACGACCGGGTCGCGGATGGTGCACACCTCCGGGGTCGTGCCCGTGCGCCCGGACGGGACCGTGCCCGACGACCTCGCCGAGCAGGCCGCGGTGGTCTGGGACAACCTGCGGGCGATCCTGGCCGAGGCGCGCATGTCGACCGCGGACATCGTCTCGGTCACGACGTACGTCGTGGTCGGTGAGCTCGGGCGACTGGGCGAGGTGATGGCAGCCCGGGACGCGGCGCTCGGTGGACACCGTGCTGCGTCGACCCTGGTCACGGTGCCGGTGCTCGCCCAGCCGGCGTGGCGCATGGAGATCGCGGTCGTCGCTGCGGCCGCATGAGCGTGCACCTCGTACGATCCGTGCCATGGCACAGGACGTGAAGCGGACGGATTCGGGGATCGAGGTCAAGGCGCTGTACGAGGCAGCCGACCTCGCCGGGTGGGACCCCGCGACGCAGCTCGGGGCGCCCGGCGAGCCGCCCTACACCCGCGGCGTGTACGGCTCGATGTACCGCGGCCGGCTCTGGACGATGCGGCAGTACGCGGGGTTCGGCACGGCGGCGTCGACCAACGAGCGCTTCAAGTTCCTGCTCGACGCCGGCCAGACCGGGCTGTCGTGCGCGTTCGACCTCCCGACGCAGATGGGCTACGACTCCGATCACCCGCGCGCCGAGGGCGAGGTCGGCAAGGTCGGGGTGGCGATCGACTCGCTCGACGACATGCGCACCCTGCTCGACGGCATCCCGCTCGACAAGGTCACCACCTCGATGACCATCAACTCGACGGCCGCGATCCTGCTGCTGATGTACGAGCTGGTCGCCGAGGAGCAGGGCGTCGCCTCCGAGCAGATCTCGGGCACGATCCAGAACGACGTGCTCAAGGAGTACATCGCCCGCGGCACGTACGTGTACCCGCCGCGGCCCTCGATGCGGGTCATCACCGACATCTTCGAGTACTGCTCGAAGCACGTCCCGAAGTGGAACACCATCTCGATCTCCGGGTACCACATCCGCGAGGCCGGCTCGACGGCGGTCCAGGAGATCGCCTTCACGATCGCCAATGCCATCGCCTACGTCCAGGCGGCGGTCGACGCCGGCCTCGACGTCGACGACTTCGCGCCGCGGCTGAGCTTCTTCTGGAACGGCCACAACCACTTCTTCGAGGAGGTCGCCAAGTTCCGGGCGAGCCGCCGCATGTGGCACACGATCATGACCGAGCGCTTCGGTGCGAAGGACCCGCGCTCGGCGATGCTGCGGTTCCACACCCAGACCGGGGGATCGACGCTCACGGCGCAGCAGCCGGTCAACAACGTGGTCCGCGTCGGTCTGCAGGCGCTCGCCGCGGTGCTCGGCGGGACGCAGAGCCTCCACACCAACGGCTTCGACGAGGCGCTCAGCCTCCCCACCGAGCAGGCGGCCCGCCTGGCCCTGCGCACGCAGCAGATCATCGGCTACGAGTCGGGCGTCGCCGAGACCCCCGATCCGCTGGCCGGCTCGTACTACGTGGAGTCGCTGACCGACGAGGTCGAGCGGCTGGCCTGGGAGTACATCGAGCGCATCGACGCCATGGGCGGCGCAGTCGCGGCCATCGAGGCCGGCTACCAGATGGACGAGATCGAGCAGGCGGCGTACGAGTACACCAAGTCGATCGACGACGACGAGCGGGTGATCGTCGGGCTCAACAAGTTCACCATCGACGACGAGCCCGAGCCCGTCGTGTTCCCGAGCGATCCCACCCTCGAGGGCGGCCAGCGCGAACGGCTCGCCGCCTACAAGGCGAACCGTGACGCCGATGCGCTCGCGACTCGGCTCGACGACCTGCGCGACGCGGCCCGTGGCACCCAGAACCTCCTGTACCCGATGAAGGAGGCGCTGCGCGCCGGGGCGACCCTCGGCGAGGTGAGCGACGCCCTGCGCGACGTGTTCGGGGTGTACCAGCCCTGAGCGCCGTCACCGACGACCTCGGGTACGCCGTCGAGCTGACGGGGGTGCCGCGGCGCGTCGTGAGCCTGGTGCCGAGCCTCACCGAGACGCTTGCGTCCTGGGGGATCCTGCCGGTCGGCGTGACCGACTGGTGCGTGTCGCCCGAGCTGCCCGATGCGGTCCGGGTGCGGGGCACGAAGAACCCCGACGTGCCGCTGGTGTGCGAGTTGGCCCCCGATCTGGTGGTGGCCGACCAGGAGGAGAACCGTCGCGTCGACGTGGAGCGGCTGCGGGCCGCAGGCGTGCCGGTGTACGTCACCGCGCCGCGGTCGTTGGCCGAGGTCGCCGACTCGCTCGAGCGGCTCGGCGGCGTGGTGGGGGCCGCGTCGCCGGCGCGGTCGTTGGCGGTCGCGATCCGTGATGCGATCGCCATCGAGCCGCGGGTGCGACGTGCGGTGTTCTGCCCGGTGTGGCGCGATCCGTGGATCGCGGTGGGGACCGACACGATCGCCGCCGACCTGCTGCACCACGGTGGGTTCGAGGTCGTGACCCGGGAGCCCCGGTATCCGCGGGTGACCCTCGAGGAGGTTCGGGCGCTGCGGCCCGAGGTGGTGCTGCTGCCGAGCGAGCCGTACGAGTTCTCGCCGACCGACGCGGCCGAGTTCGACGGCTGGGACGTCGCGGTGCACCTCGTCGACGGTCAGCAGCTGACCTGGTGGGGGCCGCGCACGCCGGTGGCCGTGGCTGCACTGCGGCGCCTGGCCGCGGGCGAGATGTGATGGACTGCCGACCGTGGACGAAGCATCCAGCAGCCATCGTGCGGCCCTGATCGAGGCCGCGGTGCGGGCGCGCGGCCGCGCGCACGTGCCCTACAGCGGCTTTCGCATGGGGGCCGCGGTGCTGACCACCGACGGGGAGGTGGTGCCCGGTGCGCTCGTCGAGAACGTGTCGCTGGGTCTGGCGATGTGCGCCGAGCGCGCCGCCATGTTCGGGGCGGTCGCACGGGGCAGCCGTCCGGTCGAGCTGGCCCTCGTGGCGGCCCGCACCGCCGACGCGTTGACCTGGCCGTGTGGCGCATGCCTGCAGGTGGCACTCGAGCTCGGTGGGCCCGGCGTCGTCGTCCACGTCGCGGATCCGAGCGGTGATGCGGCGTCGGCCACGGTGGCCGAGTTGTTGCCCCGCGGCCCGCACCGACCCGATCTCGCCGGCCCCGGGCTCAGAGGCCGAGCGAGCGGGCGACGATCCCCTTCATGATCTCGGTGGTGCCGCCGTAGATCGTGGTGATGCGGGCATCGGCGTAGGCACGGGCGATCGGGTACTCCGACATGTAGCCGTAGCCGCCGAAGAGCTGCAGGCAGCGGTCGACGGTGGTCTTCTGCAGCTCGGTGCACCACCACTTGGCCTGCGCGGCATCGGCGGGGGAGAGCGACCCGTCGCCGAGTGCGACCACGCAGCGGTCGACGTAGGCCTGCGCGACCTCGACCGCGGTGGCGACCTCGGCCAGGACGAACTTGGTGTTCTGGAACGAGCCGATCGGCTGGCCGAAGGCCGTGCGCTCCTTGACGTACTCGAGGGTCCAGCCGAGCGCGGCGCGGGCGGTGGCCACGCCGGTGACCGCGATCGAGAGCCGCTCCTGGGCGAGGTTGGCGGTGAGGTACGAGAACCCCTTCCCCTCCTCCCCCAGTCGGTTGGCGACGGGCACGCGGACCTCGTCGAAGAACAGCTCGGCAGTGTCCTGGCTGTGCATGCCGATCTTGTCGAGGTTGCGGCCGCGGGTGAACCCGTCCATGCCCGCCTCGACCACCAGCAGGGTGATGCCGCCGTGGCGCTTGCCCGGGGCGGAGGGAACGATGAACCGCCGGTCAGCATCGGCGAGCAT
>CAYRXQ010000115.1:6174-9617 GCA_964428115.1 uncultured Ilumatobacteraceae bacterium
GGCGGTGATCAGCTCACCCGACGCGATGCCCGGGAGCCAGCGCGCCGCCTGCTCGTCGTCGCAGTACTCGACGAAGTACGGCGTGGTGATGTCGTTGTGCAGCGTCAGCCCGAGCCCCGCCCCGCCGATGCCGGCCGCCGCGAGCTCCTCGGCGAGCACGACGTTGAACCGGAAGTCGGAGGAGCCGCCGCCCCCGTGCTGCTCGGGGATCTGGAAGCCGAGGAAGCCGTGACGTCCGGCGTCGGTGAACAGCGACCGTGGCGCGATCCCGTCCTGTTCCCATCCCAGGTAGTGCGGGGTGATCTCGCCAGCGATGAAGGCCCGCACGCTCGAGCGGAACTCCTGGTGCACGTCGTCGAACAGGTCGCGGTCCATCGCCGCCGACCGTAGCGAGCGCGGGTCAGCCGTCGACGATGCCGAGCTCGATCGGCGGACGCGTCGGCACCTCGGGGGTGCCAGCGGGCCAGCCGAGGTAGAGCACGCCGATCATCGTGACGTCGGCGTCGAAGCGGGCGAGCTCGAGGACCCGCGGTGCATCGGCCAGCGGCGGGGTGCTCCAGAACGAGGCCAACCCGGCCGCGGTGGCCCCGAGCAGCAGGTTCTGGATGCCGGCCGCCACGGCGTCCCGGTTCTCCTGGTGGAAGGTCGGCCGATCGTGTGCGGCGGACCCGACCACGAGCACGGCCGGTGCCCGCAGGTACTTGGTGCGGGTCTTGGCGCGCTTGGCCTCGTCGCCGAACTCGCGGTCGGTCATGTCGTCGGCGAACGCGTCGCCGAGCCGGGCGCGACCCTCGCCGGTGAACAGGGCGAACCGCCATGGCCAGGTCTTCTTGTGGTTCGGCGCCCAGGTGGCCAGTTCGCACAGCTGCGCGACGAGGTCGTCGGGGACCGGCTGGCCGCGGTCGACCAGGAGGCTCGTCCGCCGCTGCCGGACGAGCGCACCGAAGTCGGTCAGGCTGACGGTCATCCTCCCAGGATGGCAGGGCGGCGGCGCTGCGGCACACTGACGGCGTGCTGCTCGGTGCGCGATCCCGTGGCGCCGCGGTGGCGGCGGTGCTGGCCGCGGCCGTGCTGTTCGGCACCACCGGCACGGCCCAGGAGCTCGGCCCCGACGGGACGACCCCGCTGGGCGTCGGCACGCTGCGGATCGTCGTGGGAGCGGCGGCCCTGTGGGTGTTCGCATGGCGGCTGCCCGACATCTCGGTGCTGCGCCGCCACCTCGGGCTCTGCCTGGTCGGCGGGGCCGGGGTGGCGCTGTACCAGCCCGCGTTCTTCGCCGGGACGGCGCGGACCGGGGTCGCGCTCGGCACCGTGGTCGCGCTGGGCAGCGGGCCGATCATCGCCGGGGTGATCGAGTGGGTCTGGCTGCGGCGTCGACCGAGCGGCGTGTGGGCGGCCGCGACGGCGGTGACCCTGGTCGGGGGTGCGCTCCTGGTGGCCTCGGGGAGCGACGGCGTGGCAGGGGTCGACCTGGTCGGCGTGCTGTGCTCGCTGGGCGCCGGGCTGGGATACGCCGTCTACGCCATCGCCGCCAAGCTGCTCATTGACCGCGGTGTCGACTCCACCGTGGCGCTGGCCTGGCCGTTCACACTCGGCGCACTCGCGCTCGTGCCGTTCGCGGCGGGGGAGCCGTACGGCTGGGTGGCAACGCTGTCGGGTGCGGTGATGCTGGCGCACCTCGGCGTGCTCACCGTCGGGCTGGCCTACGTGCTGTACGGGCGCGGCCTGCGGGTCCTGCCGACGTCGACCGCGGTCAGCCTCACACTCGCCGAGCCGCTCACCGCCGCGCTGGCCGCCGTGGTGGTGCTCGACGAGCGGCTCACGCCGGCCGGCTGGGTCGGCGCCGGGCTCGTGCTGACCGGGTTGGCGATGGTCGGGCGGCTGCGGCCGCGACGGTGATCACGGCTCCTTGCGGGCCCGGCTCGGGGCGACGCGGCGTGGTTCGTGCGGCATCTTGGGGTACTGGGGTGGCCAGGGGGCGTCGGGCACGCCGTCGGCGAGCGACGACACGAACTCCTCCACGAAGCCGCTGATGTCCTGGGGGTGCTGGGCGATCCCCGCCCAGGGGTCGCCCTCGGCCGCGAGGCGGTCGGGCACGGTGGCCACCGTCCAGGCCTCGGGGTCGATGGTGGCGAGCTCCTCCCACCGGAACGGCGTCGACACCTGCGCGCCGACACGCGGCCGGGCGCACCAGGCGCCGAACATCGTCTTGTGCGGCGCGTTCTGGTTGTAGTCGAGGAAGATCCGTCGACCGCGCTCCTCCTTCCACCACTTGGCGGTGACGAGCTCGGGGTGGCGGTCGGCCAGGCGGCGGGCGATGGTGACCGCAGCGGCACGTACGGCGATGCCGTCCCAGCCCTCCTCGAGCGGGACGTGGACGTGGATGCCCTTCGACCCGGAGGTCTTCGCGAACGATCCGATGCCGTGCTCGTCGAGGAACACCCGGGTCGCGTCGGCGGCCTCGCGGACCATGTCGAAGGAGCAGCCCGGTGAGGGGTCGAGGTCGAGGCGCAGCTCATCGCTCTGGTCGGGATCGGCCGAGCACGCCGGCCACACGTGGAGGCCCAGGCAGCCGAGGTTCACGGCCCACAGCACGTGCGCGACGTCGGCCACGACCAGCACCTCCGAGGGGGTGCCGTTGATGGTCGCGACCATCGTGGTCTGCAACCAGTCGGGCGCGTTCTTCGGGATGCGCTTCTGGAAGAAGGAGCCGCCGCCGACCCCGTCGGGATAGCGCTCGAGCATGACGGGCCGATCGGCCATCGCCGTGAGGAGGGCGTCGCCGACGGCGACGTAGTACTCGGCCAGACCGAGCTTGGTCACGCCCGCCGCGGGGAACATCACCTTGTCGGGGCTCGAGACGGTCACCTCGTGGCCGGCCACCTCGAGGGTGACGGGATCCCCATGCTCCGCGGCCATCGGCCGCGACCCTACCGATCGACGCCGAGCGCGGTGTCGAGGAACTCCACCACGCGGCGCTCCCACTCCTCGGGGGCCGTGTCGAGGCCGCCGGTGTGCGCGGCGTCGGGCACGACCCACACCTCGACCGAGGTGGGTGCGACCGCCTGCAGTCGCTCCGCCACGATGCCTTCGTCCTCGACCGTGCCGGCCGCGACCAACAGGATCGGGGCCGGCGCGGCACGTGCCACGGCATCCGCGAGGTCGATCGGCGGCGAGGCGGAGGTGAGGAGGTCGACGAAGGCGTAGGTGACGCGGTCGAGGACCTCCTGGAGGTGCCCGGCGACCCCGTACTCCTCCGACAGCCAGTCCTTGTCGGTGCGGGTGCGCCCGGTCGCGCCCTCGGCCACGACCGCGGCGATGCGAGGGTCGGTGGCGATCGCTCCGATGGCCTCTTCGCCGCCCATCGACAGGCCGAGCACGGCGATGCGGTCGGGATCGACGTCGCTGCGGGCGGCGAGGACGTCGACCGCGGCGCTGGTGTC
>CAYRXQ010000116.1:0-9585 GCA_964428115.1 uncultured Ilumatobacteraceae bacterium
CGGGGCGACATTGCCAGCACCGCCCAGGCCTACGCCGACGCCGCCCTCGGCACCGTGCCGGTCGACGACACGCACCTCACCATCTGGAACGCCGACGCCCTGACCGTCAACCCGTACCTCGGCACCGACTCGGTGCTCCCCTACTTCGAGCACGACGGCGGCGTCATCGCGCTGTGCCGCACGAGCAACCCGGGCGGCGACGACCTGCAGTCGCTCGACTGCGACGGTGCGCCGCTGTACCAACGGGTCGCCGAGCTGGTGGCACGCGACTGGGCCGAGCGCGGCGAGGTCGGCCTCGTGGTCGGGGCCACCTATCCGGCCGAGCTCGGGGCGGTGCGCACGATCGTCGGCGAGCTGCCGATCCTGGTGCCCGGCGTGGGCGCCCAGGGCGGCGACCCGGCAACGACGGTGGCCCACGGGGCCAACGCGGACGGCACGGGGCTCATCGTGAGTTCCTCGCGAGCGATCCTGTACGCCTCGGCGGGGTCGGACTTCGCCGACGCGGCGCGCGGCGAGGCCCTCGCGACCCGCGACGCGCTCAGCCGTTGAGCGACCGCACGCTGAGGATCCCGGGGGCCGCGGCGAGCGCTGCCAGCACCGCGGCGTCGACCTCGGCGGTGGGGGCGATCAGCATGACCGCCGTGCCGGGGGTGTGGGCGCGGCCGACGTCCATGTCGGCGATGTTCACGCCGGCATCGCCGAGCAGGGTCCCGACCGTGCCGATGACCCCGGGACGGTCGTCGTTGGTGACCATCATCATGTGATCGGCCGGCGGCACGTCGAAGGTGTGCCCGTCGACCTCGACGATCCGCTGCTCACCACGGCGGCCCTGCAGGGTGCCGCTGATGGAGTGGCCACCGCCCGAGATCGTGACCAGGTTGACGTAGTCGTCGGAGGTGGTGCTGTTGATCTCGCGGACCTCGACGCCGTGGTCGCGGGCGAGCTGCGGTCCGTTCACGAAGGTGACCTGCTCGTCGCTGATCCCACCGAAGAACCCCTTGAGCGCGGCGAGACCCAGGATGCGCGTGTCGTAGCCGCCGATCTCACCGGCGAAGGTGACCTCGACCACCTCGGGGGAACCGTCGACGAGGGAGCCGTAGAGCCGGCCGAGCCGTTCCGCGAGCGGGAGGAACGGCCGCAGCGTCTCGTTGGCCTCGGCGGCGCTGATGTTGACCGCGAAGGGCACGAACTCGCCGGCGAGCGCGAGCTCGACCATGTCGGCGATCGTGTCGCCGGCCTTGTCCTGCGCCTCGCGGGTGCTGGCGCCCAGGTGCGGGGTCACGACCACCTGGGACAGCTCGAACAGCGGCGACTCGGTGGTGGGCTCGGTGTCGAACACGTCGAGCGCGGCGCCGGCGATGACCCCGTCACGGATGCACTCGGCCAGCTCGGACTCCACCACGATCCCACCGCGGGCCACGTTGATGATGCGCAGCGAGGGCTTGGCCTTGGCCAACAGGTCGCGCCCGATCAGGCCGACCGTCTCCTTGTTCTTGGGCAGGTGCACGGTGAGGAAGTCGCTCTCGGCGATGAGCTCGTCGAGGGGCAGCAGCTCCACACCGAGCTGGCGGGCCCGCTCGGCCGACACGAACGGGTCGTATGCGACCAGGCGCATCTGGAAACCCTTGGCCCGGTCGGCCACCAGCTTGCCGATGCGTCCGAGACCGACGATCCCGAGCGTCTTGTCGGCGAGCTCGACGCCCTCCCAGCGGCTGCGCTCCCAGCGGCCGGCGACGAGCGCGGCGTGCGCCTGGGGCACGTTGCGGGCCTGCGAGAGCAGCAGCGCCATCGTGTGCTCGGCGGCCGAGATGATGTTGGACTGCGGCGCGTTGACGACCATCACCCCGCGTCGGGTGGCCGCGTCGACGTCGACATTGTCGAGCCCGATGCCGGCCCGGCCGACCACGACCATGCCGCCGGCCGCTGCGAGCACCTCGTCGGTGACCTGGGTGGAGGAGCGGATGATCAGCGCGCTCGCCCCGACGACCGCCTCGAGCAGTTCGGCGGGCGACAGCCCGAGTCGGACGTCGACCTCGTGGCCGGCGCTCCGAAGGCGATCGAGGCCCCCGTCGGCGATCTCTTCGGTGACCAGGATGCGCGGCATGACCCCATGCTTATCGGCGGGGCCGCCCGCCTCCCAACGAAGTGGACGAGGAGTCAAGCACTACGGTCGCAGGACATGGGCGAGGCGGCACTCGAGATCAGGAACCTGCACACCGCGGCCGAGATGGCGGCGATCGTCACGGTGTTCCAACAGGTGTGGGGATCGGCGACCCCGTTGGTGGAGGTCGAGCTGCTGCGGGCCATCGAGCACAGCGGCGGGTACGTCGCGGCGGCCTTCGACGCAGGCAACGTGATCGGGGCGTCCTTCGGCTTCCTGGCCCGGCACCGGGAGGATCCCGCGCTGCACAGCCACGTGACCGGGATCCTGCCGGGGGTGCAGCACGGCGGCATCGGACGGGCGATGAAGAACCACCAGCGGGCCTGGGCCGCCGACCACGGCCTCGATTGGGTGACGTGGACGTTCGACCCGCTCGTGCGGCGCAACGCCTGGTTCAACATCGAGGTGCTCCACGCCGGGGTCGCCGAGTACCTCGTCGACTTCTACGGACCGATGCGTGACTCGGTCAACAGCAACGACGAGACCGACCGACTCGTGATGGCCTGGGCGACCACCGACGACGGCGTCGACCACGATGCCCGCCGGTCGGCTGCGACCATCGAGGTCGCCGTCCCCGACGACATCATCGTCCTGCGGCGGACCGATCCGGCGGCCGCGCTGGCCTGGCGACACCGGGTGCGGGCCGAGCTCGGCGACCGGCTCACCGCCGGGGCGCAGGTGGTCGGCTTCAGTCGTGAGCGTGGCTATCTGCTCACCGAGGGATCGGCATGAGCGCACGCCTGGTGGCCCTCGAGCTACGTCGGCTGCACCTCCCGCTGGTGAGCCCGTTCCGGACGAGCTTCGGCACCGAGGACCATCGCGACGTCCTGCTCCTGCGGGCGGCCTTCGACGACGGCACCGAGGGTTGGGGCGAGTGCGTCGCCCTCCCCGAGCCGGTCTACTCCGCCGAGTTCGTCGACGGGGTGGAGCTCGTCGTCGAGCACCACCTGCTCCCCCGGCTGCGCGGGCTCGAGCACCTGCGCGCCGCGGACGTCGCGCCGGCCCTGCACCCCGTCAAGGGTCACCCGATGGCCAAGGCGGCTCTCGAGATGGCCGTGCTCGACGCCGAGCTGCGCCGTGCCGGCACCACCCTGCACGAGCTTTTCGGGGCGGCCCGCCGCCGCGTCCCGAGCGGGGTCAGCGTGGGGATCTTCGACCGGCTCGACGACCTCCTGGCCGCGGTGCAGGGCTACGTCGACGAGGGCTACGCCCGCATCAAGCTGAAGATCGAGCCGGGATGGGACCTCGAGCCCGTCCGTCTGGTGCGCGAGATGATCGGCCCCGAGCTGGGGCTGCAGGTCGATGCCAACACCGCCTACACCCGCGCCGACATCGATCACCTCTGCGGGCTCGACGAGTTCGACCTGCTCCTGATCGAGCAGCCCCTGGCCGAGGAGGACCTCCTCGGCCACGCCCAGCTCGCCGCACGGTCGAGTACCCCGGTGTGCCTCGACGAGTCGATCGTCTCGGCGACCACCGCGGCCGACGCCATCGAGCTCGGCGCCGCGGAGATCGTGAACATCAAGCCGGGCCGTGTCGGGGGCTACCTCGAGGCCCGACGGATCCACGACCTGTGCCTCGCGGCCGGGGTACCCGTGTGGTGCGGCGGCATGCTCGAGACCGGCATCGGGCGGGCGGCCAACGTCGCGCTCGCCACCCTCCCCGGGTTCACCCTCCCCGGTGACATCAGCGCGTCGACCCGGTTCTACGCCCGCGACATCGTGACCGATCCGATCACCGTGGAGGACGGCATGGTCGCCGTGCCCGACGGGCCGGGGCTGGGCTACGAGCTCGACCGTGACGTGCTCGACGAGGTCACGACCTCGGTGCGCACCCTGGATGCCTAGCTCGACTGGCTAGATTCCACGCCCATGACGCACCCCTTCCTGTCGAACGAGTGGATGGACGCGGCCCGCGAGATCCGGGCCCGCTACGAGGGTCAGGTTCCCGAGGTCACGGCCAGCCTCCGCATCAACCAGGTCGTCACCGACGTGCCCTTCGGCGAGGGCACCGTGATGAGCTACCTCGACACCTCCTCGGGCTCGGTGGTCATGGAGCTCGGCCAGCTCGATCCGGCCGACGCCACCGTCACCACCGACTATGCGACGGCCAAGGCCCTGTTCGTCGACGGTGACCAGGCCGTGGCGATGCAGGCCTTCATGTCGGGCAAGATCAAGATCCAGGGCGACATGATGAAGCTCATGGCGATGCAGACCTCGATGCCCAACGACGAGCTCTCCCAGCGCATCGCCGAGGAGATCAAGGCCATCACCCAGCCCTGAGTTCGGCAGCAAGCCCGGATGGATTGTTGATAAATCCCCACAACATGTTGGGGTGACCGATTGGGACCCTGCGGGTCGGCTTCTCAGCAGCGGCGGTCCAGCTGATGCGTCCTGCCAGATCGTCGCGTCTTCCGGTGCGGCAGGCGTGGATGCTGGGGGTCAGTCGAGCTTGTCGAGCACTTCACCAAGCTGACGAAGCCGCAGCACCCGTGTGACGTAGCGGTCACTCAGCCCGGAGGCGGTGACCGCTTCGATCATCGCCTGGTCGACCACGGGACCGAGCCAAGGAACGACGCCGGACCCGAACCGCCTACACAGACAACTCGACACGCTCTCACAGCGACGCCCAGTTCCGCAGCGCGTAGTGGCCGACGTTCACCGAGCATGCGTGATCCAACGGAATGTTGCCGTAGTCGGGGGTGCGATGCCCGTCGCTGGCCTTCGCGCAGTGCCGGCTCATCGACTGCCAGCCCGAGCTGTATGTCACCCAGTTCGTCCACACCCCCGTCGAACAGAACGTGCTGCAGCTGGCCGTCACGTTGCCGTACGTGCCGCTCGCCGAACGGGTCCACATGTCAGCCATCAGGTACTGCACACCCGAGTACGACTGGGCGGTCATGAACGCCCGGACACGCGTCGGGCTCGTCCCTTTCTGTTGCCCCCACCCCCAGTTGTGCGCCTCGACGTACGCGGGTCCCGCAGCGATCGTCAGCGACGCGACGACACCCGCCACGACAGCAACCATCCTGCGTCGATTCCGAGGCTCTCTCGACACCTTCACGAGCGGCCCCCTGACATGAGCAGCTGCTCGACGATCGTGCCCGCATCGATGTCGACGCCGCCCGTGTCGGTGTGGGGCGCGTGCCCGTCCAGGTACGCGACCACCGTCGTCGCGTCCGCCGGACCGTCCGCGAACCGGTCGACGTTCACGCCCAGCTCCCGGTACCCGGCTGCCAGCCAGGCACGCTGCTCGGCAGCGTCGACCCGATGCCCCGACGCCCACGAGACGCTCGCCGCGGCTGGCGTGTCCCCGCTGCCGTACTCGAACACGAGTCCCGTCACCGACGACGTGCCGGTCGACGACGCCGTGCAGAAGTAGCCGCTGACGCCGAGCGCGGCGACGTCGCCGGGAACGACGACGCTGACGTCGGACGCATCCAACGCAGCGACCGCCGCCTCCCGGTCGCCTGCAGCGAACGCGTCGTTGATGTCGTCGCAGCCGCTGCGCCGATACGGCACGCTCTCGGGCGCTGCGACGCCTTGGCTCGTCGCCACCGTCGCCGCGACGCTCGCCACGACGACTGCCGTCCCAGCTGCGGCTGCGGCCGCCTGCCAAAGTCTCGACCTGGTCATGAATGCTCCTCACCCGTCGGGTTCCTCTGCACGACGAATGTCCTCCGGTCGGCTCATCTCTCCGCCACGGCACGCTTCGTCACCCAAACGACATGTGCAGATAGTTGCCGGGCCGGGCGCCGCACGTCACCATTGACCATGTGTCCTTCTACCCGACCACCGGACGCGACCCAGGAACCGGCACGTGCCCGCTGTGCGGTGTGGAGCTGCGCGACGGTGACGACGTGGCCGCCCACGACGACGTGCGCCACCACACCGCTTGCGCAGAAGCGGCGCCGCCCCAGCGCCGGCGCCGCCTGCGCGCCGAGACGTTGAACGCGTTGAGCCGCGGGCAGGGACGCGCCACCCCGCTGTGACACCGCAGACCCGCTGCCGGCCGCGCCGCAGCCGCTGCCGGCACCCTGACGGCCGCCGCGCAACACGGTCCGCGCCGATCAGCACGTGCGCGCAGCCAGCCGCCGTTGCGTCCTCGCTGCCACAGCCATGGCCCCCTCAGTGGTCCGAGAGCCGAGGCCTCACGTATCGGACGTCGGGCGCTCTTCGTTCGAGCCGTTGGTCGCGTCAGCTGTCGGCGGCGGCTGCGAACGGTGCGAGGTACGTGCGCAGCGCCGCAAACTGTTCGGTCGTCAGTGTCGGTCGCGCCGGCAGGCCGTGGTCGTGGTGGCTGGCGAGCATCACGTTGTCGGCCGGGACCGGGGTCGGGACACAGCCGGCGGTCGCGTCGGCTGCCGTGTGACCGAGCCCGGCAGCGTGACCGAGCTCGTGCAGCAGGACGGCCGCGGTCAGTTCGACGCGGTCGACGAGGATCATGACGGCCCCGTCGGGTGCGGTGCGGGTTGCGGCCGGGTCGTCGGAGCACACGAACCCGGCGTACCGGTTGAACGGTGCGGTTGATCGGATCGTGCCGCCGAACACGATCATGAGGTCGTCGGTGTCGACGTCGGTCAGGTCGCGCCACGCGGCGGCGGTGCACGGGTCTGATGCTTCTCGGAACCGGACGAGCACACCGGCGCGTTCGGTGTCGACGACGATGTCGTGGTCGATGACGACCGGTGGGAGCGCGGCGTCGAGCAGGTCGGCGAGGGTGTCGAGGATCGCCCGGTCCGCTGCCGGCGACGCGTCCGTTTCGGTGGTGACGACGGAGACGGCGACGATCCGGCGTGTCTCACTGCCGGTGTCGCTGCACGCGGCGACGCTGCCGGTGAGGGCGGTGACCGTCATCAGTACTCTCAGCATGCTGCTGCCCGGTCCGGGGCTTCGCCTCCTTCGGAGCTGACCGACACGGCGCCGGTGCCGTCGTCCCAGGTCATGCACACGAACGGCTGGTCGGTGATCGCGACGTTCAACGTGCGGCCGCCGGGCCCCGCCAGTGTTTCGATGCCGGCGGTGTCGATGGTGACTGGCTCGTCGTCGGTGGTGACGACGAGCAGCACGTTCTCGTCGGTGTCGAGGGGGTGCAGGAGGGCGCTGACGACGGGTCCGCCGGTGATCGCTGTGATGCCGAGGCAGTGCCGGTCGGGGCCGTCGATGAGGCACACGTCGCCGTCGGACCGGTCGATCTGCACGGTGCGTTCGGCGACGTTCACCGTCGTCACGTCGGGCCCGGCCCCGTTGCGGACGTCGCCGGTGCAGCCGGCGACGGTAACGGCGACGACCAGTCCGACAGCGGTCGGGTGCGTTCGGCGACGTGCGTTCACTGGTTCCCGGCGTTCACACCGAACGAGTAGATGATCTGCGGGCTCGCTCCTTGTGCGACGCGGATCACGGACACGTGTGACATGCGGCGAGCGCGACCGTGCACAGCAGTCGACGGATCATGGTGGACTCCTCTGAGAGCGGGGTTGATGCTCGGATCATCCGTCTCGTCAGGCGGGGTGTCCCTCGCAAACGTACCAGTGACCGATACGAACTACAAGCAAAGAGATGCTCTGAGCAGGTGAAATGCTGCGGCGGAAGTGGACATGAGAGCGGTGCTGTTCGCCGCGTCGTTGTCGGTGGTGCCGGCGGTCCCGGTGAGATGTGGGGGAGCGGTTCGGTTGGCCGTTTGGAAGTGCGCGCCGGTGGGGTTCGTGCGCGGCTGTCGACGAGGTCCCGCTGGTTGCTCACGGACCCCACGGTTGCGGGGACGTCAGGCACCGCATGTGGGCAGCCGGTGTTCAGGTCACGCTGGCGGGGCAGCGACCGGCGAATCGGAGTGACGGCTGGTTGACGACTCCCGGACGAGTGCGCCTCCACACGAGCACGCCCGCGGTGGCCCCACACTACGCGGCGGGCGTGCAACGACCGGCTCGGGCGCACGTACACCGCCTGTCTGCGAGTCGTGCCAAGACGGAGCCCCGCCCGGGCCTGGTCATCGATCGTCTGCGCGACGGGGGTCAGTAGATGTAGACCGACGACACCACGTTGTTCCAGCCGCTCGCCATCGTCGCCGACGACGAGTACGCCGACGTCGGACCCGGATAGATCGACCCGCTGCCCGACGAACCGGAGAAGAACGACGCCCCGCACGCTCCAACCCGGTAGCTGCTGGCGTCGTTGTCGAACCCGTACGACGAGAGGTTGTGGTACACGTAGCGGCCCGTGAGGAACAGCACGCTGCCGAGATAGCTGGTCTCCCGGTACAGCCGCAGGCTCGACGAGCACGAGGTCGACATCGCCGACATCTCCGGCTCGAGGCTCGACAACTCCGTCGACACGGTGCTGCCATCAGCGGTGGCGTCACCGGTCAGTTCCGGATGCGCGGCGAGCAGCTCAGCTTCGGTCGCGTAGCAGACGCCGGGGCGGGTGCCGTCGACGACGCAGGCGCCTGCCCCCTGCCAGTCCTCGTCAAGGTGGATCAGCGTCCCGTCGTAGTAGGCGCTGGCCGGGTCAGCGGCCGCCAGCTCGGCGGTGTCAGCGTGCGCAACGCCGGAAAGCCCGACGGTGCAGGCGACGGCAGCGAACGCTGCGGCGGTGGTGCGGAACAGGTTCATCAAGGCTCCTGGAAGGTCGTCGACGATGGTGGTGGTGTGGGGCCAGCAGGACGCGGCGTGATCGTGATCGTGCGGTCAGATGGCTGCACGGTCACGGCCCCGCATGCACGGACCGTGTCGAACGGTTCGCGCAATGCCACGGTCCATGCGCCGGCGTCCGCCGCAGCGATGGCGTCGCCGATGACGTGCCGGGTCGCGGTTTCGTCGAGACAGCCTTCGCCGAGCGTCACGGCAAGCGTCGCAGCGAGATCGACGCTGCGGTGCCCGTCGCCGGTCGGCGGCTCAGCGGCCGCCCAGCCATGCCCAGCGCAGCCGGTCCCGTCGTCGGGGACGACGGCGGTGACACCAGCGTCGTTCACGCACACCGCAGTCGGCGTCCCCGACGCGTCGCCGGTGTGCGTGCCCCAGAACTTGGCACATGCAGCGGCCGGGTCATCGGTGGCCGGAACCTGCGCCACGTCGGACGCTCCGACGTCGCTCGTGCGGTAGCAGGCGATCGACGACAGATCGGCCGGCTGGCGGGACCAGACCGCCGCCGCGACGCTGCCGGCACCGGCGACAGCGACGACGACCCCGGCGGCCCACAGGTGACGGCGACGCCGGCGATGCCCGGTCGTCACGATCGACGCGAGCAGCCGGTCAGCGGCCGGGTCACGGCCGGGCGCAGCGGCGTCCGGGTCGACGATGACCGGTCGTGCCGCGGTGAGCAGCTCGAACGGATCAGGGCGCCCGCTCATCGAGCACCTCCTCGAACAGGGCACGGAGCCGGCTGCGCGCACGCGACAGGCGGACGTTCGCCTGTTCCGGTTTCACGCCG
>CAYRXQ010000117.1:0-9569 GCA_964428115.1 uncultured Ilumatobacteraceae bacterium
AACCAGCAGGCGCCCAAGGGCGTCGCCAGCGTCAACGGCTGACCCCACCCGACCCGAACCCGAGGAGCGTCGCACCGTGACCGACACCATCGCCTCACCCAGCCCGTTCGTCACACCGTCGGCAACGATCGACGCGACCGACGACCAGCTGCGCGCCGTGCTCGCCGATGCAGAGTTGCCACCGCTCCTGCCGGCGTTGGCGTACCTCACCGGCGACCTGTCGCTCCTGCGCGACGACCTGCGGATCGACCCGCTGCTCGTCGGGATGCCCCAGTGCGGGCTGACCGACGAGCAGCAGGCCGCGATCCGCGAGCTCGCGCTCGACGCCCTCGTGGCCTACCGCGACGGGGGCTGCGTCCCGGCGCCCGCGCCGAACGACGAGGACCTGTTGCGCATCCTCGACTTCGCCGTCGGTGGCGGCGAGATGCGCGAGTACCTGCCGTTGCTCCAGGAGGAGCTGGCGTACCGGGGTGAGGATCGTCGGGCCCCCGACTGGCACAAGGACGAGCTCGCCCCCGACGTGCCCTTCGAGGTGCTCGTCATCGGGGCCGGCATGTCGGGGCTGCTCGCGGCACATCGGCTCGGACAGGCCGGCGTGCCGTACCTGGTGGTCGACAAGAACGCCGAGGTCGGTGGCACCTGGTGGGAGAACACCTATCCGGGGTGTCGCGTCGACAACCCCAACCACAACTACAGCTACTCGTTCGCGCAGCGGCACGACTGGCCGTACCACTACTCGACGCAGCCGGTGCTGCGCGACTACTTCCGCAGCTTCGCCGAGGCCTTCGGGCTGCTCGACCACTGCCGACTCGGCGTCGAGGTCGTCTCGGCGGTCTGGTCGGAGCCCGAGCAGCGCTGGGCGGTGACGCTCCGGTCGGCCGACGGCTCGACCGAGGTGCTCCACGCCCAGGCGGTCATCAGCGCCGTCGGCCAGCTCAACCGGCCGTTGCTCCCCGAGATCGAGGGTCGCGACTCGTTCGCCGGCCCGGCCTTCCACTCGGCCCGGTGGCGTCATGACGTGCCGCTCGCCGGTCGTCGGGTGGCGGTGATCGGCACCGGTGCGAGCGCGCTGCAGTTCGTGCCCGAGATCGCGCCCGAGGTCGGCGAGCTCCTCGTGTTCCAGCGTACGCCACCGTGGCTCGCGCCGACGCCCGACTACCACGACCCGGTGCCCGACGGTCTGCGCTGGTTGTTCGAGCACGTGCCGACCTACAGCGAGATGAACCGCTTCGCCATCTTCTGGCGGATGGGCGACGGCGTCCTCGACACGATCCGCGCCGACGACGCCTGGGAGGGCGACGGCGGGTCGGTCAGCGAGCTCAACGAGATGACCCGGGGGTTGCTCACCGAGTACCTGCGGCTGGTCTACGCCGATCGTCCCGACCTCCTCGCCGCGGCGATCCCCGACTACCCGGTGGGGGCCAAGCGCGGGCTGCGTGACAACGGCATCTGGCCGGCGACCCTGCAGCGTGAGAACGTTCGCCTGGTCACCGACCGCATCGTTCGCATCGTGCCCGAGGGTGTGGTCACCGTCGACGACGACGGTGTCGAGACCCTGTACGAGGCCGAGGTGATGATCTACGGCACCGGGTTCCAGGCCTCGAGGTTCCTGACCCCGATGCAGGTGGTCGGCCGCGACGGCGTCGATCTCCACGAGCGGTGGGGCGGCGACGCCCGCGCCTACCTCGGGGTGACGGTGCCCGAGTTCCCGAACCTGTTCCTGCTCTACGGACCCAACACCAACATCGTGATCAACGGCAGCATCGTGTACTTCTCGGAGTGCGGTGTGCGCTACGTGCTCGGCCTGCTGCGCGAGATGTTCCGAGCCGGGGCACGCTCGCTCGCGGTGCGACCCGAGATCCACGATGCGTTCAACGAGGCACTCGACGCCGAGAACTCGCGCATGGCGTGGGGGCGCTCGACGGTGAGCACCTGGTACCGCAACGAGCACGGGCGCAGCGCGCAGAACTGGCCCTTCACCCTGCTCGAGTACTGGCGTCGGACGAAGGACCCGGTGATCGCCGAGTACGAGCTCAGCTCCTGAGCGCCGGGCGGCCCGCCACCAGGCGTCGGCGGCGCAGCGATTCGTAGCGGTGGGCGAACCGCTCCTCGGCCTTCGCGTCGCCGATCAGGACCACCTCGCCACCCGGCGGGAGGACATCGTCGGGGCCGGGGTTCGGGACGACGCGACCGGCGTCCTCGAGTGCGACCACGTTGCAGCCCGTGGCCTGGCGCAGATCGGCTCGGGCGAGGGTCTGGCCGGCGATCTCGTCGGGGACCGGCCGACGGAACACGTTGAGCCCTTCGGCCACGAGCAGGATGTCGTTGGTGCGGAACCGGTTCCAGATCGCGTTCGCGCCCGTCGATGCGTACGAGAGCACGGCGTCGGCGCCGGCGCGATAGAGCGTGGTGACGTTGCGGTCGAGGTTGGCTCGGCCGATGATCCGGATGTCGGGCCGGAGCCGGCGGCAGTAGATCGCGAGGTAGACGTTCACGTCGTCGTCGTGAGTGGTGATGATGACCGCCGAGGCCTTGTCGATCCCGGCCCGCCGCAGGGTGGCGAGGTCGGCCGCGTCGCCGAACACGTAACGCTCCGCGTCGCGGACCCGCTCACCGCGCTGCTCGACGATGAGATACGGGATGCCCTCGGCGGCCAGGGTCCGCCCCGCGGCGCGGCCGACGCGCCCGCCGCCGATGATGATCATCGGCCGGGTGGTCGCATCGGGCAGGGCGTGGCCCGCATCGAAGTGCGCGAGCTGCTCGGCGGTGCCGGCCAGGATGAGGACGGTGGTCGGTTCCAGCACGGTGTTCGCCGTGGCGATCTCGAACTCTCCCCGGCTCCAGACGCCGATGACGCCGACGCCGTGGGTCGCACGCAGCCGTGCCTCGGCGAGGGTCGAGCCGACGAGCGGTGTCCCGGCGACGGAGGCCTCGGCGATCTGCAGGCCGGCGAACTCGCCGATCAGATGGCTGCGTCCGTCGGGCCCGAGGGTGCGCTCGGCCATGGCACGCCCCAGCATGTCCCCGAGCCGGAGCACCTCGTCGGCGCCGGCCAGCTCCAGGATGTCGATCGATGCCTCGGCCGACGCGGTGGCGACCATCGGGACGGTCCGCGAGATCTCGCGGACCGTGAAGGTGATGTTGGTGTTGGTGGTGTCGGTCCGCGTCGCGGCCACGAGCGCGGCGTTCTCGACGCGTGCCGCCCGGTAGGTCGCCGGGTCGTCGAGCTCGCCGACCATGACCCGGTAGCCGCGGTCGTGCAGACCGAGCGCCTCGTCGAGATCAGCGACCAGCACCACGTACGGCACCCCGGCCTGGTCGGCCCGGCGGATGATCGCGTCCTCGATCGGTCCGAGGCCGGTGAGCACCAGATGGCCGGCGACGTCGTCGTCGAGTTGCCGCGGCGCACGAGCGGCCTCGCGCATGGCCATCCACGGGACGAACACGAACTGGATGAAGGTGAACGGCAGCAGCACCAGCAGGAACGTCGAACCCGAGAGCAGGACGAGCACCGAGAAGGTACGGCCCAGGTCGGACTGGAAGGTGATGTCGCCGAACCCGACCGTCGTCATCGTGACGAGGGTCCAGTAGAACGCCGTCGGCCAGCTGTGTTGCTGACCCTCCCGGTCCATGAGGACGTGGAACACGGTGCTGTACACCGTGACCATCGCCACGAAGACGACCAGGAGGATCAGCAACAGCCGGACGTTGCGTCGCCGCAGCGATCCCGACAGGTACGAGAAGAACAGCGCCCAGGTCTTCACCGGGGGATCACCGTAGGCGGCCCGGTGCGTGTCGGTGGCTCAGCCGACGAAGCCTTCGCCCTCGAGCCAGGCGCGTGCCACGTCGTCGGCGTCCTCGAGGTCGATGCCGAAGCGACGGTTCAGCTCGGTGAGCTCGGCGGTGTCGAGCGCCGCGCTGATCGAGTCGACGAGCTCGACGAAGGCATCGCCGTACGCGTCGACCACGGCCCGCGAGGTCACGGGGATGATGTTGTCGGCATTGATCAGGCCCCGGTCGTCCTCGAGGACGACCCAGCCCTTGTCGGCGATGATCCCGTCGGTGGAGAACAGGATCGCCACGTCGATCTCGCCACCCTCGAGCGCGGCCACCGTGAGCGGGCCACCACCGTCGAGCGGGGTGAAGTTCGCCGAGAGATCGAGCTCGTAGGTCGAGAGCAGCCCGGGCAGGCAGGCGGCGTTCTCGGGGCAGTCGGGAGGGCCGCCGAGGGTCAGGTCGTCGGTCAGGTCGCTCACCGACGACAGGCCGAGCTCGTCGGCCGTGGCCTGTGTGACCACGAACGAGTTGGAGTCGACGGCCGGGGAGGCCTCGAGAGCGACGAGCCCGCGCTCGGTGAGCTGGGTGCGCAGTGCCTCGGCAGTGGCGACGATGTCGCCGGAGGCCTCGCCGGCGCCGCCGTTGAGGAACTCGAGGGCCGAGGCCGCGTACTCGGCGGTGAAGGAGATGTCGCCGGTCTCGAAGGCGGTGAAGACCAGGTCGCGGAAGCCGCCGAGGGCCTGCTGCGACACCGGATAGCCGGCCTCGGCGAGGGCCTGGCCGTAGATCTCGGCCAGGATCGTGCTCTCGCCGAAGTCCTGGGCGCCGACGATGATGGTCGGTCCGTCGGGCACGTCGGTCCCCGGCTCGGTTCCGGCCGGCGCGTCGGTCGCGGACGGCGCGGTGGTGGCCGAGGAGGTGTCGTCGTCGCCGCAGGCGGCTGCGGTCAGTGCGAGGGCGCCCACCACGACGGGGGCGAGGGCGGAGCGAAGGGTCTTCATGGCGAGCCTTTCGGGGTCGGGGACGGTTCGAGCAGAACCGACCGGGAGGCCATGGACCGGGTTCACCGTACCCGCTCGGCCCAAGGGACCAGTCTCGGGCGTGCAAATCCGATGGCCGCGTCGACCGTCAACGCGAGCGCCGCGACCAGCACTGCACCGGCCACCACCGCGGGCTGGCCGGCCGATCCGCGGGCCAGCCCCGAGACGATGAAGCTGCCGAGGCACTCGAAGCCGACGATCGCACCGAGGGTGGCGGTGGCCACGACCTGCACGCTCGAGATCCGCACCCCCGTGATCATCAGCGGGAGCGCGTTGGGCAGTTCGACCGAGCGGAGCACCTGCGGTCCGGTCATGCCGATGCCGCGGGCCGCCTCGAGCGACTCGGCGGGCGCAGCCAGGATCCCTGCGTAGGTGTTGGTGAACATCGGCGGGATCGCGAGGGCCACCAGCGCGACGCAGGTGGGCCAGAACCCGAGCCCGAAGCCGAAGCGGATGCTGAGGGGCAGCACCAGGGCGATGATCGCGAACGAGGGCACCGCACGGGCGATGTTGACCACCGCGACCGAGAGCACCGGCGCCATGCGTCGGTGGGCCATGACCACCGCCGTGGGGATCGCGATGGCGGCGGCGAAGGCCGTGGATACGACCGAGATCCAGACGTGGGCGCGTCCACGGGCGAGGATGCCGCGCGGGCCCGACCAGTTGTCGGCCGTGGTCAGGAACTCCCAGCCGTCGAGCAGGATGCTCACGGTTCGACCCCGGTCGTGAGCAGGGCCCGCCGCCGCCAGGGTGTCAGCAGCCGCTCGAGCAGGGCGAACGAGACGTCGGCCAGGACGGCCAGGACCACCGAGAGCGCGGCGCCGACGACGACCGGCGTGGAGAAGTTCCGGCGCAGCCCGTCGTTGATGAGTGCCCCGTAGCCCCCTGCCCCGATGAGGGCGGTGACGGTGACGAGACCGATCACCGTGACCGAGGCGATGCGTAGTCCGGCCACGATCGTGGGCAGTGCGAGGGGCAGCTCCACGGCCCACAGGCGCCGTCGCTTCGTGAAGCCCATGCCGTCGGCGGCGTCGCGCACCGCGCCGGGCACCCCGTCGATGCCGGCCACGATGTTCCGGACGAAGATCAGGATCGTGTACGAGACGAGGGCGATGGTGGCGGTGAGTGTGCCGAAGCCGGTGAAGGGGATCAGGACGCTGAACAGCGCCAGGCTCGGGATGGTGTAGAGCACCGACCCGAACCAGGTGATCGGGCCGTAGGTCCAGCGGTACCGCAGCGCCACGAGCGACAGCACCACCGAGACGGCGAACCCGATGCCGACGGCGAGCACCGACATCTGGACGTGCTCGACCGTCCGCATCCAGATGTCGTCGGTGTGGTCCCAGACCCAGTCCCACCAGATGAACGACTGGGCGTCGTTGGCGAGCAGCGCCATCCTCACGCCTCCAGTCCGCCTGCGACCTCGTCGACGGTGATCATGCCGAGGAAGCGGTCCTCGTCGTCGGCCACCACGGCCATGCGGGATCGCGAGGTGACGACCACGTCGAGGGCCTCCCGCAGCGGCGTGGTGGGGCGGACCCGGGCGACGAACGGGTGGATCGGGAGCGGAGCGATCGGGTCCTGGTCGTCGAGGCGGGCCACCTCGTCGCGCCCGACCCAACCCAGCAGGCGACCCTCGTCGACCACGGCGACCCATCGGGTGCCGAAGGTCGTCATGGCCGTGCGGGCCGACGCTGCCGATCCAGTCGACGGCAGGTGCGGCCCGGGGATGGTCTCGATGTCGGCAACCGTGCGCAGTGCGAGTCGGCGCAGGCCGCGCTCACGGCCGAGGAAGGCGGCCACGAACGGCGTCGCCGGCGTGCTGAGGATGGCGTCGGGGGTGTCGTACTGCTCGAGCACGCCGCCGACTGCGAAGATCGCCACCCGATCGGCGAGCCGGATCGCCTCGTCGATGTCGTGGGTCACGAGCACGATCGTCTTGTGGACCCGGTCCTGCAGAGCGAGGAGCTCGTCCTGCAGGCGTTCGCGCACGATCGGATCGACGGCGCTGTACGGCTCGTCCATCAGCAGGATCGGCGGATCGGCGGCCAGCGCACGGGCGACACCGACCCGTTGCTGCTGGCCGCCCGACAGTTCGCTCGGGTACCGGTCGAGTACCTCGCGATCGAGGCCGACCAGTTCGACGAGCTCATCGGTCCGTTCGCGGATGTGGGTCGAGTCCCAGCCGAGCAGCTCGGGCACCGTGCCGATGTTGCGCCGGATCGTGCGGTGCGGGAAGAGCCCGATCTGTTGGATCACGTACCCGATCCGTCGCCGCAGCTCGTGGGCCGGCACCGCACGCTGGTCTTCGCCGAGCACCGAGATGCGACCCGAGGTCGGCTCGATCAGCCGGTTGATCATCCGCAACGTCGTGGTCTTGCCGCACCCCGACGGACCCACGAATGCCACGAGGTGCCCCTCGGGGACCTCGAGCGTCAGCCCCGTGACCGCCGGCGCGGCCGACCCCGGGAACGTCTTGGTGACGTCGTGCAGCGCGATCGCCGGGACGTCGGGCATGGGGCGATGGTACGCGGCCGGCTCAGGCCGTGACCGCGTGGCGTTGCAGATCGGCCAGGTCGACGTACTCGAGGGCCGACACGTGGGTGCTCTCGAGCACCACGGGGCAGGCCGCACCCGCCTCGAGTGCCTCGGCCCAGCGGGCCGCGCAGACGCACCACTGATCGCCCGGACGCAGGCCGGCGAATCCGTACTGCGGCATCGGCGTGCTGAGGTCGTTGCCCTGCTCGCGGCTGAACGCGAGGAAGTCCTCGGTCACCCGACAGCACACCACGTGCATGCCCGGGTCGTCGCCGCGCTGCTCGCAGCATCCCGTCCGGTAGTAGCCGGTGAGCGGCTCGGTGGAACACGACTGGAGCTCGGTGCCGAGCACGTTGATCTGTTGCACGCCCGCCATCCCACCACAGTGAGGTGGGACGGCTCCAGCGCGGGCGGCGTAACCTCGGGCCCATGCTCGAACCCGCCATCGCCCGCCTCGCGCAGGGCAAGAACTTCGCCACCCTCTCGTTCCACCTCGCCGACGGCTCCATCGCCACCCACGTGATGTGGGTCGACGCGACCGACGAGCACGTGCTCATCAACACCGAGGTGCACCGCGCGAAGTACCAGGCCGTCACCGCGGATCCCCGGGTGAACGTGATGATCTGGGACGCCGAGAACCCCTACAAGTACGCCGAGGTGCGTGGTCGGGTCGTCGGCGAGATCCGCGGCCCCGAGGCGCGCAGCCACATCGACGCCTGCTCCCGCAAGTACACGGGCAACGACTACGCCGCCGAGATCGAGAGCGAGCGGGTGATCCTGCAGGTCGCCCCCGACCGTCAGCGGGCCAAGGGCATCTGAGCCGACCATGGCCGCCGGATCGGGGGACGGTCCCGTCGTCGGGGTGGTGATGGGCTCGTCGAGCGACTGGCCCGTCATGTCGGCCGTGGTCGACGTGCTCGAACGATTCGGGGTGCCGCACGAGGCCCGGGTCGTGAGCGCCCACCGGATGCCGACCGAGATGTACGAGTACGCCACGACGGCGCGTGCGCGCGGGCTGCGGGCGATCGTCGCCGGCGCCGGCGGCGCGGCACACCTGCCCGGCATGGTCGCGGCGCTCACGACGGTCCCGGTGCTCGGCGTCCCGGTGCCCTCGCGGCACCTGGCCGGTCTCGACTCGCTCGCCTCGATCGTGCAGATGCCCGCCGGTGTGCCGGTGGCCACCTTCGCGATCGGGACCGCCGGCGCCACCAACGCGGGTCTGTTCGCCGTTGCCCTCCTCGCGGCCGACGACGAGCGCCTGGCCCGCGAGCTCGATGCGTACCGTGAGCAACGGCGCGCCGAGGCGGCCGCGTCGGAGCTGCCACCGCCGTGACCGCGCGGCCGATCCTCCCGCCGGCGACCCTCGGCATGCTCGGCGGTGGGCAGCTCGGCCGCTACGCGGTGATCGCCGCGCGCCAGATGGGGTACCGCACGGTCGTGCTCGAACCCGACCCGGCGGCGCCCGCCGGTGTCGTGGCCGACGAGCACCTCGTGGCCGCGTACGACGACCCGGCCGCACTCGAACGCCTCGCGGTGGCCTGCGACGTGGTGACCACCGAGTTCGAGAACCCACCCGCCGCCGCACTCGAGCGGCTGGCCGAGTCGGTGCTCGTGGCGCCCTCACCATCGGCGATCTCGATCGCGCAGGACCGCGCGGCCGAGAAGGCCTTCCTGATGACACACGGGTTCCCGATCGGCCCCGTCGCAGTGCTCGGCGCCGACGTGGCCGGGGACGAGCTCGCGGATCGCGTCACCTCGGTCGGCACGCCGGCGATCGTCAAGACCTGCCGGCTGGGGTACGACGGCAAGGGACAACGGTCGGCCCGATCGGCGGGCGAGGTGCTCGCCGCGTGGGCCGACCTGGGTGGAGTGCCCTGCGTCGTCGAGCGTCGGCTCGACCTGCTCGCCGAGCTCAGCGTGATCGTGGCCCGCACGGCCACCGGCGACGTCGCCGTGTACGACGTGGCCGACAACGAGCACGTCGACGGGATCCTGGATCTGACCGTGGTGCCGGCCCGTGTCTCGGACGTGATCGCCGACCGGGCCGTGGGCCTCGCCAGCGCGGTGGCCGACGCGCTCGACTTCGTCGGCGTGCTGGCCGTGGAGCTGTTCGTGATCGCCGGCGCCGGCGGTTCGCCCGACCTGGTGGTCAACGAGCTCGCTCCACGACCCCACAACAGCGGGCACTGGACGCTGGACGCGGCTCGCACCGAC
>CAYRXQ010000118.1:0-9531 GCA_964428115.1 uncultured Ilumatobacteraceae bacterium
ATCTGCTCGATCGCATGCCCTCGCAGCTCTCGGGCGGGCAGCGCCAGCGCGTCGCCATGGGCCGCGCCATCGTGCGCGAGCCCAAGGTGTTCCTCATGGACGAGCCGTTGTCCAACCTCGATGCCCAGCTGCGCGTCCAGACCCGCACGCAGATCGCCGCACTGCAGAAGCGGCTCGGCGTGACGACGGTCTACGTCACCCACGACCAGGTCGAGGCCATGACGATGGGCGACCGGGTGGCCGTGCTGAAGGACGGCATCCTGCAGCAGTGCGCGAGCCCGCGCGAACTGTTCACCCGCCCCACGAACGCGTTCGTCGCCGGCTTCATCGGCTCGCCCGCGATGAACCTGGTCCCCGGGCACCTCGACGACGAGCGGGCGCGCTTCGGCACGCTCGCGGTACCGCTGACCCCCGAGCAGCGCTCGGCGCTGACCGGCGCTGCGGTCACGATCGGGGTCCGACCCGAGGGATTCGGGGTGGCCACCGAGGGCGGTCTCGACGTGACCGTCGACGTGGTCGAGGAGCTCGGCTCCGAGTCGTACCTCTACTGCACCTCCGAGGGCCACGACGGCGCCCACGTCGTGGTCCGCACCGAGGGGCTGAGCGAAGCCCGTCGGGGCGATCACGTCAGCCTCGTCCCCGCGCCGGGCGCCGTGCACCTCTTCGACACCGCGACCGGGCTCCGGCTCCCCGACTGAGACCGGGCGCAGATGGCCGAACTGCGCACCGACCCCACGCTCGGGACGCGCGTCCACGTGGTGGGCACACGGCAGGGTCGCCCGAACCTGCCGTCGTCGGGGTGCCCGTTCTGCGTCGGCGGCATCGAGGCACCCGAGCCCTACGAGGTCCGATGGTTCGCCAATCGGTGGCCCGCGATGGAGGGCGAGCGCTGCGAGGTGGTGCTCTACACACCCGACCACGACGCCACGTTCTGGTCGCTCGGCGTCGACGGGGCACGTCGGGTCATCGACCTGTGGGCCGAGCGCACCGAGCAACTCGGCGCCCGTGACGACGTCGACTTCGTGCTCGTGTTCGAGAACCGTGGGCCCGAGGTGGGCGCGACCATCGCCCACCCGCACGGGCAGATCTACGCCTACGACCACGTGCCCGAGCGGCCGGGTCGTCGGCTCGCCGCCGGCTGGCGCCCCGATCCGGCACCCGGCGAGCGGCTCGTCGCGGAGCACGGCCAGTGGCGTGCGTGGGTGCCGTGGGCGCCGACGTTCCCGGTGGAGCTCGCGATCGCCCCGACGGTGCAACGCCACGGACTCGGCGATTGCGACGACCGGGACCGCGACACGCTGGCGGGGCTGCTGGTCGACGTGCTCGAGCGACTCGACCGCCTCTACCAGCAGCCGATCCCCTACATGATGTGGCTGAACCAGCGTCCGACGGTGGCCGAGGGCCACGACGATGCGTGGTTCAACATCGAGCTCGTGTCACCCTGGCGGCGCGCCGGCGTGCCCCGGTTCATCGCGGCCGCCGAGGTGGCGTGCCACGAGTACTTCAATCCGGTGATCCCGGAGCAGCTGGCCGAGCAGCTCCGTCAGCTGGGTCCTGCGGATCCGCCTCGCTGACCGCTCGGTCCTGGGCGTCGAGCTCCAGCTCGACCTCGGCCGCGAACTCGTCTGCCTCGACCGCGTCCACCGTGTTCGCTGCGTCCACCGCGTCCACTGCGTCGGCGGTGTCGGCAGCGTCCTCGGGTGACTCCTCGGTCTCGGCGTCGTCGAGGAGCTCAGGGTCCTCGGGCCAGGTGCGCCCCCGGGTGAGCAGCAGGTACAGCCCGCCGCCGAGGACGGCGGCCATCGCCGTCCACTGGTTGACCCGCAGCCCGAAGATCTCGGTGGCCGGGTCGATGCGGAGGCTCTCGACCCACAGACGCCCCAGGCCGTAGCCCATCACGTAGGCGCCCATCAGGCGACCGGGGGCCCAGCGGAACCGCCGGTCGATCCACAGCAGGACCACCACGAGCCCCAGGTTCCACAGCGATTCGTACAGGAACGTCGGGTGGAAGGTGGTGCCGGGCGGGTACCCGGCCGGCAGGTGCTCGGGGTCGACCGAGAGGCCCCAGGGCAGGTCGGTCGGTCGGCCGAACAGTTCCTGGTTGAACCAGTTGCCCCACCGGCCGATCGCCTGGGCCAGCGGGATCGCCGGTGCGGCGCAGGTGGCGGCGACACCGAGCGCGACACCCCGACGCCGTGCGCCGTAGAGCCCCGCGAGGATCCCGAGCACCAGACCGCCGGGGATGCCCAGCCCGCCCTCCCAGATCGCCGGGATCGAACCCAGGTCGTCGGCGAACCGGTCCCAGTCGGTGATCACGTGGTAGAGGCGGGCGCCGATCACACCGCCGACCACGCCCCAGATGCCGATGCTCGTGGCGTCGTCACGGGTGCCGGCACCGCGCTCCTCGAGCCGACGCCCGAACAGCCAGACCGCGGCGACCACGCCGAGCGCGATGAACAGGCCGTAGGCCCGGAGCTCGAGCGGGCCGATCGAGATCGAGCTGCCGGGAGGTGCGGGGAACGAGGCGAACACCTCAGCGCTCCGTCACTCGACCGACGAAGGCCAGGGTCTCGTCGACGATGAGCTGCTTGTCGAAGTCCTGGGTGGCCACGTGATAGCTCCGATCCAGCCAGGTGTGCTCCACCGGGCCCCCGTAGGTGGCAGCGAGGTGCTCGCTGTTGCTCGGCTCGACCACGTGGTCCTGACGGGAGGTGAACAGGCGCAGCGGCACGGTCAGCTCCCCGAAGCGATCGGTGATCGCGGCGACGCCGTCGCGCATGAGCGATGAAAGGGGCAGCAACGGCGTGCCCTCGTACGAGATCTCGACCGCTTCGGGGTCGGCGATGTCGGAGCCGATGCCGGGGAGGATCCGGGTGCCCTCCTCGAGCATCTCGTCGATCATCTCCAGGACCACGTCGGGCTGGGGCACGGTGAGCGGGTTCACGCACACGAGCGCCGCGATGCCCGGCAGGTGGAGCCCGGCCCACAGCGTGAGCGAGCCGCCCATGCTGAGGCCCACCGCCACGACCGTGTCGACCCGGCCACGGAGCCGCTCGTGAGCCGCGGCCACCTCGCCGGTCCAGTCGGCCCAGCCCGTCTCGTACATGTCGTCGACCACGGTGCCGTGACCCGGCAGTCGCGGGAGCTCCACGTGGTAGCCGACGGCACCGAGCGCCTCGGCGACGATGCGAACCGACGAGGGGTTCCCGGTGAAGCCGTGCAGCACGAGTGCTCCGACGGGACGCGAACCGAGGTGCGACCACGGCTCGGCGCCGGGCAGGACGGGGGACGACATCGGTCCGTTCTACCGGTTCGGGAGCGGTGCGCGGCGTCGGCTGTTTGCACCGCTCGCGCACCGACGAGTGAACTGACCGGGTGTCCCTGACCACCGACGGCGCCCGACGCCACACCGAGCACGGACGCGAGCGCAAGCAGCAACTCGTCGAGGCCGCCATCGCGCTGTTCTCCGAGCGCGGCTACGCGGCGACCCGGGTCCTCGACATCTGCGAGGCGGCCGGTGTGGCCAAGGGCCTCTTCTACTGGTACTTCCCCACCAAGGAGGACCTGTTCGCCGAGCTGGTCCGCACCATGCGACACCGGTTGCGCTCGGCCCAGGGCGACTCGATGGACCCCGCTGCGTCACCCCTCGACCAGCTGCGGCAGGGCACCGAGGCCAGCGTGCGGTTCATGGCGGCGCACGCGTCGTACTTCTCGGTGGTCGATGTCGAGCGTGCCGACCCCGCCGTGGCTCACGTGCTGCGCGCCGGCGCCGACGTCTACCTGCGCGACGTGGTCGCCCTGGTCCGGGCGGGGCAGCGCGTCGGTGACGTCGCCTCGGGTGATCCGCACCTCCTGGCACTCGGCGTGCTGGGGTCGGTGTCGTCGTTCGCGAACGCCTGGCGCAACGGCCGGATCGACCTGGCTCCCGACGATCTGGCGCAGTTCGTCGGAGACTGGGTGGTGCGCGCGGTGCGCGCCGACGCGGCCGAGGCACCGGTCGCGCCGACCGGCACGTGAGCTGTCGGCGGGCGCGGCCCCCGCCGCGTCAGGGCGACTCAGCCGGCGGCCGAGAGCCGGATCGTCACGTCGCCCTCCGCGAGGGTGAGGTCGTCGCCGTCGAGGGTGACCGTCGGATCGTCGGCGAGGAACGCAGCGAGCCACGTGTCCTGGGCCATGAGCGGCTCGTCGCAGGCCATCGCGGTCTGGGCGAGCTCTCCGACCTCGAGCTCGTCGCCGTCGATCTCGAACCCGCCGGCGAGGCTGTTGCAGCCGCCCTGCACCGCGATCGTTCCGGCGTCGAACGTCATCGTGATCGTCGATCCGGCGACCAGCTCCTGGCCTTCGACGGCGGTCGAGACGAAGGTGCGCCCCTCGAGATCGGCGGCCGCCGGCCCGGTCTCCTCGTCGTCGCCGCAGGCAACGAGGCCCAGTGCAGCGAGGGCCACGAGCGAGGCGCCGGCCAGGAGGGTCCGCGGGGTGGTGTGGGAGCGAGTGCGCATGCGGCGATGGTGACGAGTCGCCGCGGGCCGGGCCACACCCGGTTCGGGTGCAGCACGACGGCCCTGGGACCAGGCGCCGCGGTCAGAGCTCGTCGGCCAGCTCGGGATACCGGGCACTCACCACGCGGGTGAACGCCTCGACGAGCCGCGACTCGAACTGCACATCGCGGCCCGAGATGATGAACTTCGCGGCCTCGACCATCGGCCACCCGCGCTTGTAGAGCCGGCGTGAGCAGAGCGCGTCGAAGACGTCGGCGATGGCGACCAGCCGACCCGAGAGCGGGATCTCGTCGCCGCGCAGCCCCGACGGGTAGCCGCTGCCGTCCCACCACTCGTGGTGGCTCAGCGCGATCTCGGCCGCGAGCTGGAACAGCGCGGTCGAGCTCCCGACCAGGATCTGGTGGCCCATGAGGGTGTGGTCCTTCATGCGCTCGAACTCGTCGATCGTGAGGGGCCCGGTCTTGAGCAGGACGGCGTCGGGCACGGCCACCTTGCCGATGTCGTGGAGGCGGGCCGCGAGGCGGAGCCGCTCGCACCAGTCGGGCGGTTCGCCGAGCGCGTGACCGATCTCGGCGGCCAGATCACCGACCCGCTTGGTGTGGTCCGAGGTGTCGGCGTCGCGGAACTCGGCCAGGATCGCGAGACGCTCGAACGCGTCGAGTTGCGCTGCGGAGTCGCCGCCGAGCGGGACCGAGACCGAGTCGATCTCTCCCTGGCGCAGACGCATGATCTCGGCGTCGAGTCGGACCACGAGCGCGTCGTGGGCGACCGAGAGGGTCCGCAGCCGCAGTTCGCTCGCCATCTCGCTCATCTCGCGCTGCCGGGCGGCGTGGCGCTCCCGTGCGTCGAGGGCCTCCTCGAAGCGCCCGCTGCGCTTGAACACCGTCGCGAGGAGATCGTTGATCTCGAGCTCGAACTCGGGGTGACCGGTGCGCTCGGCCATGTCGCGCGCCACCTGGAGCACGGTGATGGCCTCGTCGAGCGCACCACGTCGCAGGGCCACGCGGCCTTCGGCGATCATGACGCCGAGCTGCGTGGCCGGGGCGGGCTCACGTCCGACGTCGGCGAGGTCCTGCCAGACCTGCCGGGCGTCGGTGAAGCACTCGGTGGCGTGCACGTGATCGGCGAGGCCCATGTACGCCTCGGCCAGGTCCGCCAGCAGGCTGCTGACGATGTCGGGGCTGTGATCGCGCGCCAGTTCCACGGCTCGACGTCCGATCGTGACCGCCGGCAAGTACTCCGATCGCGAGGCTCGGATGCGGGCGATGTTCCCGAGCACGAGCGCCTCGAAGGCCTGGCGTCCGAGCGGCTCGACGGCTGCCAGCGCGGCCTCGTAGGTCTCGATCGCCCGGTCGTTCTCCCCCATCGAGTGATGGATCGCAGCGATGGTGTTGAGGATGTTGCCCTCGTCGAGCACGTGGTCGGTGGTGCGGTAGCGCTCGAGGGAGCGTTGGCAGTGCGCCAGGGCCTCGGGGAAGTTGCCCGCCTGGTAGTGGACGATGCCGAGCAGGTGCGCAGCCCAGGCCTCCACCAGCGGCGCCTCGGCGCGGGCGGCCACGTCGACCGCCTCGACCGCGAGCCCGAAGGCCTCGGCGGCGGCGCCGGTGCCGTGCGCGAGGGTCGCGAGCCGATAGAGCGCCTCGGCCTCGCCCACGTCGTCGCCGGCCGCCCTCGCGACCACGCGGGCCTGGAGCGAGAGCTGACGGGCGGCTGCCGGATCGATGTCGCGGATGCGGGCCGCCTCGTCGAGCAGGGAGCGGACGCGGTCGATCGCGGTGTCGCTCACGTGCGTTGCCTCGAGGGGGACCGGACCACCTGCTCAGGGTACAAGTCGGCACCGCTCGGGCGGGGCACGGTGGTGCGACCGGCCTCGTATCCTTTCCGACGGATGCGCCGCCGCAGTCGACAGGTCGAGACCGCCGCCGTCACGGCGCTCCTGCCGTTGGTGGTGCTCGTCCCCTTCGCGCTCCTCGCCCTGGCGGTGATCTGGCTCCCGATCGGTCTGCTCACCGGGGTGAGCTACTGGTGGTTCCCTGCCGTATGGCTCGCGCTCTCGGTGCTGCTGTTCTGGCGCCCGGCGCAGGTGGCACTGCTCACCCCGCTGTTCGGTGCCCGCGCCCCGACCGAGGACGAGCTCGCCGTGATCGAGCCGATCTGGGCCGACCTGGCCTGGGCGAGCGGTCTGCCGCCGAGTCGCTTCGTGGTCCGGGTGCTGCCCTCCGAGGAGCTCAACGCCTACGCCTGCGGCGGTCACCTGGTGGTGGTGACCTCGTTCGCGGTGCGCGAGCTGCCGCCGCGCGAGCTGGCCGGGGTACTGGCCCACGAGCTCAGCCACCACCTCGGCCTGCACACCGTGGCGCTCACGGTGGGCCACTGGCTGTCGCTGCCCGTGGTGGCGCTCGCCCGGATCGGGTTCTTCCTGCAGAACGTGGCCCGGGCCGCCACCGACAGCTTCGCCTCGGAGTCGACCACGTTCACCGCGCTGGGGCGCGTCGTGGCGGCGGTGCTCACCGCCGTCTCGTGGGTGTTCCTGGCCGCGCTGTACGCATCGGACGCGGTGGCCAACGTGGTCGGCCAGGGCTCCGAGTTCGAAGCCGACCGGCGCGCGGTGCGGATGGGCTACGGCAAGCCGCTCGCCCGGGCGCTGCGGCGCGTCATCGAGCTCGGCGGCGGGGCCCGCCCGATCGGCTGGCGGGCCCGGCTCGCCGCGAGCCATCCCCCGGCACGCACGCGGGTGGCGCGCATCGAGGCGATGTCGCGGCACCCCAGCCGTTGAGTCGGTGGTTGCCATCCAGCGTCACACGCCTATTGTAGAGATGTATCTACATGGAGGTCGGGATGACGACGCAGTTGAGCAGCAGAGAGTTCAACCAGGACACCAGCGGCGCCAAGCGGGCTGCCGAGAACGGCCCGGTGTACATCACCGACCGGGGCCGACCGGCACACGTGCTGCTGACCTTCGACGCCTACGAGGATCTCGTCGGACCGCACCGAGCACTCGACCTGCTCGCCGAGCCGGCAGGAGTCGCGGACGTCGAGTTCGTGCCGCCGAAGAGCACCGAGGTGGCGCAGCCGGCAGCGTTCGAGTGATGTTCGTGCTCGACACGAACATCGTGTCCGAACTGCGCAAGGTGCGAAGCGGACGGGCGAACCCCGGGGTCGCCTCGTGGGCCGAGCATGTCTCGTCGGCCGAGTTGTTCATCTCCGCGATCACGATCCACGAACTCGAGCACGGCGTGCTGCTCATGGAGCGCTCCGATCCCGCGCAGGGCACGCTCCTCCGCACATGGCTCGACCAGAGCGTGGCCGCTGCGTTCAAGACTCGAATCCTCCCGGTGGACGAGCGAGTCGCGCGTCGCGCCGCTGCCTTGCACGTACCGGATCCAGCCCCGTTCCGCGATGCCCTCATCGGCGCGACCGCCCTGGTCCACGACATGACCGTCGTGACCCGAGACGTCAAGGACTTCGAGCGCTTCGACGAGCTCGACGTCGTCAACCCCTGGGGTTGACGACCCCGGCACGGGTCAGGCGACGGCGATGTCGGCGACGACGGCGTCGAGGAGCGCGACCAGATCCTCGGGGCGGACCTCGACGTCGACGCCCCGCTTGCCCCCGCTCACGAAGATCGACTCGTACAGGGTGCAGGTCTCGTCGATGACCGTCGGCAGGCGCTTCTTCTGACCGAACGGGCTGATCCCGCCCACCACGTAGCCCGTGACGCGCTGGGCCCGCGCCGGGTCGCACATCTCGACGCGCTTGGCACCCAGTGCGTGACCCACCTGCTTGAGCCCGACCATGCAGCTCACCGGCACGATCGCCACGGCCTCGGCACCGTCGACGGTGACCACGAGGGTCTTGAACACCCGGTCGTGGTCGAGGCCGAGCGCGTCGGCGGCCTCCTTGCCGAAGTCGTGGAGCGACTCGCCGCGCTCGTACTCGTGCACGGTGAACGGCACGCCTGCCGATTCGAGGAGGAGCACCGCCGGGGTCACCGGTGCCAGTCTGCGCCAGACTGCGGGGTGTGCGCACCTCCGTGACCCCGTCGCTCGATGCCACGTCGTACGCGTTCTCGCACCGGATCCGGGTGCGCTTCGCCGAGACCGACGCCATGGGGATCGTGCACCACAGCCGCTACCTGCCGTACCTCGAGGAGGCCCGCGTCGCCTACCTGCGCGAGATCGGGCACCCCTACGACGACCTGCGCGCCGAGGGCTTCGACATGGTGGTGCTCGAGGCGTTCGTGCAGTACCGATCACCGCTGCGCTTCGACGAGGAGGTCGACGTGCACCTGTGCCTGGCCGAGTCGGGACGCACCACGTTCCAGATGGCCTACCTGCTCACCGTCGCCGGGCAGACCCGGGCCACGGCGGTGACGGTGCACGGGACGATCACCACCGACGGTCGCCCGACCCGCTCCCCCGAGTGGCTGCGCGAGCTTGGGCGTTGACCGGCTCGTCGGGCCGTTTCGCCGATCGCTACGGTCCCACACCATGACGACGACGACGTCCCAGGTCCCGCTGGTCGACTACCTCGTGCTGGGCGACGAGCCCCACCTGGTGGCGAACGAGTGCACCTCGTGCGGTGCCCGGTTCTTCGACCGGCGCAATGCGTGTGCGGCGTGCTTCGCCACCGAGTTCCGCAAGGTCGACGTGCCCACCGAGGGCACCGTGCGGGCGTTCACCATCGTGGCCTTCGCCGCCCCCGGCGTGCCCGTGCCCTTCGTCGCCGCCATCATCGACTGCGACGGCACCAGCGTGCGCGGCAACCTCATCAACGTCCCGGCCGACCCCGAGCACGTCAGCACCGGCATGCAGGTTCGCCTGGCCACCTATTCGCTCGGCACCGACGACGAGGGCACCGAGGCCATCGGCTTCGGCTTCGAGCCCGTCGCCTGAGCCGACGACCCACCGGCCACGCCCCGACCCGCCCACCGACACCGCCCGCACCACCGACACCGCCCGCACCACCGACACCACCGCACACAGGAGACCACGATGAGCGCCAGCGACGAGATCTTCATCATCGGCATCCA
>CAYRXQ010000119.1:0-9504 GCA_964428115.1 uncultured Ilumatobacteraceae bacterium
CAAGCGCCAGGTGCTGTTGTTCTCCGCCACCCTCGAAGGGCCGGTCGCCAAGCTGATCAGCGACTTCCAGCGCAACCCGATCACCCACGAGGTGGGCGAGCGCGGCCCCGACATCACCGCCGCCCGACACCTCTTCTGGGAGGGCGACCGCGAGGAGCGCGTCGCCCACGTCGCCTCGGTGGTCACCCAGCTCGGCTCCACCGTGGTGTTCACCCGCACCCGCCACGGCGCCGATCGGCTCGCCAAGCAGCTCGGCCGCGTCGGCGTGCTCGCCGAACCGATCCACGGCGGGCGCAGCCAGCCCCAGCGCGACCGCGCGCTCGCAGCCTTCAAGGCCGGCAAGGCGCACGCGCTCATCGCCACCGACGTCGCGGCGCGCGGCGTGCACGTCGACGGGGTCGCCGCGGTGATCCACTTCGACCCGCCGGCCGATGCCTCCACCTACATCCACCGTTCCGGTCGGACCGCTCGCGCCGGCGCCACCGGTGTGGTCGTGTCGTTGATCGACCACACGATGCGCAACGACACCCGCAAGATGCAGCGCACCATCGGCCTCTCCGAGACCGTCACCGGCCCCGACGTGGCCACCCTCACCGGGGGCGTGGGCTCCGCCCCGCGCCCGATCGCGGTGGTCGACCACGTCGCCACGCACGACGGCGCCGCTCGGCCGGCCCGTCCCGCCGGGCAGCGCTCCGGCAGCGGCGGACGCAACCGCAATGGCGGCGGCAACGGGGGCGGCGGCCGCCCCGGCGGCAGCGGCAACGGCGGCGGTCGGTCGAGCAACGGCGGTCGCAACCGTTCCAGCAACGGGAACGGCGGTCAGCGCCAGGTCAGCGGATCGTCTGGCCGAAGCTCCGCCGCACGAGGCCGATGACCAACAGCACCACGCCCAGCGTGAGTGCGATCCCCCCCACCACCAGCAGGATCACCCCGACGGCGAGGCCCTCGGAGATCCCGAAGGCCGACAGCCCGTCGCCGTCGCGCAGGATCACCGCGTCCACCGGGCCACCGCCACCCGGTGACCCCGACACGACCTCGATCCGATGGTCGCCGGGGGTGGTGACGCGGAACTGAGCCACCGATGCGGTGTCGGTGCCCGGGCGGTCCTCGAGGGTGCTCACCCGCGGCGTCGAGGCCACGAGCGCGACACCGTCGGGCCCGACGATCGTGATCACCGGATCGGCGAAGTTGCCGCGGACCGCCTCGACGAGGTCGCGGACCTGGTCGAGGCGCGCCGTGACGAGTCCCTCGCCGAGCGCGAACGCGACATAGGAGCCCTCGTCGAGCTCGACGGTGGCCGTGCCCGGCACGTCGATCTCGACGATCGCGTCGCGTCGCGCGCCGTCGTCGCTCACCCAGCCGAAGGCACCGAACATCGCCAGGACGAACCCGGCGATCAGCGCCAGCACGCCGAGCACCGTCAGGACGATCCCGGTGATGGCCAACCACGAACGGCGCGGCCGCTGCGGTGCGGCCGGCGCCATGGGAAACCCCTGCGGGGCGCCGAAGGACATGGGCGAACGGTAGTCGGCGGATCGGTAGCGTCGGAGCGTGCACGACGACCGGTCACTGGTGGAGCGCCGGATCCGACGGGAGCTGTGGGAGCGCGTCATGCCGCTCGTGCACCCCGAACGTCGACCGCTGACGATCCACGCCGGTCCGTCCCCCGATCGGCTCATCCCCTTCGAGGCCGGTGATCGCTGGGGCACCCCCTGGGGGACCACCTGTTTCCGCTTCGAGGGGGAGCTGCCCGACCACTGGGCGGGCCGACGGGTCGAGGCGGTGCTCGACCTCGGGTTCCATCCCGACGCAGCCGGCTTCCAGTGCGAGGGATTGGTCGTCGACGTCGACGGCGTCCCGGTCCAGGGCATCCATCCTCGCCGGACGAACCTGCCCCTCGAGGCCCGACCGGGTCCGGTCGTCATCCGGCTCGAGGCCGCCTCGAACCCCTCGTTCCCGCAGTTCACTCCCTCCGAGCTGGGGAGCCGGGCGGCCGCCGAGCGCAGCGGGCCACTGCTCTACCGGTTGCGGCGTGCCGAGCTCGTGCTCGTCGACGGCGAGGCCGAGGCCCTGGTCCACGACCTCGACGTGCTCGATGGTCTCCTGCGGGCGCTCCCGGCGAGCGACCCGCGGCGGGCGCGCCTCCTGCGCACCGTCGAGCGGGCCCTCGACCTGGTGCCCGAGGTGGCAGCAGCCCGCCACGAGCTCTCCCCCGCGCTCGCCCTCCCGGCCCGGGCCAGCGCGCACCGGGTGATCGCCACCGGCCATGCGCACATCGACACCGCCTGGCTGTGGCCGCTGCGCGAGACGATCCGCAAGTGCACCCGGACGTTCGCCTCGGCGGTCGATCTCATGGATCGGTACCCCGAGTACCGGTTCTCCTGCTCGCAGGCCCAGCAGTACGCCTGGATCGAGGAACGGCACCCCGAGCTGTTCGAACGGATCCGTGCCCGCGTCGCGGACGGCCGCTGGCTCCCGGTCGGCGGCATGTGGGTCGAGGCCGACATGAACCTGCCTTCGGGTGAGAGCCTGGTCCGTCAGATCGTGCACGGCCAGCGCTACTTCCTCGACCGGTTCGGGGTGCGCTCCACCGAGGTCTGGATCCCCGACGTGTTCGGCTACCCGGCCGGGCTCCCGCAGGTGTTCGTTGCCGGCGGAATGCACCGGTTCGTCACCCAGAAGCTGTCGTGGAACAAGCAGAACCGCTTTCCGCACCACACGTTCTGGTGGGAGGGGCTCGACGGCAGCCGGGTGCTCACCCACTTCCCACCGGTCGACACCTACAACGCCGAGATCACCCCGGCCGAGGTCGTCGGGTCGTCGGATCGCTTCGTCGAGCACGGGTGGAGCGACTGGTCGCTGATGCCGTTCGGTCACGGCGACGGCGGCGGCGGGCCGACCCGCGAGATGCTCGAGCGGGCGCGGCGGCTCGCCGATCTCGACGGCTCCCCCCGGGTGGAGGTCGGCTCGCCCGCCGAGTTCTTCGACCACGTCGAGCACGAGGCCCTGCTCGGTGCGCCCGTGCCGGTGTGGCGCGGTGAGCTGTACTTCGAGACCCACCGCGGCACGCTCACCAGCCAGCTGCGCACCAAGGTCGGCAACCGACGCTGCGAGCGCCTGCTCCACGAGGTGGAGCTGTGGGCCGCCACCGCCGGGGTCGACCCCGAGGTCGACGGCCTCTGGCGCGAGGTCCTCACCCAGCAGTTCCACGACATCCTCCCCGGCTCGTCGATCCAGTGGGTGCACCACGACGCCGAGGAGATCCACGATCGGATCGCGGCCGAGCTCGAGGAGCGGATCGAGCAGCTCTTGGCGGGACTGGCACCGGACCGCCCCACGCTGGCCAACCCGGCCGGCCACCCGCGCCTCGAGGTGGTGACGGTCGCCGCGGCGCACGCGCCGGCGTCGGGCCCGCTGCAGCAGCTGGCCGACGGTCGGGTGGCCTTCGCCGCCTCGGTGCCGCCGCACGGCCTCGCCCCGGCCGCGGCGCACGACGTCGAGGATCGCGTCGTCGTCTCGGAGCGGACGCTCGCGAACGCGCACCTCGCAGTACACCTCGACGACGCCGGCGCGCTCACCTCGGTGGTCGATGCCATCGGTGGCCGTGAGCTGCTCCGCGCCGGCGCGGTCGGCGCCGAGCTGCGCCTGGCCGTGGACCACCCTGTCGAGTACGACGCCTGGGACGTGGAGGCCTGGACCGTCGCCGGTGGGGAGCCACTGCGCGATCCGGCGACGATCACCGTGCTCGAGCACGGCCCACTGCTCGGAGCGATCCGCGTCGAGCGGACCTTCGGTGCGTCGGCCGTCGCCGTGACCTACACGCTGCGAGCCGGCAGCCCGCGGCTCGACGTCCACCTGTCGATCGACTGGCAGGAGCGGGAGCGACTGCTCTCGATGGTGTTCCCGCTCGACGTGCGTGCCGCCACCGCCCGCTGCGACGTGCAGTTCGGGGTGGTCGAGCGACCGACCCACCCGTCGAGCCCGTGGGACGCCGCCAAGTTCGAGGTCTGCGCCCACCGGTTCGTCGACGTCTCCGAGCCCTCGTGGGGTGTCGCCGTGCTCAACGACGGGCGCTACGGGCACGGGCTGTTCGACGGGGCGATCCGGGTGAGCCTCGTGCGCGGTGCCCGCTACCCCGACCCCGACGCCGACCTCGGCCACCACGAGGTCACCCTCGCGCTGCTCCCGCACGGGCCCGGGCTCGCCGAGGTGGTCCGCGAGGCCGAGTGCCTGAACCGGCCGATCCGCACCGTGGTCGGCACGGCGCCGACGGCGGTGGCCCGACCGCCGGTGATGGTGGTCGACGGCGGCGGGGTCGAGGTCGACGCGGTCAAGCCGGCCGACGACGGCTCGGGCGATCTGGTGGTCCGGCTGCACGAGCACGTCGGCGACCGGACGCGGATCACCGTCCACTGTCCCGGCCGCCGGATCGTCGCGGCCTCGCGCTGCGACCTGCTCGAGGAACCACTCGACGGGCTCGAGGTCGGCGACGGCATCGCGGCGCTGACCCTGCGCCCCTTCGAGCTGGTCACCCTGCGCCTGACGCGGCGCTGAGCGCCGGCGCGGCGAGGCTCAGACCCGGGCGAGGTGCTCGAGGGCCATCGCCGAGTACAGGGCGATGCCGGTCTGCATCGCGTCCTCGTCGAACACGACGCGGTTGGAGTGGTTCGGCGCAGCGGTGGCCGGGTTGCGCTCGAGCGGCGTCCCGCCGAGGAACATCATCGTGCCGGGGATCTCGTGCAGGACGTAGCTGAAGTCCTCCGCGCCCATCACCGGATGGGGCAGCCGGACGACCTTGTCGGCGCCGATCAACCCGGTCGCCACGTCGATCGTGAACTCGGCGAACTCGTCGGCGTTCGAGGTGACGGGATAGCCGCGGACGATCTCGACGTCGATCTCCACACCGTGCGCCGAGGCGACGCCCTCGGCCACCCGCCGGATGCCCTCGTGGACCTGGCCGCGGGTGCGCTCGGAGACGGCGCGGATCGTGCCCTCGATCTCGGCCGACTCGGGGATGATGTTGTTCGTGGTCCCGGCCACGATCCGCCCGACGGTGACCACGGCCGGGTCGAAGACGTCGACGCGGCGGGTGATCATCGACTGCAGCGCGGTGACGATCTCACACGCGACCGGGATCGGGTCGACCGTGCGGTGCGGTTCGCTGGCGTGCCCGCCCTTGCCGGTGAGGCGCAGCACGAACTGGTCGGCCGAGGCCATGACCGCGCCGCCCCGCGTGCTGACCCAGCCGGTGGGCAGCGCCGAGGTGATGTGCAGCGCGAAGGCCCCGGTGACCGGTGACGGCGTGCCGTCGGCGAGCGGCGGTAGGTCGAGCAGCCCCTCGTCGAGCATGTGCTTCGCGCCGTGGTGACCCTCCTCGCCGGGCTGGAACATGAACAGCACCCGACCGGCGATCTCGCTGCGACGACCGGCCAACAGCTTGGCCGCGCCGACCAGCATCGCCGTGTGCGTGTCGTGCCCGCAGGCGTGCATGCACCCGTCGGTGTGCGACGCGAAGTCGAGCCCGGTGTCCTCCTGGAGTGGCAGCGCGTCCATGTCGCCGCGCAGCAGCACGGTCGGGCCGGGACGACCGCCGGTGAGCACGGCCGCGATCCCGCTGGTCGAGGTGTGCAGCGTCACGTCGAGCGGCAGATCGGCGATCGCATCGAGCACCGCATCGCGGGTCCGCGGCAGGTCGTTGCCGAGCTCGGGATGCTCGTGGAGGTGGCGACGCAGGCGCACCGCCCCGTCCTGGAACTCGCGGGCATCCGACGTGAGCGTGGCCACCGACATGGGCGAACACTACGCCGCCCGTGGACCGTGTTTCCCCTCACCGCGGCGCGCTGCACCCATGAGCACCGGCCGACCCGGCCCCACCCACAGGAGGACCCACCATGACGATGTACGGCGCCGACCCCGAACAGCTCGCCACACTCGGACGCACGCTCAGCCGACAGATCGAGACGATCCACCAGCTCATGGGCCAGGTCGACGGCGTCCTGGGCGGCACGACCTGGCAGGGCCCGGCGCGGCAGCGCTTCGAGCAGGACTGGCAGGGCTCGTTCAAGCAGGCGCTCAGCCGGCTCAACGAGGCCTTCGACGCCGCCGGGCGCGACTGCGTCGCCCGCTCCCAGGAGCTCCAGCGTGTGATGGGCACCTGAGGCGCCTGAGCGCAGCCCTACGCTGGCACGGTGCACCTGCTCGAGTTCACGATCGAACCGTTCGTCGAGGGCCATCCCGGCCCTCACGTGCGCGCCGCGATCGAGGCGGTCGGCGCGCTCGGCGTCGAGGTCGAGGTCGGCCCCTTCGGCACGAGCTGCACCGCGTCCACCGAGCTCGTCGCCGACCTGGTCGCCGCGGTCACCCGCGCGGCGCTCGAGCACGGCGCCACGCACGTGAGCCTGCACGTCACCGCGGCCGGGAGCACGTCGTGACCGGCGGTCGGAGCAACGGCGAGCACCCGCTGGTGGCCGCGGTCCGCCCGGTGGTCGCCGCCGTCGGGGCCTCGATCGTCCCGGCGGAGCGGCGCGAGCCGGCCGACGTCCCGTTGGTGTGGGAGGGCCGCACGATCGCTGCGGTCCGCCTCCCGCCGCTCCACGGCGCGCTCGACCGACTCGTCGACGCCGTCGAGGCCGAGCTCGGCGGACCACTCCCCTCGCTGTCGCGCGAGGACAAGCAACGGGCGATCCGGCTCCTCGACGACCGCGGTGCGTTCATCCTGCGCCGAGCCGTCGAGGACGTCGCCGACAAGATGGGCGTCAGCCGGATCACCGTCTACAACTACCTCAACGCGATCCACCGGTGAGCCCGTTGCCCCCCGTCGCCGCCCCCGAGCACCTCGAGGTGGTGGCCTTCGACGCCGACGACACGCTGTGGCGCAGCGAGGACGCGTTCCACGAGGCCGAGCAGCGGTTCGTCGAGCTGCTCGCGCCCCATGCCCCGGTCGGCATCGACGTCGAGGCGGCACTACGGGCCACCGAGCGCGCCAACCTGTCGGTCACCGGCTACGGCGTGAAGGCCTTCGCACTGTCGATGGTCGAGGCGGCGGTCACCGTCTCGGAGGCGACCGTCCCGGCGTCGGTGATCGGCGAGCTCGTCGCGATCACCCAGCGGATGCTCACCGAGCCGGTACACCTCCTCCCCGACGTGCCCGAGGTGCTCGCCGAGGTCGGACGCACGCACCGGCTCGTGCTCATCACCAAGGGCGACCTCGTGCACCAGACCCGCAAGGTCACCACCTCGGGCCTCGAGCACCACTTCGACCACGTCGAGATCGTGCTCGAGAAGGACCCGGCCACCTACGCCCGGGTCCTGCGGCACCTCGGCGTCGCAGCCGAGCACTTCTGCATGGTCGGCAACTCGGTGCGCAGCGACGTGCTCCCGGTCCTCGCGCTCGGGGGCCACGCGGTCCACGTGCCGTACCACCTCACCTGGGAGGTGGAGCGGGTCGACCACCACGACGCCCGGTTCGCCGAGCTCGACGCCCTCGCCGAGCTCCCGGGATGGCTCAGAGGCGGCGCAGCTCCACGTCGCTGACCCGGTGGTCGGCGGCCTTGTGCAGCACCAACGAGGCCCGGCCACGGGTCGGTGCGATGTTCTCGCGCAGGTTCAAGCCGTTGATCTCGTGCCAGATGCCCCGCGCCGTGGCGACGGCCTCGGCATCGGAGAGCTCGGCGTAGTGGCGGAAGAAGCTCTGCGGATCCTGGAACACCGAGGCGCGCAGGGCCAGGAACCGCTGCACGTACCACTCCTCGATGTCGGCCTCGTCCGCGTCGATGTAGATCGAGAAGTCGAAGTAGTCGCTGACGAACTCGCTGGCCACGTCACCGGTCTGCAGCACGTTGAGGCCCTCGAGGATCAGGATGTCGGGCTGGCGGACCGTCATGCTCTCGCCCTCGAGGATGTCGTAGACGACGTGGCTGTACAGCGGCGCCTCGACCTCTTCGACGCCGCTCTTGACGGCTCGCAGGAACTCGAGCAGGCGGCGGGTGTCGTAGCTCTCGGGGAACCCCTTGCGGTTCATGATCCCGCGCTCGGCGAGGACCGCGTTGGGGTGGAGGAACCCGTCGGTGGTGACCAGATCGACCTTGGGATGGTCGGGCCAGCGGGCGAGCAGGGCCTGCAGGATGCGGGCGAAGGTGCTCTTGCCCACGGCAACGGATCCGGCGACGCCGATGACGTACGGCAGCTTCGGGGCGATCGTCCCGAGGAACGTGGCCGAGACCTTGTGCAGGTCCTGCGTGGCACTCACGTAGAGGTTGAGCAGTCGACTGAGCGGCAGGTAGATCGCCGCGACCTCGTCGAGGTCGATGCGCTCGTTGATGCCCCGCAGGCTCGCCAGATCGGGCTCCCGCAGCGTGAGGGGCGTCGCCGCCCGGAGCACCGCCCAGTCGTCACGGTCGAAGCGCAGGTACCGGTTGGGCACGTGGGGGACCCTACGCTCGCCGCATGGCCGCAGCGGAATCGACGGGCGACCGTCGGCGGCTCGGTGCCTGGTACACCCCACCGGAGCTGGTGGCGCTGGTGGTCGACCACGCCGTCACCGAGGACTGGCTGCAGCACCGGCTCGCCGTGGCCGGGCGAGCCGTTCGGGTCGTCGACCCGGCCTGCGGCGACGGACGGTTCCTCGCCGCGGCACGCGCCCGGATCGACGCGCTCGCGCCCGGCACCGAGGTGCAGCTCACCGGCGTCGACCTGGACCCGACGGCGCTCGACCGTGTCGAGGTCGACGGCGCACAGCTGCACCGGGACGACGCCCTCGCGATGGACTGGACCGACGGCTCGGTCGATCTGGTGGTGGGAAACCCACCGTTCCTCTCCCAGCTCGCCGCCGACACCAGCCGGGGCGGTCGGAGCCGGCACGGTGGCGGCCCGTACGCGGACGCCGCGGTGGAGTTCCTCGCCCTGGCCGGTCGGCTCGTCGCTCCGGGTGGCCGGATCGCCCTGGTGCTCCCACAGTCGATCCTGGCCTCGCGCGACGCGGCGCCCGTTCGGGCCGCGATCTCGCAGACCGCCGAGATGGTGTGGTCGTGGTGGTCGCCGCGCAAGTGGTTCGACGCCGAGGTCATCGTCTGCGTCGTCGTGCTCGAACGCTCAGCGGCGACGGGTCCCCCTGCGACCACGTGGTCGCACGTCGTGACCCGAGCACTCGGCCTGCCCGACCTCCCACCGCTGTGGACCGACGGCTCACTCGCCGACCGGGCGACGCTGAACGCCAACTTCCGCGACGAGTACTACGGCATGGTGGGCGCCGTCGTCGACGACGACGAGCTCGACGCGGCCGAGCGAAACGCTGCACCACCGCTGGTCACCAGCGGGCTCATCGATCCGGGGCGGTGCCACTGGGGCCGGCAGCCGGTGCGGTTCGCCAAGCGGACGTTCGACGCGCCGCGCGTCGACCTGCGGCGCCTCGACGCGAAGATGGTGGCGTGGGCCCGGCGCAAGCTCGTCCCCAAAGTGGTCGTGGCCCACCCGACCCCCAACGTCGAGGCCGTCGCCGATCCGACC
>CAYRXQ010000120.1:0-6135 GCA_964428115.1 uncultured Ilumatobacteraceae bacterium
CTCCAAACGGGTCGCGTGCCCGATCTGCGACGGCGAGAGCGTGTTCGAATCGCAGAACAACGCGTCGATCGCGCTTCGCAACCAGATCGCCGAGCTGGTGGCCGAGAACGACTTGGACGACGCCGAGATCATCGCATTCATCGAGACCCGCTACGGCGGCGAGGTGTTGCTCGTGCCCAGGTCGAGTGGCTTCGACGCCCTCGTCTGGGTACTTCCGGCAGTGGCGTTCGCCTGTGGGCTGGGGGCCTTGGTGGTCGTGTTCCGCCGCTGGAAACGCGAGGCGGATGACGTCTCCGACCCGACCGACGACGACCGCGCGCTGGTCGAGGCGGCGCTCGCGGCCGACAGCGAGAACCACGAGTCGGACCGATGACGGCGAGTGGCGCGAAGCTCGACCGTCTGGCCAGCCTCGAGGAGGAACGTCGGTTCCTGCTGCGCTCGCTCACCGATCTCGAGCGTGAGCGCGAGGCCGGCGACGTCGACGATCTCGACTACCAGACCCTGAAGGACGGCTACACCGTACGAGCGGCCAACGTGCTGCGCCAGATCGAAGACGGCCGAAGTGAGCTCGCGTCGCCGAAGCAGCGCCGGTGGGGCCGTGTTGCGATGGTGACTGCAGCGGTGGTCGCCGGCTCGGTCGGCATCGGGTTCGCTCTGGCGGGAGCGTGGGGCGAGCGTTCCTCTGGCCAGGAGATCACCGGGCTGACCCCGGGTGACGAGTCACGTATCGTGCTCACCAACGCCCGAGATGCGATGGGTGCGGGCGATTTCGCCACGGCCAATGCCCTCTTCGCCGAGGTGATCGAGATGGAACGAGCTCGCGGTCGCGACAACGCCGAAGCCGTGGCCTACTTCGGATGGACACTGGCGCTGCTCACGCGGCAGAACCCCGATCAGACCAACGCAGCCGCTCGCTACGACGCTGCGGTGCTGGCGCTCGGCCAGGCCACCGAGATCGAGCCCGACTACGCCGACCCCGAGTGTTTCCTGGCGATCGTCGAGTACCAGTTCCGCGACGACGCGGCCGCAGCGCTTCCCCACATCGAGCGGTGCGAGGCGAGCAACCCTCCCGGTGACGTCGCGTCGCTGGTGTCCAGCTTCGCCGACGAGATCCGCGCCGCCAACTGACCGCTCCACACCCCGTGCGATGAGCGAAGCGCCGCCATTCGGTCAGTTCGCTCATCGCTGCGGCGGGACCTTGTGCTGCGATGAGCGAAGGGCCGCCATTCGGTCGGTTCGCTCATCGCTGCGGCGGGTCAGACGGATGGGGGAGGCCAGACCTTGCCCTTGGTGATGCGGTCGCCCTTGCGCTTCAGGACCCAGATGCTGCCCTTGCGCCAGTCGGGGCGGGTCTGGACTTCCATGCCGCGCCGAGCGAGTGCTTGGATCACCTCGGGGATGATGTCGCCGTGGCTGCACAACACCGCCGCGGTGGGGACCTCGACGAGCAGGTCGAGCACCGGCTCGAACGGCTCGCCTTCGTAGAGGCGCTGCTCGGGCTGGATGTCGACGCCCAGGCGTTCGGCGAGGGGTTCGAGCGTCTGCATGCACCGGACATACGGACTCGAGTACAGCGATGAGGCACGTTTCGAGCCCAGACGCCTGGCGATCGCCTGCGACTGCTTCCAGCCGTACTTGCTCAGCGGTCGTGCCTCGTCGTCACCATCCCACACCCGCCGCTCGCCGGCCTTCGCATGGCGAACCAGATAGATGAGGTCGGGTTTGCTCATGTCGGACGATTCAGGCTCAGGATTCGTTCGTCAACTGCTTGTGTCGTTGGGTCAGCTGGCGCACGAATTGCACCCAGACCACGGCGGCTGCGACGTTCAGTGCCGCGCTCAGCCAGCCGATGGCCCCGAACTCGTCGAGGCTCTCGGCGACGGACTCGATGTCGCCGGTGGGCACGCCACCGGACGCGAACGAACCGACCTGCACGGCGAACAGCACCGCAGGGAGGAGACCGAAGAGCACGAACCACGCCCACAACAGCGGAGTGTCGGGCGTACGTTTCCATGTGTCGGTTCCGTCGACGGTGGTCGGCTCGGACGCCTTCCACAGCTCGCGCAGTACCAGGAACGGGATCACGTAGAGGATCAACGGTGGCAGGAACCAGCCGAAGATCGCGAACAGCGGGTGCCAGGTGGTCTCGCGGCCGAATGCTCGGACGTTGTTGGCGATCCGGTACATCCAGATGATCGTGAGCACACCGGTGGCGAGCGTGGCGACGCTCACGAGCAGCTGCACCGAGTTGAGCGGCACCAACGCGTCCTCGAACTCGCTCTGCTCCATGCTGCCGGCCAGGAAGTCGGCGGCATCGGTGGCGATTCCAGCTGACAGCAAGGTCGAGACGACGGTGCCCAGCGCCACGATCACCGTCGACACGACGATGGGGATGGCCAGACCACCGATGCGGCGAACGCCGGCGGTCGGTGTGGGCTGGCCGTCGTACGCGACGTAGCCGGGAGGTGGTGTCAGGCCGCTCGGAGGTGGCGGTGGCGGCGACGAGGGCGCTGGAGGTGGTGGTGGAGGAGGGGGGGGATTGAACGACGACGCGTCGCGGTTCGGAGGCGGGGGATCGCTCACCGCCCCCACGGTAGTGGGAACCTCGCCGGTCGGCGACGGGGGCGGGTCACTTGGCGTCGGACCACCGCTGGATCACGCTGGTGTCGGACACGAACCGCACGTCGACGTTCGAGTTGTGCTGCTGCCAGCGCGCAGCGGTCTCCTGGAGTGCGTCGTCGACGATCGCTGCGACGTCGTCGGCGGCTTCGGTGTGCACGAGGAGCTCGTCGTGGAGGCAGAGCACGACCCGACCGCTCGGCGGTAGACGGGCGCGGACGATCACGGCCCAGGTCTTGAAGAACTCCGCAGCAGCCCCTTGCACCATTGCGTTGCGGCCATATCGGCCGCGTGCCGCGGCCCGGGCGCGGCGGTCCCGTTCGTCGGTGATCGTCTCGTCGTCGCCCGACATCTTCACCCGTCTCCCGCCGCGGGTGCGGAGGTCGTCGCCGGCCTCCGCTGCCCGTGCTGCATCGGTCAGGTATCGCATCGCCACGGGATAGGCGGCATCGAGTCCGCGCAGCGCCGCGGCACCGTGCCCGGTCGTCTGGCCGTACATCGCACCCAGCACGGCAACCTTCGCGATGTCCCGGCTCACCCCGAGCCGCTGTGCAACCGGCGCGTACATGTCCGCCTCGAGCGTCGCTGCGGCCAGCGCCCGATCGCCGGAGACCGCGGCGAGTACCCGAGGCTCGATCTGGCCGAGGTCGGCTCGTACGAAGCGGTGGCCGGGTTCGGCAACGATCGCCGGCCGCAGGTCGGCGGGCAGGTTGTGCAACCCGGCCGTTGCGGTCATCCGACCCGCCGCGCCGTCCGACGACGACCACGACCCGCGCAGACGTCCGTCGCTCACGTGCTCGTCGAGCCACCGGTACCCGAAGGTGGTGGCGATTCGCTCGGCCTTTCGCCACACGAGGAACGCGTCGACCACGGGGTGTTCGTCGCGCAGTCGTTCCAGACGCCAGGCCCGTGTGTCGTCCACCTCGATGCCTGCACGCCGCAGGAGCGATCTGACGCTCGCCGGATTGCGAAGATCTACGCCGTCGCGAAGGTCGCCCGGGAGGTGTTGCAGCACGAGCAGATCGCGTTCGGCGGCGAGGCGACGTTCGTCGAACGCGTTCTGTGGTCTCGGTCCGATGAACGAGGCGATGATCCGCTCGGCCTCGGCCACGTCGATCGGAAGGCCTTCGTGGCCGAGTTCGACCGCCAGCAGCGCGGCGGCCGACTCGGATCGTGCGGTCGCCGGTGCGGCCGGACGATCGTCGAGCGCAGTCAACTGTTCGACCTGTCGACGGCTCACCTCGAGTGCGAGCTTCGCCCATCGATGAAGACGAGCGGCATCGTCACGCCACCCTCCGTCGACCCAGCCCGGATCGAGATACCCGTCGGACCGGATGGGGTCGCCCGGGTCGTGATCGGCGCTGGCCGCGCTGAACAGGTCGACCGGTGCAACGCTGGGCACGGCGTCGACGTCGAGATCGTGTGCAGCCGCCCACGCCCGGGCGGGGCCTGCTCGCCAACCACCGTGCAGCAGCCGGTGAACAGCGTCGATGTCCCAACATCTCGCGGGTCGGACACCGGCGGCCACGAGGAACTGTGCCGTGTCGGCGGTCCACCACGTCCAGCGCGGACCGACCTCGCGCTCGATACCGCGGATGGCAGCGATCACTTCCGTCGCTTGCCAGTGAGCGGAGCCACCGTGCGCTCCTACGGCGACGCCGCCGAGGTCGGCGTCGACGACCAGCGCGACGGGCTCGCTCGGATCGAACTCGCTGCGCTCGCGTTCACGGTGTCGACCATCGCCCTCGATCGCTCCTGCCGGCGTCACCGTGTCGCAACCACTTCAGGCCCAGCCGAGTTCGTGCAGTCGATCGTCGTCGATCCCTGCGGCGTGGGCGACCTCGTGGATCACGGTCACGTAGACCTCGTCGGCGAGTTCGTCGAGATCGTTGCACATCTCGCACAACGGCACCCGGTAGATCGACACGACGTCGGGTCCCTCCTGGCCAGTCCGTTCGGTGTGCGGCACCCCGTCGTACAGCCCGAGGATCGTCGGTTCGTCCGGGTTGCGGTCGACGACCTGCACCACCACGTTGTCGAGCACGTGGAGCAGTTCGTCGGGAAGATCGTCGAGGGCGTCGGCCACCATCGCCTCGAACTTGTAGCGCGGCACGATCTCCATCGCCGCCAGTGTTACATCACGGGTCAGACCCGCGATGTAATGGGCTCAGAGGATCTTGAGCTTCTCCGAGAAGACCTTCTTCGGCTTCATGTCGACGGCGATCGTCGTGGCGATCTGCTGGAACATCTGTGCAGCCTCGGACTCGGGATCGACCGCCGTGATCGGTCGGCCGTTGTCGCCACCCTCACGCAGTTCGGGGACCAGCGGGAGCTTGCCGAGCAGGGGCACCTCGAGTTCCTGGGCGAGCAACTCGCCGCCGCCGGAACCGAAGATCTCGTAGCGCTTGCCGTCGTCGCCGGTGAACCACGACATGTTCTCGATCACGCCGCGCACCGGCAGGTTGACCTTCTCGGCCATGGCCGCCGAGAGCCGGGCGACCTTCTGGGCCGCCTGCTGCGGGGTGGTCACGACGTACACCTCGCCGCGCGGCAGGTACCCGGCCAGGCTGATGGCGATGTCACCGGTGCCCGGGGGCATGTCGACGAGCAGGAAGTCGGGCTCGTCCCAGAACACGTCGGTGAGGAACTGCTCGAGCGCCTTGTGCAACATCGGCCCACGCCAGATCACGGCCTGGCCCTCGGGCACGAAGTAACCGATCGAGATGCACCGCACGCCCCACTGCGCGGGCGGCACCAGCATCTGGTCGATGACCACCGGGTCGCGGTCGGTGCCGAGCATCCGGGGGATCGAGTAGCCGTAGATGTCGGCGTCGACGACCCCGACCGAGTAGCCCTGGGCGGCGAGCGACACGGCGAGGTTGGTGGTGACGCTCGACTTGCCGACGCCGCCCTTGCCCGAGGCGATGAGCAGCGGTCGGGTCTTCGACCCGGGCTCCGAGAACGGCACGGTGCGCCCTTCGGCGTGGCCGTGTGCCTGCCCGGATCCGGCGGTAGCGCCCGGGTCGCCGTGCAGGCGCTTGCGCAGGTCCTCGCGCTCCTGGTCGGTCATCACGGTGAACTCGAGATCGACCCGCGACACGCCCTCGAGCGGGGCCACGGCCCCGTCGACGCGCCGTTGGATCTCGTTGCGCAGTGGGCAACCGGCAACGGTGAGGGCGATCAGGACGCCGACGCTGCCGTCGGCGCGGACGTCGACGGTGCGAAGCATGCCGAGGTCGACGATCGAGCGGTGGAGCTCGGGATCTTCCACGGGACGCAGGGCATCGACGACCTGCTCGTTGGTGACGGTCATGCCCGCAGTCTGTCCGGCTGCGCCTCGATTTGCACTACGCGGATAGTAGAATCCCCCAGGTGACCAGCAGCGCATCGTTCGGGGCCACGGTGTCGGCCATCACCGACGCCTTCGGCGACCCGACTCGTCGGAGCATCTACCTGTACGTGCGCGACTGCGGTGGAGAGCACGGCGTCACCACCTCAGCGGTCGCCAGCGAGGTC
>CAYRXQ010000120.1:6145-9483 GCA_964428115.1 uncultured Ilumatobacteraceae bacterium
ATCACGTCGGCCCCGACGGGCTCACCGCGGCCAACGTCGCGGCCGAGGTCGGCGTGCACCCCAACGTGGCACGGCACCACCTCGACAAGCTCGCCTCGGGCGGATACCTCGAGGTCGCGACCGGTAAGCTCGCCGGCGGCGGCGCCGGTCGGCCCTCCAAGCGCTACACCGCCGTGGCCGACGCGCTCACCGAGTTCCCGGTCCGCAGCGACGACCTGGTGCTGTCGCTGCTCGGCCGCACCCTCGCGCGGCTGCCCCACGCCGAGGCCGAGGCACTGGCCGAAGAGGTCGGTACCGAGTACGGGCGTGCGATGGCCGCCGGTCTGTCCACCGACCAGCTCGCGGCCGGACAGCGGTCGCTGCGGTCGGCCATCCAGGCCGTCGCCGACGCGCTCACCGCGCACGGGTTCGCCGCCCATGCCGAGAGCCGCAACGATCGCCTGCGGATCATCAACAACCACTGCCCCTTCGGCGACGTGGCCACCGAGCACCCGGTGATCTGCGCCGTCGACCGCGGCATGGTCCGGGGGATGCTCTCGGCCCTCTACGGCGGCGACGACGACGTGGCCCGCACCGTGGCCACCGAGTCGAGCTTCGCCCTCGGCGACACCTTCTGCACCACCACGGTCTGACGCACCCCCGGTGACGGGCTCGCACGACGGGTCTGCGGCCCCGATGTAACGTTCGGCACACCGCGTGGGCGGTGCCGTGCGGACGGGACGCACAGCCGAGGAGGAGCGATGGGCAAGCTGTTCGGGTGGATGGGCGGCATCGCCGTCCTCGCGGGGATCGGGTTCCTGGTCGTCGGGGCGCTCAGCGACTCGGCCCTGCAGCTGACGCTGCTGATCCTGGGCGGCAGCACCATCTTCATGGGGTTGATCTTCGTCCTCGTCGGTCGCTTCACCGCGGGCCTCGGCCCCGAGACGATCGAGGACGGGATCCCCGCCGTCGGGCAGGTGCTCTCGATCCAGGACACCGGGGTCACCATCAACAACCACAACGCACTCATCAAGACCATGGTGGCGGTGCAGGTACCCGGGCAAGCCCCCTACCAGGCCGAGGTCAAGGTGCTCCTCGGGCGCACCCAGTGGGGATCGATCCAGCCGGGGATGATGCTGCCGGTCCTCGTCGACCGCACGAACCCGGCGCGCGTGGCCTTCGACCCCAACCGTGCGGTGATGGCCGCTGCACCGACGATGGGCGGGGCGATGGGCGGCGCGACCCCGGTCCAGCGCAGCGCCGCCGACGTGATCGCCCGCGGCGTCGCGACCGTGGGCACCGTCCTCTCGGCGGTACCCGCCGGGATGACCGCCGGCCAGGTCGTGCCGGGCCTCGCGCCGCACGAGGCCGACGATCCGCTCGCCCAGCTGGCGCTCTCGTACCAGGGCCCGTCGGGGCCCCTGCAGACCCAGATGCTGATCCGCGTGCCCGATGGCAAGGGCGCGTTCCTGGTCGCAGGGACCTCCGTGCCGGTCCGCTACCTGCCCGAGGATCCGAGCGTCGCCACGATCGACTGGTCGCGTCTCTGACGCGGGGCGGTACCGTCTGGTCCGTGGACGTCCGCATCGCTGTGACCCAGGCCCCCCGCGAGCTCTTGGTCGAGCTCGCCGACGACGATCGTGACGACGCCGTGAGCCGCATCGACGCAGCGCTGTCGGGCGCGACCGACGTGTTGTGGCTGACCGACAAGCGTGGTCGGCGCGTCGCCGTCCCGGCGGCCAAGCTGGCCTACGTCGAGATCGGCGCCGTCGACGGCGACCGACGCATCGGTTTCGGGGGCTGACCCTGCCCGCCGGCGCGGTCCCACTGCTCGATCGTCGCCTGCTGTTCGTCACCGGGAAGGGCGGCGTCGGCAAGACGTCGGTGGCCGCCGCACTCGCGCACCTCTCGGCCCGCTCGGGTCGTCGCACCCTGCTGTGCGAGATGGATGCCAAGGGTGCCGTCGCCACCGCGTTCGACACCACGACGCTCGCATTCGAACCGCGCGAGATCGAGCCCGGCCTGTGGGGCATGGCGATGAACACCGAGGACTCGCTGCGCGAGTACCTGCGACTGTTCGTGCGCATCCCGTTCCTCGGCCGGATCGGCCCGCTGGCGCGGACCTTCGACTTCGTGGCCGACGCCGCCCCCGGCGTCAAGGAGATCCTCGCGGTCGGCAAGCTCTGCCACGAGGTCCGGGTCCGCAACTACGACCTGGTCGTGGTCGACGCCGAGGCGACCGGGCACATCGTCGCCCAGATCGGCGCCCCCGGCGTGATCGCCGAACTGGTGCAGGTCGGCCTGGTGCGCGACCAGACCGGCTGGATGCTCGACCTGCTGCACGACCCCGCCGTCACCGGGGTCGTCACGGTGACGACGCCCGAGGAGATGCCGGTCACCGAGACGATCGAGCTGGTCGGTCGCCTGGCGAGCGAGACCGGGGTGCGGGCCTCGGCCGTCATCGCCAACCGCGTCCTCCCATCGCTGTTCGACCGTCGGCAGTCGAGCGTGTTCGAGCAGCTGGGCGAGGCGATCGATCTGCTCACCGAGGCGGCCGGTGCCGGGGTCGGCACGGTCGTCGAGGCGGCTCGTATCACCGAGGCGCGGCGGCGCATCGGCGCGTCGCACCTCGACCGGCTGCGCGAGACCCTGGGCGACGAGGTCGAGGTCCTGTACCTCCCCGAGCTCTTCACCCGGGCGAGCGGCCGGCGCGTCGTGACGTTGCTCGCGGACGCGCTGGCCCACGAGCTCGACATCGATCCGGCGATCCTCGTCGATGCCGGCGCGCCGTCCGAGGACGCACGGCCCGCTCGGCGGTCGAACACCCGGCGGAGGTCGACGTGAGCTCGACGGCGCCGGGCCTCGACGCCCTGCTGGCCACCAAGGAGATGGTGCTGATCACCGGATCCGGCGGCGTCGGCAAGACCACCGTCGCCGCTGCGCTCGCGGCCTGCGACGCGGCCCTCCTCGGCGGCCGGGTGCTCGTGCTCACGGTCGACCCCGCCCGCCGACTCGCCGACGCGCTCGGCATCGGCGCGCTCGGCAACACCGCGGTCCGCGTGCCCGACGCGGCGTTCGCGGCAGCCGGCATCCGGCCGCGCGGTGAGCTGTGGGCCGCGATGCTCGACACCAAGGCCGGCTGGGACGAGCTCATCCGACGCCACGCGCCCGACGAGACGATCCGCGACGCCGTGCTGTCGAACCCGCTGTATCGCAACATCACCAGCCGGTTCGTGCACAGCCACGACTACCTGGCGATGGAGCGCCTGCACGAGCTGCACGCCTCGGGGGAGTGGGACCTCGTGGTGGTCGACACCCCGCCGTCGCGCAACGCGCTCGACGTGCTCGACGCGCCCGGA
>CAYRXQ010000121.1:0-9452 GCA_964428115.1 uncultured Ilumatobacteraceae bacterium
GCGCGGCGAGCTGCAGCGCGGGGAGGCCTCCGGTGTCAGACACCAGCTGCAGCGCAGCGAGCTGCAGCGCAGTGAGCTGCAGCGCGGTGAGCTGCAGCGTGTCTGACACCGTCAGGTGGCGGCGAGGGCGCGGTCGAGGTCGGCGAGGAGATCGTCGGGGTGCTCGATGCCCACCGAGAGTCGGACCAGCGCCGGGGTGATGTCGAGGCGGCGGCGCTCGTCGACCGGCACACCCACGTGGGTCATCGTGGCGGGGTGCTGGGCGAGTGACTCGGTGCTGCCCAGGCTCACCGCCAGACGGAACACGCGCAGCGCATCGAGGAACCGGAACGCGGTCGCCTCCTCCCGCTCCTCCCGACACGCCACATCGCCGGTCGACGCATCGCTCGACTCGCCGCTCGCGGATCCGCCGTCGTCGGTGAGCCAGATCGAGATCATCGCCCCGGGGCCGAGGCACTGCCGCTCGTAGATCTCGTGATCGGGATCGCCCGGGCTCAGGTGCCCGAGGTACGCCACCCGCGCCACCTTCGGGTGCGCCGCCAGGTGATCGGCCACGATGCGGGCGTTCTCCTCCTGTGCGCGTGTCCGGATCCGCAACGTCTCGAGGCTGCGCAGCAGCAACCAGGCCGTGTACGGGCTCGCGATCGTCCCGAGCACCAGCCGCGTCCCCCTGATCCGGCCGATCAGCTCGGCATCACCGAGCACGGCGCCGGCGATCAGATCGCTGTGGCCGCCGAGGTACTTCGTTGCGGAATACACCACCAGGTCGGCGCCGTGGTCCAGCGGCCGCTGCCACATCGGGCCGAGGAAGGTGTTGTCGACCACCAACGGGATCCGACGATCCGGATCCGGGCCGCACGCGCGATCGATCCCGCGCCGCACCGCGGCCAGATCGGTGAGCGCGTTGGTCGGATTGCCCGGGGTCTCCACGTACACCGCCGCGACCTTCGATGCGCCGTGGCGCTCGATCAGCTCCGCGATCTCCCGCTCGGCGTCGGGCCGCTCCCCACCCGCCGCGCCGGCACCGAAGCCGACCTCGCGGATGTCGAACTGCGGGAGCAGGGAGCGCAGCAGGTGGTCGGTGCCGCCGTAGAGCGGATCGCTGTGGAGGATCACGTCCCCGGGGCGGGCGAGGGTGAGCAGGGTCGTGGCGATGGCCGCCATCCCACTGTCGAACGCCGCCGCCTGCTCGGCGCCGTCCCACGTGCACAGTCGCTGCTCGAGGATGTCGACGTCGGGGTTGTCGAGCCGGCTGTAGATCATCCCCTGCGTGGCGCCGTCGTCGAGCGACCGCATGCCATGCGCCGTCTCGAAGTGGCGCTTGCCGTCGGCAGCGGTCGGGAAGCAGAACGTGGAGGTCTGGTACAGCGGCACCTTCACCGCGCCCTCGGCACGAGCCGGATCGTGGCCGAGGCCGAGCACCGCGGTGTCGGCATGCACCTCCACGCCGTGCACCGACACCCGCCGTTCCGCCGACGTCTCGGGCCTCGAAGTTCCGGCACCCACATCGCTCGTCATGAGGTCCATCTTCGGCATCGACCCGGCCGAGGACCACGGACTTCCGACCCTTCTCGCGCCCGCCGTCCGCACGGGCTGGGCCACCTGCAGCGCGGTGAGCTGCAGCGTGTCTGACACCGGTCCGCAGATCGGTCGATGCGTGGGTCGATCGGCGGTCGATCGACACCGGTCCGCGGGTCGATGCGCGGGTCGATGTGCGGTCGATCGACACCGGTCCGCGACTTGGGGAGGCTGCGGGAGAAGACTGTCGGCGACCCACCGCGCCGGTCGTCCGGCTGTCAGCAGGAGCGCTCCATGATCCGCCTCGTCCTCACGTTCATCGCCGTCTTCCTGTTCGCGACGTTCCCCGCCACGTGGCTGCTGATGCTCTTCCTCGGCAACCTCGGCGTCGGCATCAGCTACTGGGGGACGCTCCCGCTCGGCATCCTCGTCTCGGTGCTGCTGGGCGGCGCCTCGGCCCCGGTGTACGTCTCGAGTTCGACTCGCTGAGGGTCTGTTTGCGCCCGGTCGGCACTCGCCGCCGCCGGGTCGGCAGCCGCAGGTGAGTCGCCGGGGCCCGCGGGACCGGTCGGCTCGATCGTGCCCGCGACTGCCGCTCCGGTCTCATCGGCGCGGAGCCACAGCTCGGTGGAGCGCCCGACGAGGAGACCGTTGCGGAACACACTGACCGGGCCGTCCTCGCTCACGGCGATCACGACCGCATCGGGGTCGTCGTGGCTGTAGCGACGGGCCGAGGTGTGCCGGGTCCCACGGAATGCGGGCACGTCGGTCTCGGCCGTCGCCGACGGAACGAGCCGCACGCCGAGGTGCCGAAGGACCCCGGCCTCGTCGAACACGGCAGCCCCGTCGACCTGGCGGAGCACGTGGTAGAGCGGCGCGAGGTCGGCCGGGTGCCCGACCTGGATCTCGGGCGGCGTCGGCATCCTCAGCTCGAACGACGGCGGGATCGCGGCGCCCGGCCGCAGCACGAGCAGCGCGCCCACGTGCGAGGCGCCGAGGTCGTGGACGGCGAAGCGGAGCAGCTCGAACAGCACCGCCGTGCCGTCCTCGTCGATGCCGCAGCTCGCCCGCTCCAGCCATGACGAGACCGGCGGCTCCAGGTGCCAGGTCCGGCTGTCCCAGCGCGCCACCCCGAACGGACCGACGAGGCGCACCTTGCCGACGTGGTCGCGCTGGACCACGGTCGCCCCGGTCGCCTCGGCGATCACCACCAGGTCGCGCTCGGACGCATTGGAGCGCTCGAACACAGCGAACCCGGTGATGCCGTCGGCCGTGCGCACCGCCCAGCTCGCGGCCCCGTCGGCGTAGCGGCGAACCTCGTCGTCGGAGCGATCGGTCGCCCGCCGCAGGCTCACGCCCACGTGCGTGACGTCGGCCCAGTGCTCGGCGTCGACGGTCGGCAGCACGATCGCGCCGTAGCTCGGGACGCGGCCCTCGTGGGAGGGCGGTCGCAGCGCGTAGTCGAGCTCGTCGACCAACACGTCGGGATCGGTGGACAGCCGCAGCGCCGGGATGCCTTCGTCCTCGAGCTCCTCGGCCAGCCGTCGGAGACGGCCGGGCGTCACCTGTCGAAGCGATTCCACTGCACCACCTCCACCGTCACGCGCGAATCCTACGGCCGTGATGTACCCGGATGGCCGCCGGGCGAGACGGTCGGATCGTGGAACGCGACCGTGCCGCCGACGATCGTCCACCGCGGATGCAGACCGGCGTCGAGCACCACCAGATCGGCCCGTGCGCCGACCTCGAGTCGCCCCCGATCGGGGAGGCCGAGCAGCCGCGCCGGCACGGTCGTCACCGTGCCGATCGCCTCGGCCGGGCTGCACCCGGTGAACGCCACCAGGTTCCGGACCGCCTGATCGAGGGCGAGGTTGCTGCCTGCCAGCACGCCCTCGGGCGTCCGAACGCCGTCGGACCCGATGCGGATCTCGCGCCCGCCGAGGGTGAGCGTCTCGGCGTCGATCCCCAGCGCCGCGACGGCATCGGTGACGAGGCTCGTGCGGTCGGGACCGAGCGCCTGCCACGCCATGGCGACGGCCGTCGGGTCGACGTGGATGCCGTCGCAGATGATCCCGGCCACCACGCCCGGATCCGCCAGGGCCGCGCCGATCGGGCCGGGCGACCGGTGCGAGAACGGAGCCATCGCGTTGAACAGGTGCGTCACGTACGTGGCGCCCGCGGCACGAGCGGTGGCGAACTCTGCGGGTGTGCAGCCGGTGTGCCCGATCGACACCGTGACGCCGGCCGCAACGAGACGGGCCGCCAGCGCGAGCGCCCCGGGCACCTCGGGAGCCAGCGTCACGAGGGCGAGGCCGGCGGCTCGGGTCCATCGCAGGAGCTCATCCTCCTCCGGCATGCCGAGATGCTCGGCCCGGTGCGCGCCCCGGCGATCCAGCGACAGCACCGGACCCTCGAAGTGCAGCCCGATCGGACGCGCCGCCCGTGGGTCGAGGTCTGCACCGTCCGGCTGGTGGGGCGCCAGTGCGGCCATGACGTCGAGTGCACGCTCCCGGGCGACGGGCGGGGCGGTCACCACCGTGGGGAGGAAGCCGGTCACGCCGGTGCGTGGCAGCATCCGGGCGAGCTCGGGGATGCAGCGCGCGTCGCTCGTGACGTCGTGTCCGAAGCCGCCGTTGAGTTGGAGATCGAGGTACCCCGGCGCCACCAGATGCCCGGTCACGTCGAGGCGCAGGACCTCGGACGAGGGGGCGCTCTGCTCGGAACGGATGGCCGCGGATCGGAGGCCGTGCTGATCGGCAGGATCGGCAGGGTCGGGGTGGTCGGTGTGATCGTTGGACTCGACAGGATCGAGGATCGCCACGATACGGCCGCCGGCGCAGCGCAGATCGGCGCGGATCACGGTGCGGTCGGGGAGCACCACCTGCCCGCCGACGAGGAGCAGCTCGCGTTCGTTGTCCATGCGAACGGATGCGAGTGGGTCGGAAGCGCCCGCGCCGGGGTGACTCATCGACCGCCTCCCGTTCGGGCGCGACGCGAGGCCCAGCGCTCGAACCGGGCCCGGGTGTCGGGGGCCGCTGCCGGCAGCCCCGCCGCCTCCAGGGCCCAGCGCAGGCGACCTTCGAAGAGGCGGGGTGAGTCGAGCCAGTCGAGGTGGTGGTTGACCTCGAGCGAGACCAAGCCGTGCAAGACGCCCCACACACCGAAGAACGTGCCCATGTCGCCGTCGACGTCGACGCTCGCGCCGGGCTCTGGCACGTCGTCGCGTCCCATGGCCGCGACCATCGCATCGCCCATGCTCCGGAACACCCGGACCTCGGCCTCGACGGTCGGCCCACCCGGTTCGGCCGCATACCCGGGGATCTGGTCGGTCCACACCAGGTTGAACTCACCACGGTGTTCGAGCGCCCACCGCCGATACGCCAATGCGATCACGAGCAGCCGGTCGCCCGGCGGGCGCGGCGCCGACCACGCTTCGGCGACCTCGAGCGCCTCGGCGAGTGCGCCGTAGCTGCGCAGGATCAGCTCGGTGAACAGCGCATCGAGCGACTCGAAGTACGTGTAGAGCGACGCGGGCCCCATGCCGACCTCGCGGGCGATGCCGCGCCACGAGACCGCGGCGGGTCCACCGGTCGCCAGCTGACGGCGAGCCTCGCTGCAGATGTCGTCCACGAGCTGCTGTCGCTGCACGTCGCGCCGCGACCTCGGAACCTCGTCGTCGACCACGTGACCGACGGTACACCGAATGGGTCTTGCGGATCGAACAGTGTTCGGCGCACCATGGAGCCATGGAACGAACAGTGTTCGAACAACGGCCAGTGATCGGAACAGGCGCCGAGGTCGAGCGGCAAGCACGCCTGGATTCGCCGGACGTGCAGGCCGCACCCACGGCGTCGGCGCAGGCGGCGCACGAGTGGGAGGACGAGCTCCTCGCAGGGCGTCACGTGGTCCTCGGCGCCGGGCCGGTCGCCCGTGCGGTGGTGGAGCAGCTCGCCCGTCATGGCGTCCGACCCACGGTCGTCACTCGCTCGGGCACGCAGGTCGCAGCCGCCGACGCCCGCCGAGCCGACGTGGCCGATCCCGCCGCGGCCGCCGAGGCGATCGCCGGCGCCACCGTCGTCTACCAGGCCGCCCAACCGGCGTACCACCGGTGGACCCGCGACTTCCCGACCCTCCAGCGGGCGGTCCTCGATGCGTGCCAGCGGGCCGGTGCGGTGCTCGTCGCCGTCGAGAACCTCTACGGATACGGCGCCGTTGACGGGCCCATCCACCCTGACCTCCCATTCGCCGCGACCACCCGTAAGGGTCGGGTCCGCGCCGCCATGTGGGACGAGCTCGAGGCAGCGCATCGCTCGGGACGGGTCCGTACCGTCGCGGCTCGCGCGTCGGACTTCTACGGGCCGGGCGTCACCGCCTCGACCTACGGCGAGCGCTTCTTCGCGCCGCTCGTCGCTGGGCGCGGCGCCGAGGTGCTCGGCGATCCCGAACGGCTCCACTCGATCACACACGTCGACGACCTCGCCGCGCTCCTGATCCGCCTCGGCACCAGGCCCGATGCCTGGGGACGGGCGTGGCACGTCCCGAGCGCACCGGCCGTCACGCAGCGCCGGATCGTGGAGCTGACCGCCGAGGCGGCGGGGGTCCCGGCGAAGGTCCGGCCGATGTCGCGCACGATGCTGCGCCTCGGCGGGCTCGTCATCCCCGCCGCCCGGGAGACCGTCGAGATGCTCTACGAGTTCGAGCACGACTTCGTCATCGACGACACCGCCACCCGCGACCGCTTCGCGCTCGAGCCCGTTCCCCTCGCCGACGGCCTCGCCGCCACCGCCGCCTGGTACCGCTCCCGCCGCCCCTGACGCCCCCATCGCACGACGTCGCAAACGGTGTCAGACACGCTGCAGCTGGCCGCGCTGCAGCTCGGTCGGACCGGTGTCCGACACGCTGCAGCTCGGGTCGGAACGGTGTCAGACACGCTGCAGCTCGACGCGCTGCAGGTCGGTCGGAACGGTGTCAGACACGCTGCAGCTCGACGCGCTGCAGCGTGCTGTGCTCCGGCGTGCCGCGCTGCAGGCGGTGTCTGACACCGGCGCGCTGCAGCTTGCCGGGCTGTAGGTCGCCGCGCTGCAGCTGGTGTCTGACACCGGCGCGCTGCAGCTTGCCGGGCTGCAGGTCGCCGCGCTGCAGGTGGTGTCTGACACCGGCGCGCTGCAGGTGGCCCCGCTGCAGGTCGAATCCACCGGCGCTGCGGGTCGGGTACTCGGTTCAGGCGTGCTTGGCGACGATCTCGGCGCCCATGGTGGCGAGCACCTCGGCGGGGTAGGCCGGCAGGATCGCCTGGGTCACGCCCATCTCGGCGAGCTCCTCGATCCGACGGTCGAGGTCGTCGCCGGGTCGTGCCATCGCTCCGGCGATCAGCTCGATCGCATCGGGATCGCGACCGTGCTCCTCGGCCGACTCGCGGACCATCGCGAACAGGCTGCGCAGCTCGTCCATCGAGGAGCTGCCCGGGAAGAACCCGTCGCCCAGCCGCCCGGCCCGACGAGCCGCTGCCCGGGTGTTGCCACCCACGATGATCGGGATCGTCCCGTTGACCGGACGCGGCCGCGAGATGCAGTCGGTGAACTGGAAGTAGTCGCCGTCGAAGCTGGCCTTGTCCTGCGTCCAGAGCGCCCGCATCACGGCGACGTGCTCGTCGAGGCGCTTGCCCCGATCCTCGAACGGCACCGACAGCGCGGCGAACTCCTCGGCCAGCCAGCCGGCACCGACCCCGAGCACCATGCGGCCGCCCGACAGGTGGTCGAGCGTCGCGATCTCCTTGGCGGTCACGACCGGGTTGCGCTGCGGGAGGATCAGGATCCCGGTGGCGAGCTTGATGCGCTGGGTCTGCGAGGCCACGTACGCCAGCCAGATCAGCGGATCCGGGAGGTCGAAGTCCTCCGCCCCGCCGGCCATCTTCCCGCTCTTGTCGTACGGGTACTGCGACTCGTAGCCCGACGGGACGACCACGTGCTCCACCGTCCAGATCGCCTCGAACCCGGCGCCCTCGGCAGCCTGGGCGATGGCGACGGCGCCCTCACCCGTGGATCCGAACCCGGTGTTGGCGAACATGATCCCGAACTTCACGGTGTGATCTCCCCTCGACGAGCCGGCGTCGGTGTCTCCGTCGCAGAGCGGCCTCGGTGGTCGATCGTAGGCTCGGTCCATGAGCGACCCCGTGTCCGGACCCGCCGTCGACGTACGCCGCGAGGGCGACGTCATCACCATCACGCTCGACCGCCCGGCCAAGCGCAACGCCCTGGCCCTCGACGTGATGCGCGAGGTCACCGCCGCGTTCCGTGCTGCCGGTGACTCAGACGCGCTCGGTGTGGTGCTGGCGGCGAGCGGGCCGGTGTTCTCGGCCGGCCACAACTTCGGTGACATGCGGGGCGCCTCGCTCGACGACGCCCGGCACCTGTTCGAGGTGTGCACCGAGATGATGGACGCCGTCCAGGCGATCCCCCAGCCGGTGATCGCCCGGGTGCACGCGCTCGCCACCGCAGCGGGGTGTCAGCTGGTGGCGACCTGCGACCTGGCCGTCGCCGCCGAGTCGGCCGCCTTCGCGCTGCCCGGGGGCAAGGGTGGGCTGTTCTGCCACACGCCGCTCGTCGCGGTGGCCCGCAACGTCGGTCGCAAGCGCGCCCTCGAGATGGCGCTGAGCGGCGACCCGATCGACGCCCACACCGCCGCCGAGTGGGGCCTCGTCAACCGGGTGGTGCCCGACGATCAGCTCGACGACGCGGTGGCCGATCTGATGGCCCGGGTGACCCGCGGCAGCGCCGGCTCGAAGGGGCTCGGCAAGCACGGCTTCTACGCCCAGGTCGGTCTCGACCAACGCGCCGCGTACGCCTACGCCGTGGAGGTCATGGCGGCCTCGGCCATGACCCCCGACGCCCAGGAGGGGTTCGCCGCGTTCCTCGAGAAGCGGCCCGCCGTCTTCACGCCGCCAGTGCCACGCGGCGCATCCGGTGGCTGAACCGGTCGCGGTGGTTGCGCACGGTCCGAGCGGTGATCCCGAGCGCGGCCGCCATCTCGTTCGCCGACCCGTGGTGGAGATAGGCCCGGACGAACTGCACGTCCTCGTCGAGCACGGCGCCCCGACGCACCGCCTCGCGCAGCAGGGCGAGCAGCTCGGCCCGGGCATCGCCGCCGTCGGTCGCCACCTCGTCGGCGGGTGCCGCGCTCGCGGTGCTCGCCGAGGTGGGTGCGACGCTGATGCGGATGATCGGCATGCCGGTCGAGGTCCCGTCGGCCAGCCGGATGGCGTCGATCGGTAGCTCCTCGGCCGACCGTCGTCGCGCCGGCGCACGGAACGCCCGGTACTCCGCCGCGCCGACCAGCGCCGCTGCCAGGTTGCTCGGCGGACGATCGGGTTGGTAGCTGCGGATGGCGATCCAGGCTGCCGCGACGATCTCTTCGACCGGATCGATCTCCGCGCGGTGCGCGCGAGCGGCACGCCGACGCCCGGCCGCCACGAGCCCGGGGAGGATGCGCTGCAGCACGATCCGGGCGGCGAGCTCGTCGGTGCGCGCCCGCACCACGAGCGCCGCGAGGACCGACTCGGTGGCGTCGGACTCCTGGGCGCGATAGCCCGCGAGTGACAACAACTGGTGCAGGTCGGCGAAGGGCACCGTCGTGACGTGCCACCCGCGAGCCCGTCGGACCGAGCTCGGCCGCTCGGCGAGTCGCGACCACTCCGCCCGGAGTCGATCGCTCATTCGTGTCGAGGTGACGCCGGCGGGAGCGACCTCGTCGGGGAAGGTCCGCACGGGCGCGGGGGAGGGCACGGTCGCGGTGCTCGGAGCGCCAGCAGCAATGGCGGCGATCGGGGGATGGTCGGGCACGGGGCTGACGGGCGTGGTGTTCGGAGCGCCGGCGGCGGTGGCCGCGATCGGGGGATGGGCGGGCCCCGGGCTGACGGGCGCCGGGGCCGCTGGGGC
>CAYRXQ010000122.1:0-9373 GCA_964428115.1 uncultured Ilumatobacteraceae bacterium
AACCGGCGTATCTGGGAGGTCAGCGAGCGGACCTTCTTCGCCGGCCCGATGGGTCGTCCGAGCGAGCTGATCGGCCGGATGCGCTCCCCGTTCGACCTGCTCACGATCGATCCGCTGCGCACGCTGCACCGGGCCGCGGCGTCGACCTTCACCGACCCCCGCCTGCAGCAGTGGCTGGGCCGCTACGCCACCTACTCGGGATCCTCCCCGTACCGGGCGCCCGCGACGCTGGCCTGCATCCCGCACGTCGAGCAGCAGTACGGCTGCTGGTATCCGACGGGCGGGCTCGGTGCGCTGTGCGACGCGTTCGAGCGGGTGGCTCGCCGTGCCGGGGCCGAGCTGCGGACCGGCGCCGAGGTGGTCCGGGTGCTCGCCGATGCGACCCGTGTCCACGGCGTGGAGCTGGCCTCGGGCGAGGTCCTCGAGGCCGATGCGGTGGTGGTCAACGCGGATGCCGAGCACCTCTACCTCGATCTGTTGCCCGACGATGCGGCGCTGCGACGCGTGCGGCGCGCTGACCCGTCGACCAGCGGCTTCGTCCTGTGCCTGGGCGTGCGCGGTCCGACGCCCGGGATCGGGGAGCGGATCGGCCATCACACGGTCTGGTTCTCGCGCGACTACGCGGCCGAGTTCGCGGCGCTCGATGCCGGTCGCCTCGCGGCGGATCCGACGATCTACGCCTGCGTCTCGTCGGTCACCGACCCGTCCCAGGCACCACCCGGCGGCGAGAACTGGTTCCTGTTGGTGAACACCCCGGCCGGGGCCGCGGTCGACGCCGAGGCCTACGGCGCGCTGGTGCTCGGTCGTCTGGCCGAGCGGGGCGTCGAGCTGCGCGACCGCGTCGAGGTCCGGCACCACCTCACGCCGCGCGACCTGGCCGAGCGGTACCGGTCGCCCGGCGGCGCGATCTACGGGACCTCCTCCAACGGCCGGCGGGCCGCGTTCGTCCGCCCCGCCAACCGTGGGGCGCGCTCGGGGCTGTACCTCGTGGGCGGGTCGAGCCATCCCGGCGGGGGGCTGCCGCTGGTGACGACGAGCGCTCGGATCGTCGCCGAGCTCGTGACCGCCGACCTCGCCGCCGGTCCGGTCGGACCGTCGGGGACATCCGGCCCGTCCCGATGGCGGCGACGGTGAGTCGGGCACTGCGCGCCTTGATCCTGCTCGCCCGACTGGGGCTGGCCGGCCTGGCGCTCGGTCGGATCGTGCGGGCGGCGACGCGCCGGCCGCCCGTGCGCCCGACGATCACCCCGACGGCGTCGATCTCGGTGGTCGTCCCGGCCCGCGACGAGGCCGAGCGGATCGGCCCGCTGCTGGCGGCCGTGGTCGGTGCCCCCGGGGTCGCCGAGGTGCTGGTGGTCGACGACGGATCCATCGACGACACCGCCGCGGTCGCCCGGGCAGCCGGGGCACGTGTCCTGGCCGGGGCCGAGCGACCGGCCGGATGGGCTGGCAAGGCCTGGGCGCTCCAGCAGGGGATCGAGGACGCCCGGGGGGAGTGGGTGGTGACCCTGGATGCCGACACCCGACCGGATCCCTCGCTGCCGGCGGCGCTGGTGGCGCGGGCCGTGGCCGAGCGCGCCGACCTGCTCACGGTGGCCGGGAGCTTCGATTGTCCGACGGCCGGCATCCGGTGGCTGCACCCGGCCATGCTCACCACGCTGGTGTACCGGTTCGGCCCGCCCGGTGCCGCCGTGGCACCGCCACCCGACCGGACGATGGCCAACGGGCAGTGCACCGTCGTCCCCCGCCGGGCCTTCCTCGACCGAGGCGGGATGGCGCCGGTCGCCGGCCATCCGGTGGAGGACGTGGCCCTGGCGCGTCACCTGGCGGCGGCCGGGGCGCGGGTCCTGTTCCTCGACGCCGGTGAGCTGCTCACCGTGCGGATGTACGACGATCTGGCCGCGGCCTGGACGGGCTGGGGCCGATCGCTGGCGTTGCCCGGGGTGGAGCCGCGGCGTCGACAGCTGCTCGACCTCGCCGTGGTCGCGGTCGCGCAGGGCCTGCCGCTGCCACGGCTGCTGTGCCGCCGAGGGGATCTGCTCGACGTGGCACTGCTGGCCGTGCGCCTCGGCACGCTGGTCGGCACCGCCCCGACCTACCGGCCGAGTGGGGCCGCGTACTGGGCCTCGATCACGGCCGACCTGCCCGCCACCGTGGCACTGGCGCTGGGCATCGCCCGGCGGCGGCAGACCTGGCGCGGGCGCGAGTACGACGTCTCGACGCTCACGCTGCCGGGTCGCTGACCTGCGGACCCGCCCCCGTCGGCCCGTCGCGGTCGGCCCGTCGGTCGGCGAGGGCCGCCTGTGCGAACCGCAGGCCGATGAAGGTCATCAGCACCCCGGTGGCCGCGGTCCGGTACGGCCCGTCGACCACGAGCTGCACCACCGGGAGCACGGCGATGCCGACCCGTGCCGCACGGCCGAAGTCGCGGCCGATGCCGAGCACGACCAGCAGGATCCCGATCGAGATCGCCGCGGCCAGCGGGGTGACGACCACCGCGCCGCCGACGAAGGTCAGCACGCTGCGGCCACCCCGGAACCCGGCGAACACCGGGAACGCGTGCCCGACCATCGCCGCGCCGGTGGCCACGTAGGCCAGCCACCAGCGGTCGCCCACCGAACCCGACGATGCGGCCCCGGCCGTCTCGGTGCCGGCGGCCACCAGGCCGATCGCCGCGGCCAGGGCCCCCTTGAGGGTGTCGCCGACGAACACCGGGATCGCAGCGCGTCGGCCGAGGGTCTCCTTGGCGTTCCAGTACCCCGGGTTGCGGTCGCCGACCTCGCGCAGGTCGACCGCGGCGCGACGGCGGGCGACGAGCAGGGCCACGGGCACCGAGCCGATCAGGTACCCGGCCAGCGTCACGAGGAGGAGCACGACCACCGGCACCCGGTCAGCATGCCCCGCGTGCCTGCCCGACGGTGCGACCGGTGCCCCGGCGCGCCACGATGGGCGGGTGCGCATCGCCTCGTTCCACCTGGTGCGCGAGCGTCCCGGTCGGGCGCCGCTCGCGATGGCACGCCTCGGCACCGATCGGTTGCGGCTACGCCGGGTCGAGGGACTGGAGTTCTGGCGGGTGCTCGGCACCGGTCGGGGAGACGACACCGCGCCCTCGGCCGACCTGCGCCGCACGGCGCTGTTCGCGGTCTGGCGCGACGAGGCCGACCTCGAGGCCTTCTTGGCCGGCTCGGCGATCGCGTCCCGCTGGCGGCGCGCCGAGGAGTCGTGGCACGTCCGGCTCCGCGGCGTCGGCGGCCACGGCACGTGGCGCGGCGTCGACGTGCTGACCGACCTCGAGTCGGGCTCCACCGACGGACCGCTGGCCTTCGTCACCCACGCGGACGTCCGGCTGCGTTCGTGGCGGGCGTTCTCGGTGGCCGGACGGCCGGTGAGCGACGAGGTCCGGGCCGCCGAGGGGCTCTTGGCGGTGGTCGGGATCGGCGAGGCCCCGGTCGGTCGGCTCGGCACCTTCAGCCTGTGGCGCGACCTGGCCGCCGCCCGGGCGTTCGCGGTCGGCCTGCCCGGCCACCGCGAGGTCGTGCGCCGCACCCGGGCCGAGGCCTGGTACGGCGAGGAGCTGTTCGCCCGGTTCGAGCCCTACGCCAGCACGGGCACCTGGGACGGCCGCGACCCGCTCGCTCCCTGAGCGGTCGGGGGCCGGGTACGGCCCCGGCCGGTTCCTCGGTCAGCGGCTGCCGGCGCCGGTGAGCCGCTCGCGCAGCGGATCGCGGGTGGTGCGCTCGGCTCGGTCGCGCAGCTCGGCGGGCACCACGGGCACCAACATGCCGTACGGGGCCTGGCCGTAGAGGTGGTGGATGCGGTGCGCGGCGGCGAGGCGGTCGAGCTGCTCGGCGCGACGGCTCCCGGCGGGTGCGAGGAGCCGGCCGAGGCGGGGCAGGCGACCGTGGATGTGGACGTCGTGCACGAGGGCGTAGGCCGCGCCGTAGGCGGTGACCCCGATGCCGATCGCCACCAGGTCGGACCAGCCCGGCTGGTTGAACCCGACCCACAGGCCGGTGCACACGATCGCGGCGAAGATCACCGGGAACCAATCGTTGGCCTCGAAGCGGCCGGTCCGCCGCCGGTGGTGGCTGCGGTGCAGGAACGCGCCGGCGCCGTGCATGATCCAGCGGTGGGTGGCGGCCGTGATCGGCTCCATCGCCGCGAAGGCCACGAGCACGAGGCCGACCTGACGCATGTCCGAGACGCTACCGCGGCTCGGGGGACGGTGCCCCGGCGTACTGCGCGAGCGCCGCCTCGATCGTGCGCACCGCGACCCCCAGCTCGGAGGCCACGGCGGCCAGCCAGGCCGGCCGGTAGGTGGCGGCGACCGTGATCGGCTCGTCGAGGGCCGAGCCCTGGACGGCGAGCCGCACGAAGGTGGTGGCGTAGTCGGGCGGCCGCAGATCGCGGCCCAGCTCCACCAGCGCGTAGGGATCGGGGGTGGCGGTGGCCGGCGGCATCGACACCACGCTCTGCGAGGTCGGCTCGGCGGGACCACCGGCGAGGCCGGGACCGTCGCTCAGCACGGTGCCCACGACCCGGTCGGGTCGGGCCCCGGCGAGCTGGAGGGCCACGAACGCACCGAGCCCGCGGCCGACCACGGTGGCGGTGCCCAGGTGGGCGAGGGCGGCGTCGGCGTCACCCAGCAGGATCTCGGTGGTGTACCCGCCGCCCACGGCGATCGTGGAGTCGCCGTGACCCGTGAAGTCGAGGGCCGAGATCGGCCCCGGCCAACCCGCAGCCCAGGCCGGGACACGTTCGGGGGAGCGTTCGCCGAGCCCGTGCAGGAGCAGGAGGTGACGCCCGCTGCCACCGCGCAGCTCGTGCAGGGCGAGCTCGATCCGGTTGTGGGTGAGGCGGACCTGCGGTCGACCGAGGGGGCTCATGGCGCTCATGCGGCACCGGCCACGAAGTCGAGGACGATGTCGGCGACGACCCGGGGCTGCTCGATGTGGGCGAAGTGGCCCATCCCCTCGAGCAGCTCGCAGCGTCCCCCCGGCGGGAGATAGGGGATCACCAGGTCGGGGGCGCTGCCCCACCCCATCTCCTCGAGCTCGGACACGAGCAGACCGAGGAACGGCATCGCCATGCCGGGGAGCCGCATCAGCGCCCACTCGGGTCGCCACGGTCCGAAGCCGCCCATCCGCATCGACGGGTCGATCTTCCATCGCCATCCGTCCTCGGAGCGGAACGCGCCGACGGTCACGAGGTAGCGCAGCCACTCGTGGGGGAGCCGCGGGTTCATCCGGCCGCGGCGGCGGGCCAGCTCGTCGAGCGTGCCGGGCTTACGCTGCCCCCCGGCGGTGTGTCGCCGGTGGTCGAGCCAGCCGGCGACGTCGCTCGCCATCATCTTGGTGCGCTCGTGGTCGGCCACGTCGGGGTTGCGGCTCCGCACCGGGATGCCGTCGAGGTTCACGAGCGAGGCGAAGCGGAACGGCTGTGCATCGGCGAGCTGGATCATCATCGCGCCGCCCTTGGAGTGGGCCACCACGGGGACCGGGCGTCCCCCGGCGACGTGGTCGAACACGGCGGTGGCATCGCGCAGGTCGGCGTCCCAGGAGTAGAGGTGGGCGTGCGCGCTGTCGCCGTGTCCTCGGTGGTCCCAGCCCACGACGCGCCAGCCGGCATCGGCGAGCAGCGGGGCGAAGCAGTCGAAGGTGCGGGCGAAGTCGAACCCGCCGTGGACCAGCAGCATCGGCGGGTCCTGCTCGGCGCCCCACTCGTGCACCGCAATGCGGACACCGGCGGCGTCGAGGTCGTACTCCCGGTCGGGGGCGCGCACCCCGGGGTAGGTCACCTGGTTGGGGTCGTCGGCGTGCACCCGCAGGAGGTTACGACGGTCGTCCGCCGGAGCACGCCTCCGCACCGCACGGCCCGCCTCGGCACGCTGCAGAGCGGCTCGGCGACGCTGCAGCGCGGCTCAGCGCGGCTCGGCGACCTCGACGGTGCCGGGCCCCGAGCGCTTGGCCCGCAGCAGCGCCATGTCGGCGGCGTTCACGACGCTGTCGACGGTCGCCCCGGCGATGAGGTGGGCGACCCCGATGCTGGCCCCGACGTCGGCGGCGGCGAGCGCACCGGGGAGCGGCTGGGAGAGCACGGCGATCAGCCGGCGGGCGAGCTCGGTGGTGTCGGCGGGGTCGGCGTCGATGATCGCGACGGCGAACTCGTCGCCACCGAAGCGTGCCACCAGGTCGGAGGGGCGCACCGTGCGGCGCAGCCGGTCGCCGATCTCGACGAGCACGGCGTCACCGGCCGCGTGCCCGAGCCGGTCGTTGACCTCCTTGAACCGGTCGAGGTCGATGAACAGCACCGAGACCCGCGATCGGCTCGCGTGCCGCTCGACGCGCTCGAAGAACATGCGCCGGTTGGGGAGCGAGGTCAGCGGATCGTGGGTGGCCGCGAACACGAGGTTCGAGTGGGCCTCGTGGCGCTCGAGCACGACCGAGGCGAGGTCGATCAGGTGGGTCCAGTGGTCGCGGGTCGACGGTGGCCAGGCCCCCTGCTGCCAGATGTCCTCGGGCTCCACCGCCAGGAGGAGCGCCCGCGGGCGGCCGCCCACGCCGACCCCGCCGGCGCGGATGCCGGCGATGCCGAGTGAGCGCAGCGCGTCCTGGCTGTCGGTCGGGAGCGCGTCGACCGGGTACGAGCCGACGTCACCGTGCCCGAGATGGCACCAGGCGTGGTGGTCGGCGTGGGGGTGCGGCGCCACGAGCCCTTGGACGACCTCGGTGAGCTCGGCGGAGGCGCGGGCGCTGTGGACCGCGCGCCAGCCGTGGGCCTCGGTGTCGTCGTCGACCACGTCGGACACGACGAATGCGGGGCGCAGGTACTGGCCGCCGCGACCCATGCCCGACGCGACGAGCTGGACGACCTGGTCGTGAGGAGCTCCCTGCGCGAGGGCGCGGATCGGGTCGATGAACTGGCTGCGCTCGTCCGCGCCCGACAGGTTGAGCACCAACCCCTGGAGGACCGGGTCGTCGAGGTGGTTGGAGGAGAGCACGTCGAGCTCGGTCCAGTGACCGTCGGCGTGCTGCAGCCGGAAGATCATCGGGAAGTAGCGGATCCCGCGGACCTCGGCCGACAGCTCCAGCGAGGCGGCGGCCCTGGCGAGGTCGTCGGCGTGCATGTGGTCGAACACCTGCATGCCCACGGCGTCGCCCGGGGCGATGCCGAGGAGGTCCTCGATCGCCGCGCTCGCGTAGCGGACCACGCCGCCGAGATCGATCACGATCGTGGCCGTGCGCGAGGCGTCGAGCACCGCGGCGAGATAAGGGGCGTCGAACCTCCGCTCGGGTGGGGCAGCTTCGTCGATCGGGGGCACCGGCGGCGACACTACCGACCCGATCCCGCCCGGCGCGGCCCGGTCGGGGTCGATCCGGGTTTACGATCCGATCGTGCTCCGTCCGATCGCCGTCCTGGTCCCCGTCGTGGTGGCCGTGCTGCTCGGTGCGGGGTGTGGTGGCGACGAGGACGGGCTCGAGGTCCTGCCGCCGATGCGCACGACCACGACCTCGTCGACCACCACCACGACGCTGTCGGTCGACCCGGTGTTCCACGAGGTCCAGCGCGGCGAGACGCTGTCGATCATCGCCAACCGCTACCAGGTGCCCCTCGACGTGATCGTGGAGCTCAACGGGATCGTCGACCCCGACGACGTGCCGGCCGGCAAGGTGCTCGAGCTCCCGCCGGGGTCGCAGCCCGTCGAGACCGTGGCGGCCGCCCCCGGCGGCTGACCGCCGATGGGACTTCGTGCCCTGCCATGGGCCGTCGGTCGTTCCTAGACTTGCCGGTCATGAGCTTCTGGCCCACCCGCGAGCACTGGAGCGTGGCGATCCCGCTCCGCACCCCCCACCTCCGCCTCCCGGTGCTCGACGAGACCGGGGTGGTCGAGTTGGCCCCGATGCCGGTCGCCGTGCCGAGCACCGAGTGGGAGTCGCTCGAGTACCTCGACTGGAAGAGCGGTGGCGACACGAACTTCGCACCGCTCGCCTCGGCCGACGGTGAGCTCGACTGCCGTGGCTTCTGGGACAAGGGCAAGACCGACAAGGACGCCCTGTGGACCTCGAACGCCGAGCTGGCCCCGACGCTGCGGGCCTACGTCGACGGGGTCGGTGCCAACTTCGGCCGGGTCCGCATCATCAAGCTCGAACCGCAGGACCGCGAGACCGCGATGCGCTCGATCCACCGCGACGACAACAACCGCTTCAACCCCGAGGGTGAGGGCTGGGTCGTGCGCTCGTGGGTGGAGCTGACCGACAACCCCGACAGCTACATGCTGCTGATGGACAACGACGCCGACGGGTTGCCCGATCCGTCCACCGAGCGCCGGGTGCCGCTGCGCCGCGGTGCTCGCTTCGTGGTCGACACGCAGCGCCTGTGGCACGTGGTCGTCCACAACGGGACCGTACCGCGGTATGCGCTCATCACGAGCTTCGAGTCGGGCCCGGCCCTCGGGGCCTGGATCGACGCGAACCGCGTCGTCGTCCCCGCCTGATCCGACGCCTGAGCCGACCGGCCCTCAGCCGGCCGCGTCGGGTGCAACGAGCGTGAGCACGTCGAAGGCCATCTCGGTGACGCGTCGTCCGCTCGCCGCCATCACCACCGTGCGGTAGGTCCCGTCGAGGTGCTGTGCCGCCTGGCCGGCCAGCCCCATGCCCCAGCGCAGGGTGGTGAGCACCCGCCACCACAGGAACCGGTCGTCGTCCCAGACCCCGCCGGCGTCGATGTACGCGTCGCGCAGGGTGTCGACGGTGCCCAGCCCGCCGACCGCGAGGTCGTCGAGCCCGAACCGCCACATCCGGGTGCAGACCCAGGCCAGATCCTCCATGGGATCGCCGATCTTGGAGGTCTCCCAGTCGAGGATCGCCCGCAACCCGTCCTCGCCGACGATGATGTTGCCGGTCCGGACATCCGCGTGGACGATGGTGTGCCGCTCGGGCTCGCTCGGGCGGTGGGCCGTCAGCCACCGCACCCCGTAGGAGAAGGCGGGCTCGGGACGCAGCAGCGCGTCGACGCCGAGGCGGACCCCGTCGAGCGCGGCGCCGACCGGGGCCCCCGGTCGTGCGAGGGCTGCGGGGGCCCGGTCGGGGTCGATCGAGTGGAGGCGTGCGAAGGCCGTGCCGAGCTGCTCGACGATGCGGTTCCCGATGCCCTCGCGCTCCACGAGCCGCAGCAGCTTGCGGGGGATGGTCTCGCCCTCGATCAACTCGCTGACGAAGAACTCGCCACCGATCACCGACTCGTCGAGCTCGACGCCGATCACCTCGGGCACGGGGACCCCGGCCTCGCGGGCCACCTGGCGGACCCCGGCCTCGTCGGCCATCGAGAGGATCGCGATGTCGCGGGTCGGCAGGACGGTGGCGACGAAGCGGCG
>CAYRXQ010000123.1:0-9249 GCA_964428115.1 uncultured Ilumatobacteraceae bacterium
GTGCTCGGTGAAGAGCTTCATCCCGTGGCTGATCGCGTTGCGGGTGGTCTCGTTGCCGGCCACCACCAACAGGATGAAGAACGAGCCGAACTCCTGGATCGTGAGCTGCTGGCCGTCGACCTCGGCGGCCATCATCACCGAGGTGATGTCGTCGGTCGGGTTTGCTCGCCGACTCTCGCCGAGCTCGACCGCGTACTGGAACATCTCGAGCGCGCTGGTCATGAGCGCCACGTAGCTGCCACCGAACTCGGGGTCGCCGGCGCCGAGGATCACATTGGTCCAGTGGAAGACCCGCCCGTGGTCCTCCTCGGGGATCCCCATCATGTCGCAGATCACCTGGAGCGGCAGAGCGGCGGCCACGTGCTCGACGAAGTCGCACTCGCCCTCGGGGAACTTCTCGAGGAGCTGGTCGACGATCGAGGTGGCCTTGCGGCGCACGTACTCCTCGACCTTGCCGACCTCCTTGGGGGTGAACCCCTTGGAGACGATCGAGCGGAGCCGGAAGTGCTTCGGGTCGTCCATGTTGATCATGGAGCCGAAGAACTCGTTCATCTCCACCGGCAGGTCACCGATGTTGGAGCCCTGGCCCGAGCAGAACAGCTGCGCGTTGCGGCTCACCTGCCAGACGTCGTCGTAGCGGGTGACGGCGTAGTACCCGGGCCCGGGCGGGAACGGCGCGCCCTCGAAGACCCGCTCCTCGTAGAAGGGCAGGCCAGGGTGGTCGCGCAGGGTCTTGTAGGCACCGTTGCGCCAGTCGCGCGGCGCCAGCCAGAAGCCGATGTCGGAGAGGTCGATCTCGTCGAGCGACACCGTGGGCAGGGAGGCGGTCATCGCGGCATCGTAGGTGCCGATCACGCACCGCCACCGAGTCCGCCGTACCGTCGTGCGATGGCCGAGTACACGTTCTTCGTCGACGCCGACCTGTACGGCTTCGGGGGCGGCGAGCTCGCCGCGGTCGAGAGCGATCTCCACGATGCCGGGGTGCGATCGGTCGACATCCCCGATGGGTTCGGCGTCGACCTGGGCGACCGGATCCCCGTTCGCGTCGTGGGCACGCCCAAGGGGCTGCGCTTCTACGCCCGGTTGCTCGGGATCCGCGACCCGGTCCAGCTCGAGGAGCTCGATCGGGTGCTCGCGGCCGCGGATGCGCGCGGTGAGTTCCTCGACGACCTCGACGACCCGCGCCTCGACGATCCGCGCTCCGACGACCCGCGCTTCGACGATCCGGGCCGGCCGCAAAGCATCGCGGGCGACCCGCCCCAGCCGTAGCCTGGGCCCGTGCTGTCGCCCCAGGAGATCGAACGGGCGCTGGTCATCACCGCCCACCCCGACGACGTCGACTTCGGCGCCGCGGGGACCGTGGCCGTGCTGACCGACGCCGGCGTCGAAGTGGCCTACTGCGTCGTCACCGACGGGCAGGCCGGCGGCTTCGACCTCTCGTTCCCGCGCGTCGAGATGGCGGCCCTGCGGCGCGCCGAGCAGACCGCGGCGGCCGCCGAGGTCGGCGTGACCGACCTCGAGTTCCTCGGGATGATGGACGGCGAGGTCGAGGTCAGCCTGGCGCTGCGGCACTGCCTGGCTCGGGTGGTCCGTCGGGTTCGCCCGCAGGTCGTCATCACGCAGTCGCCGGTCCGCAACCTCGACCGCGTCTACACCAGCCATCCCGACCACCTGGCCGTCGGCGAGGCCGCCATGTCGGCGGTGTACCCCGACGCTCGCAACCCGTTCGCGTTCCCCGAGCTGATCACCTCGGGGTTCGAGCCCTGGTCGGTCGACGAGATGTGGATCATGGGCCACCACGCGCCCACCGATGCGGTCGAGATCACCGGGCAGGTCGAGCGCAAGCTGCGCGCGATCCACGCTCACCGCAGCCAACACCCCGACCCCGGCGGCATGGACGAGCGCGTCCGCGCCTGGGTACGGGGCACGGCCGAGGCCTTCCAGCTGCCCGTCGGCTCCGCCGCCGAGGCGTTCCGCGTCGTCGACACCCGCTGATCGCGCGCTGCCGTGCCCCTCGACGACCTCTTCGGCTGGCTCGCGGGCGTGATCTTCGTGTCGCGCCTGATCCCGCAGCCCCTCAAGATCTGGCAGACCGGCGAGCGCGCCGGCGTCTCGTGGTTGGCGCTCGCCAACGGCATCGTGTCGACCGGCGGTTGGTTCGCCTATGGGCTGATGGTCGACCGTCCGGTGCTGTGGGTACCGAGCCTGGTCGCCTTGGTCCCCGAGGTCGTGGTGCTGCTGCTCCTCGGCATCCGGCCGCCCGATCGGCGGTCGTTCCTGGCCTGGTTGGCCTGGGCGAGCGCAGTCGGCATCGCCTGGCCGATCGCGGGTGAGGTCGGCCTGGGCACCGTCATCGCCTTCGGCGTCGTGGTGGGGGTGGTGCCGGCGGTCGTCGCTGCGCTGCGCACCGATCGGCCGACGGGGATCGCGGTGCGCACCTGGCAGATCGCGCTCCTCGATGCGGTGCTCTGGGGCACCTACGGCATCGCCACGAACGAGCCGCTCACCACCTTCTACGGCATCGTGCTCACCGCAGGCGCCACCATCATCCTCGTGCGGGTGTCGCGCCTGACGAGAGCGTCGGCCGCGACGCCGACCGTGGTCGATGCCGGGCCGTCACCGGCCACCGAACCGGCCGTCTGATCCGGCCGCGACGGCTTCGTCGACGGGGCGCCGCACCGTGGGGATGCCCCGCGAGCCCGTCACCGCGATGGGTCTCGGCAGGTACGGTCGGTGGAGCCATGACGTACGGGGGATCGTCGTGGGCGAGGCGAAGGGAGGTCCGAGCCGTGGAACGACACCCGTCGGCAACCGACGGACGAACCGACGCGACCGAGGCGGCACTCGTCGACGAGGCGGTCGAGGTCGCCCGTCGACTGCTCGCGAGGAGCCGGAACGACGAGACCCGACGTGAGCGGCGACGGCGTGACCGGCTCGGTGCACTGCTCGCCGACGAGCACGGCCGCCAACTGATCTTCGCCCTGACCGACGAGGTGCTCCGGATCACCGACGTTCGCCTGGCGGCCCAGCGCATCAGCGACGTGGTCGATCGATTCCCGACCTCCGCCATCGGTCGCCTGGATGCCCTCCTGCTTCGCGCCGGCGCGGTGATCGCCCCTCGACTTCCCCGACTCGTGATGCCGCTCGTGGTCCGCCGGATCAAGGCCGAGACCCACGGGATCGTGATCCCGGCCGATGATCCGGCCTTCGCTCGGCATCTGCGTCGGCGTGCCGCCGACGGTGTGGACATGAACGTCAACCCGCTCGGCGAGGCGATCCTGTCCGACGCGGAGGCAATCGAGCGGATGCGCGCCGTGCTCGAGATGATCGGACGTCCCGACGTCGACTACGTGTCGGTCAAGGTGTCCTCGATCGTCGCCGACCTCGACGTGCTGGCGTTCGAGCTGTCGATCGAGCGCATCTGCGAGCGAGTGCGCGAGCTCTACCGGCGCGGCGCGGCCGCGACCCCGGTCACCTTCGTCAACCTCGACATGGAGGAGTACCGAGACCTCGAGCTGACGCTGCAGTCGTTCATGCGGGTCCTCGACGAGCCCGAGTTCGCCGGCGTCGACGCCGGGATCGTGCTGCAGGCCTACCTTCCCGACTCGCACGATGCACTCGAACGGCTCGGAACATGGGCGATGCTCCGACACCTCCGGCACGGTGGGACCATCAAGGTCCGCCTCGTCAAGGGAGCGAACCTGGCGATGGAGGTCGTGGAGGCCGAGCTGCACGGCTGGATCCCTGCGCCGTATCCCACCAAAGCCGACGTCGATGCGAGCTACAAGGCGATCCTGGAGTCGGCGCTCCGACCCGAGTGGGCGGGAGCGCTTCGCGTCGGCCTCGCGAGCCACAACCTCTTCGACGTGGCGTGGGCGCTGACCTTCGGCGCCGACCGTGGCGCGCTCGACCGGATCGAGTTCGAGATGCTCGAGGGGATGGCGCCGAGCCAGGCGCGCGCCGTCCACGATCGCGCCGGCCGGCTCTTGATGTACGCGCCGGTGGTGGCCGACGACGACTTCGAGGCGAGCATCGCCTACCTCACGCGCCGCCTCGACGAGAACACGCAGCCCGACAACTTCTTGCGGTCGCTGTTCACCCTCGCGCCCGGCACGCCAGAGTTCGACGACGAGGCGCAGCGGTTCCGGACGTCGGTCGCGCAGCGCCACGCGGTCGGTCGGGCACGTCGCCGCCGGCGCGTCGAACCCTGCGACGCCCCGGGGTTCGCGAACGAACCCGACAGCGACCCGACCCTGGTCGAGGTGCGCGAGGCCTTCGCCGCAGCGGTGACCGACCCGCCCCGACCGAGGTTCGATCGGGTCGACGACCGCGCGACGATCGATGCGCTGCTCGGCCTGGCGGCCGCTGCGCATGCCCGCGTCGACGACCCCGTCGTGTCGCGACAGGACCGCCGGACGTGGCTGCTCGGTGCCGCGGACGTGATGAGCCGGGAGCGCGCCATGACGGTCGGGCTGATGGCGGCGCGTGCCGTCAAGACCGTCCACGAGGGCGATCCGGAGGTGAGCGAGGCGATCGACTTCTGTCGGTACTACGCAACCGAGGGCAGCGCTCGCCTCGATGCGGCCGTCGAGCACGGCCGTGACGTCTCGGGCCGCGGGGTGGTCGTGGTGGTGGGACCGTGGAACTTCCCGTACGCGATCCCGACGGGAGGCGTGGCCGCCGCGCTGGCTGCCGGCAACAGCGTGATCCTCAAGCCTGCTCCCGAGGTGGTCGAGGTCGGAGCCTGGATCGCGGATCAGTTCTGGCGTGCCGGCGTCCCGCGCGACGTGTTGCAGTTCGTCGCCTGCGAGGACGGACCCGTCGGCCGTCATCTCGTCACCCATCCGCTCGTCGACACGATCGTGCTCACCGGCGGGTACGAGACCGCTCGCATGTTTCTCGACTGGCGTCCCGACCTCCGGGTGCTGGCCGAGACCAGCGGCAAGGATGCCCTCGTCGTCACGCCCTCGGCCGATCTCGATCAAGCGATCGCCGATCTCGTCCGTTCGGCGTTCGGGCACGCGGGCCAGAAGTGCTCGGCGGCGAGCCTGGGCATCCTCGTTGGCGACGTGTACGACGACCCGACCGTCCGCCGTCGGCTGCGCGACGCGGTGCTGAGCCTGCGCGTCGGCGCTGCGACCGATCCGGCGACGACGATGGGACCGCTGATCGCTCCGCCCGCCGACAAGCTCGAGCGCGGTCTCACCCGGCTGGATCCCGGCGAGTCGTGGCTCGTCGAGCCGCGTCGACTCGAGCGGCCGGGGACCGCGCCGGGCACCTGTTGGTCGCCGGGCGTGCGCCTCGGCGTGGTCGCCGACTCGTGGTTCCATCGCACCGAGTGCTTCGGCCCGGTGCTCGGCCTGATGCGAGCCGACGATCTCGACCACGCCATCGACCTGCAGAACACGACCGACTTCGGTCTGACCGGTGGGATCCACTCGCTCGACCAGCGGGAGATCGAGCGATGGCTCGATCGCGTCGAAGTGGGCAACGCCTACGTCAATCGCCACATCACCGGCGCGATCGTGCGCCGTCAACCGTTCGGTGGGTGGAAGCTCTCGTCGGTCGGTGGCGGAGCGAAGGCCGGCGGACCGGGATACGTCGCCCAGTTCGCGACGATCGCCGACGACCCCGACCGCTCGTTCGATGCGGCAGCCGTGACAGCGGCGTTCCGTTCGGTGTGGGAACGTCACTACGGCGCCGCCCACGACGAGAGCGCGCTGCGGGCGGAGTCGAACATCTTGCGATACGTCCCGCTCGACCGCGTCGCGGTCCGCCACGACGACGCCCGATCGCGTCAGCTGGCGACGATGCAGCTGGTGGCGTCGGTGACGGGGGTCGCGCTCGAGGAGTCGGACCCCGCTCGTGAGGACGATCTGGCCTTCGCGCAGCGTCTCGCCGCAGCGGCGACGCCTCCCGATCGAGTGCGGCTGCTGCGGTCGCTCGACGACGACGCCCGGCGCATCCTGCACGCGGCCGACATCGTCATCGACGTCACCGAACCGACGACCGACCCGATGCTCGAGCTGCAGCACTGGGTCCGCGAGCAGGCGGTCAGCCGGACGCTCCACCGCCACGGCCGGACGACGTCGCCCGCTCCGGGACCCTGAACCTTCGGGTCACCGGGTCACCGGCAGGTCACCGGCGGCCATTGGATCGCGCCGGTCAGAGCTCCCAGCGATTGGGGCGGTCGGCGCGGACCGCCACGGTGTCGGGCCGGTTGGGGTGGGAGGTGGCCCGCAGCACGTAGTGCTCCCCGGCAGCCGTGAGCTCGGCCATGACGAACCCCTCGCTGGAGTCGCGCACCCCGGTGCCCACCGGGTGGATGGCGTCGATGTCGAGGCCGGCGTCCTCGGCCTCGGCGAGCCACAGGTTGACCAGCCCTTGGCGCAGCGAGGGATCGTGGAGCAGGTCGGTGCCGTCGAGGCACAGCTCGACGGTGGTGATCGTGACCTGGTGGATGCAGGACCGGTCGATGATCGTGGAACCGTTGAGCTCGCCGTCGAGCAGGACCGGGATGCCGACCACCGGTCGACCCTCGGGGACGGCACCGACGAAGCCGTAGCGGACCATCGGCAGGCCGTCGTCGTCGACGAGCTCGACGCGGATCCGGTCGCCCGGCTGGAACCCGTTCACGAACCGTCTCCAGCCGGCGACACGTCGGCCAGGCGCTCGATGACGGCGTCGGAGAGCTCGGGCCAGCAGCGCAGGGCGTCGGCGGCCCACTCGTCGAAGGGTCGGTCGGTGAGGGCCACGAGTCCGACGTCGACGACGGGGTCGGCCCACATCATCGTGCCCGCGCCGCCGAAGTGGCCGACGGTGCGAGGCGAGTTGCGCCGCCCGGTCCAGTGCGGCAACTTGCTCCCGACGATCTCCAGCCCCAACCCCCAGGGGCACGGCACGAAACGGCCCACGCCGGGGACGATACCGGCGAGCTCGGGCCACTGCGGGCGATGGGCGTCCTCAGCGGTGGTCGCAGCGAGCAGTCGTGGCCGCAGGAGTTCCTCGACGAACCGGGCGACGTCGCCGACGGTGGCCCACACCCCGTGGGCCGCCGAGCCGCGCAGCTCGGCGCCGGTCATGGCGAGCGGCTCGAACACCGCACCGGCGAGGTACTCGGCGACGGGCATCCCGGCGGCTCGCTCGACCTCGGCAGCGGCCAGCTCGTACCCAGTGTTGGAGTAGGTGCGGCGGGTGGCGGGCGGCGCGATCGGATCGGCGCCGTCGAACCCGTACCCGCCGGCGTGGGCGAGCAGGTGGCGCAGGGTGCAGCCGGGTTGGGCCGCGACGTGGGCGAGCGGCGCGTCGAGGGTGACGATGCCCTCCTCCACGGCCACGAGCGTTGCCCAGGCGACCATCGGCTTGGTGAGCGACGCGAGGCGGTAGGTGCGCTCAGCGTCGCCCCAGCCGAGGACATCGCCGCCGTGGTGCACCACGGCGACCGAGACGTGGTCGACGGGCCAGGCCTCGGTGAGGGGCGCCAGCGCCGCCACGAAGTCGGCCGACCGTGGGTCGTGGTGGGCGGCCCCGGCCATCGGTCGACCCGTCAGGCCGGGTGGATGGTCCGGACGAGCTCGGCGGTGCGGAACGCCAGCTCGAGGCCCTGCCGGCCGTTGAGGCGCGGGTCGCAGACCGTCTCGTAGCGGTGGTCGAGGTCGGCATCGGAGAGGTCGTCGCCGCCGCCCACGCACTCGGTGACGTCGTCGCCCGTGAGCTCCACGTGGATGCCGCCCGGCCAGGTGCCCTCGGCGCGGTGCGCTCGGACGAAGCCCTCGATCTCGCCGATGATGGCGTCGAAGTGGCGGGTCTTGCGGCCCCCGGGCGCGGTGTAGGTGTTGCCGTGCATCGGGTCGCAGGACCACACCACCGGATGACCGCTGTCGGTCACCGCTCGCAGCAGCGGGCGGAGCTTCTCCTCGACGTGGGTGGCCCCGATGCGTGAGATCAGCGTGAGCCGGCCCGGGATCCGGGCCGGGTTCAGCGTCTCGCACAACCCGAGGACCTCGTCGACGGTCGTGGTCGGGCCGACCTTGCAGCCGACCGGGTTGGACACGCCGCGGAGGAACTCGACGTGGGCACCCTCGAGCTCGCGGGTCCGCTCACCGATCCACAGCATGTGCGCCGAGCAGTCGTACCAGGCGCCGGTGAGGGAGTCGCGCCGGGTGAGGGCTTCCTCGTACCCGAGCAGGAGCGCCTCGTGGCTGGTGTAGACGTCGACCTCGCGCAGGGCCGGATTGGACTCCACGTCCATGCCGCAGGCCTGCATGAAGCGCAGCGCCCGATCGATCTCGTCGGCGAGCTGCATGTACCGACGACCTTCGGGGCTGCTCGACACGAACTCCTGGGTCCAGGCGTGGACCCGATCGAGGGCAGCGAACCCGCCCTTGGTGAAGGCCCGCAGCAGGTTGAGCGTGGACGCCGACTGGTGGTACGCCTGCACCAACCGCTCCGGATCGGGGATGCGGGCGGCGGCCGTGGGCGCCACGTCGTTGACGATGTGGCCGCGGAACGAGGGCAGCTCGACGCCGTCGATGGTCTCGGTGGGGCTGGAGCGGGGCTTGGCGAACTGGCCGGCCATGCGACCGACCTTCACCACCGGCACGCCCATCGAATAGGTGAGGACCACGCCCATCTGGAGGATGACGCGCAGCTTCTCGCGGATGTTGTCGGCGGAGAACTCCTCGAAGCTCTCGGCGCAGTCACCGGCCTGCAGGAGAAAGGCGTTGCCCGCCGCGACCTGCCCGAGCGACGCCTGGAGCGACCGGGCCTCGCCGGCGAACACCAGGGGTGGATAGCTCGCGATCTGCTTGACCGCCCGCTCCAGATCGGCCTCGTCGGGCCAATCGGGCTGCTGGCGCGCCGGGAGGGCGCGCCACGACGTCGGTGTCCACGACGATGCCATGGGCCGAAGCGTATCGGTGCCCCGACGCGCACGAGCAGCCGGTTCCCCGGCTGCTCGTGCGGTGATCGCTGGTGATCGGTGGCGGATCCGGCTGCGGATCCGAGGGGTGGTCAGACGGCGAGGATGCGCTCGGCGTCGTCGCGCAGGCCGGCGACGGCCCGGCTGACGAGCCGACGTGCGGCCTCGGCGGTGACGCCGAGGCTCTCGCCGACCTCGCGGAAGCTCTTGCGCTCGCCGTCGAGGAGGCCGAAGCGTGCTTCGACGGCGTAGCGGGCGCGCCCGTCGAGGGTGCCGAGCAGCTCGTCGAGCAGGTCGCTGTCGACCATGGTCATGACGGCGTCTTCGGG